>CAVGCW010000010.1:0-91762 GCA_963628025.1 Alloprevotella sp. | reverse complement strand
GGCACTTCAACATCATTGTCGCAGCCCCGACCCGCGGTCACGAGCGGGGGCTCCTCTCTTTTTAGTGCCCTCGGATTGGGTCATAGTGTCTGTCGTTGCCAAAACATCGGCGTTTTTGTTGTCGGTACGGCAGTTAGGGTAGTCATTGGGGACGTTCTTGAATGACTAGTCGTTTAAGAACGTCCCCAATGACTATCCCTTATGACAGTTCGTCGGCTATTTGGTGCTCGTAGAAGGCTTCTACTACGGCGTTAAAGTCGCGGGCGAAGTCTTCCATGGTTCCGCGCCAGGTGGCTCGGCTGGGCTTGCCCTGGCCCACAAAGGCGGTTTGGATGCCGCAATCGGGGGACGGGAAGTCGCGCTTGGGATCGTTGCCCACCATAAGGACCTCGTGCGGCTCGAGCCCCATCACCTGAAGCTGCTCGAGATAGTAGGTGGCATCGGGCTTGCAGCGGGTGGTGTTTCCCATGTGCGTCACGAGCTCAAAGGGGGCGTCGGTCAGGTCGCCCCAACCCATGCGGCACTCGATGGCTCCCTGCGTAAAGCTGGGGTTGGTGAAGAGCGCGCAGCGCAGTCCTGCGTCCTGTACGGCCTGAAGCGCGGCGTGTGCGCCCGGCATGGCGTGGGCGTTGATGACATCGTCGTTCTTGTACGGCAGGACTTCGCGGTCGTAGTAGGTAAACGCTTCGTAGATGAGTGGGTCCGAGAGGCAAATGCCGCACCGGCGCTCAACCTCTTCTTGGTAAAACTCAAGATTGGTACGATTGTCCGTGCCTCTGCGGCGATTGGCGTTGAGATCGACCAAGATGGTGCCGAGGCGTGCCATCGTGCCACCGCGGCTGCGGCGCCCGATATCCGCGAGCATCGATGAGACATCCTTAAAATAGCGAAGGATGAACGCGTTGAGGTTGATGCTAAGAAGCGTCTCGTCCATATCGAAAACGACTGCTTTGAGCACGCGGGCACCTTTCTCGTAAATTTAATCTAGAGTCGTTGGCTCCGGATACTTTACCCCAAAGCCGAATGCCTGGCTGGTTATCGTCAAGTTGTGGAGACGTGTGTTCATAAGATTACGAAAAAGTCTCCACACGAGTAAAAAATCGCAGTTCACGCTTGAAATCGAACTCATTTCCCCGTAACCTATACGAACGTGATTGCATAAGCGTCACATTAGTATCTGTCGGCTCCCGAGTGTTCCTAAACGTTGTGTGCTTGTCGCACCCTTCTGTAGGTCCTAGCAATCGGGGCCCCGTAGTTCGAAAGGGGTCCACCTTTGAGTGAGATTCAGAACTCGTCCATTTTCTCTCTTGACGATGTCAATGAGGAGGAGATGAACAACCTCATCGACGGTACGATTACCGACTTTGATGAGGGCGATCTCGTTAACGGCACTGTCGTTAAGATCGAGCATGACGAGGTGCTCGTTGACATCGGATTCAAGTCCGAGGGCGTTATCCCGGTCCGCGAGCTGTCCATCCGCAAGGACGCTAACCCTGCAGACATCGTTGCACTCGGTGATCCCATCGAGGCTCTGGTTCTCCAGAAGGAGGACAAGGACGGTCGTCTGGTCCTGTCCAAGAAGCGTGCCGAGTACGAGCGTGCTTGGAACCGCATCGAGGAGAAGTTCAACTCCGGCGAGAACGTCGAGGGCGAGGTTATCGAGGTTGTCAAGGGCGGCCTGATCCTCGACATCGGCCTGCGTGGCTTCCTGCCCGCTTCCCTCGTCGACCTCCGTCGTGTCAAGGACCTCACCTCCTACATGGGCACCCGCATCGAGGCTCGCGTCATCGAGATGGACCGCAACCGCAACAACGTCGTCCTCTCCCGTCGCGTCGTGCTCGAGGAGTCCCGTAAGGCCGAGCGCTCCGAGATCCTGTCCAAGCTCAAGTCTGGCATGCGTCTCCAGGGCACCGTTTCCTCCATCGTCGACTTCGGCGCCTTCGTCGACCTCGGCGGTATCGACGGCCTCATCCACATTTCCGAGCTCTCCTGGAACCACGTCAACCATCCTTCCGAGGTTGTCAAGGTCGGCCAGGAGGTCGAGGTCGAGGTTCTCGACGTCGATCTCAACCGCGAGCGCATCTCCCTGGGTCTCAAGCAGACCACCGAGGATCCGTGGCGCGCACTGGTCAAGAAGTACCCCGTCGGCGCTATCGTCGAGGGCACTGTGACCAAGCTTGTCCCGTTCGGCGCTTTCGTCGACCTGGGCGAGGGCATCGAGGGTCTGGTGCACATCTCCGAGATGGCCAACAAGCACGTCGACCAGCCTTCTCAGGTCACCCACGTGGGCGACAAGGTTCAGGTCAAGGTCATGGAGATCGACCTCGACCGTCGTCGTATCTCCCTGTCCATGAAGTCCGCTGCTGAGACTCTGGGCGTCGAGATCGAGGTTACCCCGCTGCCTTCCGAGAAGAAGGACGAGGAGACCGACGCCGAGTAAATCGGTTTGACGATCACTTGTTTTAAGGGATCCGTCCGCAATGGACGGGTCCCTTTTTGCATTTGCTGCTGAGGTGCGCGATGCCGCCCGTGTACAATGCCGCCTAGGCTGTTCACGGGCTATTGGGTTGTTGGTGCATGAAAAATGCCGACATCCCGCCTCGGGGAGGAGGCGGGAACGCACCGAGTAGACGGAGGGGTGCGGAGCGCGGTCGCGTCTCGACTGACGACGTTGCCCATCGACGATACTATTGTACTGCATAGCGTGGTTCTTGGTTTATCGTGTCGAACGCTTGTGTTGTGCCATTGCCTGTGACAACGGTGTGCTACACTCTTGTACTGCTGAGTGGGCCAGACGGTCGCGCGATGTGCTGCTTGCAGTACGCGTGAGGAAAGTCCGGGCTCCAGAGGGCGGGATGCCGGCTAACGGCCGGGCGGAGTGATCCGACGGAAAGCGCCGCAGAAAAGAAGACTCCCACCTGCGCCGCAAGGCGTAAAGGGAAAAGCTGAAACGGTGGTGTAAGAGACCACCAGCGTCGTGGCAACACGGCGGCTTGGCAAGCCCCATCCGGAGCAAGCGCGAATAGGAACGCTATGGGCCGGCCCGGTCCGCGTTCGGGTAGCGTGCGTGGAGCTGCACGGTAACGTACAGACAAGATAAATGACCGTTCACGACAGAACCCGGCTTATAGGCCCACTTGGCATTTTTGTTACCCTGACAATCGGTACGGCCTTTGCCGTATTATTGAGGCTGTTTGTTGCCGCGCTTAGTTTTGTTGAGGGGCTTTGTTGGACAGCTATTTTACTCTGCAATCGAATATTGAGGCTTCGGGCGAGTTTGTGGACCGCAAGAGCCGGTTTATTGCCCAGCTGGTCCATATTGAGTCCGAGGATGAGGCGAATGCCTTTATCGAGATGGTTCGCAAGCGTCATTACGACGCTCGACACAATGTTCCCGCGTGGATTTTGGTCGATGGACGCGAACGCCAGAGCGATGACGGTGAGCCGAGCCGCACGAGCGGTATGCCGACGCTCGAGGTGCTGCGCGGCGCGGGGCTCAAAAATGTTTGCTGCGTGGTGACGCGCTATTTTGGCGGCACGCTGTTGGGACCTGGTGGATTGGTGCGCGCCTATACCACGGCGACGCAGGCGGCGGTGGCAGCTGCTCAGGAGGCCGGGCAGATCGTTGAGATGACGAGTGTCGTGCCTGTTGACGTGCGTGTGGCCTATCCGCAGTATGAGCAGGTGCTTCGTTTGGCGCAGGATTCGGGTGCCAAGGTTTCGGATACCGATTACGCGGATACCGTTACACTTCACTTGGTGTTTAAGGCGGGGGAGCAGGAGCCATTTTGCGCCAAGATGCGCGAGCTTATGGCGGGACGCGAGGAGATCGAGGTCGGCGCTCCCGAATTTGCCGAGTTCTGACGGCGACAGCCGGCGTGCTTTTGGATGGATCCCAAGCGCGCCGGCCGTCGTTTTATGTTGATGCCGTCTACTCGGCGAGCTGCTTTAGCACCTCGCAGGCGATCTCGATGGCATCGTCGATGCAACCTGGGCAGCTGCGGAGCGGACCCTTATCCGATCCGATGCCCTTGAGCGTGCCGCAGACGGTCGTCGTGTTCTTCGTTTTAAAACGCTTGGCGATTTCGCGCGACAGCTTGTAGGTCTGGCCCTTGGTCTTGGGGTTTTCCATGCCGTCGCTCATTACAAAGCCCATGATGGCCACAGCGCCCGAGATGGCACCGCAGGTTTCGGTCATGCCGCCCATGCCGGCGCCAAAGCCCTCGGTGAGGGTAAAGGCGACCTGAGGGTCGAGTCCGACGGCAGGTGCGAGCGTGCAGGCGACGGCCTGCGCGCAGTTAAAGCCACGGGCGTGGTATTCGGCAGCCTGAGCCTGACAGGCGGTGATGTCGAGCTGGGCCGTATCGATTTGCTTCATCGTTGTCTCCTTGGTCACGGTGTACCCGCTTATGGTACCCGTGACGGTGCGTGTAATCATCGAGAGCTTCATGGATGCCTTATTTTTATCTATCGAGTAAATGCCCAAGGCTTGAGATAAATACCCCTGATCAATTTGTCCAACAACCTACCTTTGGGATGGGTTGAGAGGGGTGCAGGGTAGCGGTATCGTGAACCGAATAAAACGTAACCCAGGCAAGGGAGCTAGATATGAGCGAGCAGACTATCGGTACCACATGTGTTCAGGGCGGCTATCACCCGGGAGATGCGGAGCCGCGCCAGGTGCCCATTTACCAGTCCACCACGTGGAAGTACGACACGTCGGAGCACATGGGCAAGCTGTTTGACCTGGAGGAGTCTGGCTACTTCTACAGCCGTCTGCAGAACCCCACGTGCGATTTGGTTGCCGCCAAGATCTGTGAGATGGAGGGCGGCACCGCTGCGATGCTCACGAGCTCGGGCATGGCTGCGAACTTCCTCGCTATCTTTAACGTGGCCGGTGCTGGCGATCACGTGGTCGCAAGCTCTGCCATTTACGGCGGTACCTACAACCTACTTGCTCATACCATGGAGCGCATGGGCTTGACCTGCACGTTCGTTGCCCCCGACTGCACCGATGAGGAGCTCGAGGCAGCCTTTGAGCCCAATACCAAGCTTGTCTTTGGCGAGACGATTGCCAACCCCGCCCTTGCCGTGCTCGATATTGAGCGCTTTGCCAAGGCCGCACATGACCACGGCGTGCCGTTGATGGTCGACAACACCTTCCCGACGCCCGTGATGTGCCGTCCCTTTGAGTGGGGCGCCGACATCGTTACGCACTCCACCACCAAGTACATGGATGGACATGCTGCCTACCTGGGCGGCGTGATCGTCGACCACGGCCAGTTTGACTGGATGGCCCATGCGGACAAGTTCCCGGGTCTTACCACGCCCGATGAGAGCTACCACGGCGTGACCTATGCCGAGAAGTTCGGTCGCGAGGGTGCCTTCATTACCAAGGCAACCGCTCAGCTTATGCGCGATCTTGGTCCCATGCAGAACCCGCATGCGGCGTTTTTCTTGAACAGCTCGCTCGAGAGCCTGCATGTGCGCATGCCGCGTCATTGTGAGAACGGCCTGGCCGTTGCCAAGTTCCTGCAGAGTCATCCCAAGGTACGCTTCGTGAGCTATCCGGGCCTGGAGGGCGACAAGTACTATGATCTCGCTCAGAAGTACATGCCCAACGGTACCTGCGGCGTTGTGAGCTTTGGCTTTAACGGTGGCCGTGCGGCGGCCGAGACCTTTATGAAGAGCCTCAAGCTCGCCCAGATCGCCACGCACGTGGCCGACGCCCGCACTTGCTGCCTGCATCCCGCTAATGCCACGCATCGCCAGATGAACGATGAGGAACTCATTGCCTGTGGCATTTCCGCCGACATGGTGCGCTTGTCGTGCGGCCTCGAGGACACGGCCGATCTGATTGCCGACCTTGAGCAGGCACTCGAGCAGTGCTAGGCTAGCGTGCGTGCGAGGCGTGGGACGGCTTTTCGGCTGACGACGTCCTCATAGTTCCGATTCCGTAGGCGGGACCCCGATCGTGTCCGTTTGTAGGCGATTGGGGTCCCGTTTTTGCGTTGCACGATAGAAAGGATATACATGGAGAAAACTGCCGAGCAGCTGCGCCGCGAACACATTGCCCTAGAGGGCGACACCCACGGTAAGAATAAATGGGCGATTCTGTTCACCGTGCTCGTCATGACCTTTATGGCGTGTCTGGATGCGAGCATCGTGACGGTGGCGCTCCCAGTGATGCAAAAGGAGCTGGGGGTGGGTCTCGACCGCATTCAGCTCGTGAGCTCGGTGTATCTGCTCGCGACGTGCGTCGCCATGCTGCCGTTTGGCCGCTTGGGCGATGTGCGCGGCAAGGTGAATGTGTTCCAGCTTGGTGTAATCGTCTTTACGGGTGGCTCGTTGCTTTGCGGGCTTTCGGCTTCGCTCGAGGTGCTTATCTTGGCGCGTTTCGTGCAGGGCATTGGCTGTGCCGCCGCGATGGCCAACAATATGGGCATCATCACCGAGTCGTTTCCGGCGCGTGAGCGCGGCCGTGCCATGGGCATTCTGGCGACCTTTGTGGCTCTTGGCATGATGTGCGGCCCCGTGCTCGGCGGCGTGCTGGTGGCGAGCTTTCCCTGGGAGAGCATCTTCCTTATCAATCTGCCCATTGGCGTAATCTCGTTTATCGTGGGACTCTATACGCTGCCGCATGTGAAGCCGGAGGCTGGCGAACGCCCTATGCCGTTGACAGAGGCGGCGCGTCGCTGCTTTGCGAGCTCGGCTTTCACGATTAACCTGGCTTGCATGCTTATCGTGTTCGTGGGTATCGGTGCCTCCGAGTTTGTGCTGCCGTTCTACTTTCAGGATGCCCACGGCTTTAGCTCCGATATCTCCGGCCTGTTGTTTTTGGCGATGCCGGTCGTGAATGCCTTTGTGGGCCCGCTTTCGGGCTCGGTGTCCGACCGTGTTGGTTGTGAAGCGCCCACGGCCGTTGGCCTGGGCGTGTACGTGTGCGGTCTCTTTGCGGTGAGCACGCTTGACGAGCACTCTTCCGTCTTGATGATTGTGTGCTGCGTCGCGTTTATGTCGTGCGGCACGTCGATCTTCCAGAGTCCCAATAATTCGCTGTATATGGGTTCGGCTCCGCGTGAGGCGCTTGGCTTTGCGGGCAGCTTGAGCAGCTTGGCGCGCTATGCGGGCATAGCGCTGGGTATTACGGCGGCGTCGCGCATCCTGTATGGACAGACGAGCGCGGCGATGGGCAAGACGGTCACGAGCTATGTGGCGGGTCGTCCGGACGTGCTCCTCTTTGGCTTCCGTTTGGTATTCTACGTGCTGATGGCCGTTGCTACCGTGGGCTTTGCGCTCACATTGGTACGTTTGGTGAGGATGCGCGCCCGTCATTAGCGTGTAGTGGCAGGCTTGCCACGAATCGGACCTATCTACTGGTCTTGCAGCTTTATGGTGCGATGTGGCTTGTGGGGCGGGCGGGGGTCGGTCCGTGGTAGACTATCGAACAACGTTTATTAATCGCGCGGTATCGTTGCCGCGAGAAGGGGTTGCGCCATGCAGGAGCTTGAGGATCGTATTCGCCATGACGGCATCGTAAAGGCCGGTAATGTCCTTAAGGTTGATGCCTTCCTCAACCACCAGTGCGACGTTGAGCTGTTCGACCACATGGGTGCCGAGTGGGCCCGTCTGTTCGAGGGTGTCGAGATTAACAAGATCCTGACGATCGAGGCTTCGGGCATTGGCATGGCTTGCATCGCAGCTCAGCATTTTGGCGGCGTGCCGGTGGTCTTTGCCAAGAAGGCGCAGTCCATCAACCTTGACGGCGAGCAGTATGCCACGACCATCTACTCCTTTACCAAACAGAAGGAGTACCCGGTCATCGTTGGCAAGCGTTTCCTGTCCGAGGGCGACAAGGTCCTGATCATCGACGACTTTTTGGCCAACGGCTGCGCGCTCGAGGGTCTTATCAAGATCTGCGAGGCTGCGGGTGCCGAGGTGTCCGGTATTGGCATTGCAGTGGAGAAGGGCTTCCAGGGCGGTGGCGATAAGCTCCGCGAGCGCGGCTTCCGCGTCGAGAGCCTGGCCCGTATCGCCGATATGGACTGCGAGACCGGCGAGATCACCTTCGCCTAAGCGCGCAACACAAGCGATTGGTATGCGATGTGACAAAGGGACTTTCCCTTTGTCACATTTTTTGTATGAGGGGAGGTGTTGATATGGATGAGAACACGATGGGATGGCGTGAGTATGCGCGCTATGCCGAGATGTCGGCCGAGGAGTTGGCGCGCGATTGCGAGGTGCAGGTGTTTCGCGCGACGGGTCCGGGTGGGCAGGGCGTCAACACGACGGACTCGGCGGTGCGTATGAAACATATCCCTTCGGGAATTACCGTGACGGCGCGCGAGAGCCGCAGTCAGTTCCAAAACCGTAGTAGCTGCCTGCGTAAGCTGCGCGCTGAGCTTGAGCGTCGCGGGCGTCCACCGCGCCGACGCGTAAAGACCAAGGTGCCTCAGCGCTCGCGCCAGCACAGGCTCAATGACAAGCACTTCAACGCCATTAAAAAGGCTAACCGTCGTAAGCCGGGCAGCGACGAATAGCTTCCGCATAAGTTGCGGTGAAATAGGGGCTGTTTATGCAGCTAAAGTCGCAAAACAGTCCCTATTTCACCGCAACTTAGGTGGGGTTAGCGGGTGGGGCGCCAGACGTGGAGGGCGCCGGCAAGGATGTCGACCTCGATGCGCGAGGCGACAACGGGCTCGCCGTCGGCCTGGATGGGGTAGTCGGGCTCCTCAAAGGTAAGCTCGGCATGGCGACAGCGGCGCATGCGAACCGGTGGCAGCTTGGTATGGTGGCCATCTTTGGCCGAAAGGAACATGGGAAGCGCGACCGCGCGCGGAACGGGGCCGCAGGCGTAGCAGACGTCGAGTATGCCATCGCAGGGGTCGGCATCGGGGCAGATGCGATAGCCCGAGCCATAGGTAGGGCCCAGCTGAATCGCCATGATGATCGCCCTTACGCGCTCGGCGGGCGCGCCGTCAAAGCTGACTGTCATGGGGTAGTTGCGATAGCGTAGGCCAAACTGCTCAAGTCCCGAGAGGGTGTAGAGCGGCGCGCCTGTCAAGCCGGTCTTTTTGCGCAGCTCGGTGGTGCCAAGGCCGATGGCGGCATCGATGCCGATCGAAAGCGTCTGGTCGTAGTACTCAACGGCAGCCTCGCCGCTGCCGCTCGCGGGGCTCCACGATCGAATGCGCCCGATGTCCTGTCGCTGCAGCTCGCAGGTGAGCAGTGTGCCAAAATCCTTGCCGGAGAAATCGTCGATGCCGAGCGTCTGGGCGAAATCATTGCCGGAGCCCACGGGCAGGACGGCAAGAGCGGGGCGGGCGTCCTCCTTTTGCGTCATAAGCCCGTTGACGACCTCGTGGATCACGCCGTCGCCGCCGAGTGCGATAACGGTGCGATAGCCCGTTGCCTGGGCGGCCAGCTCCTTGGCGTGTCCCATGCGCTCGGTCAGCACCAGGTCAAACTGGGATGCGCGTGCAGTCATGTCCAAAAAGCGTTGCAGGCGCTCGGCAACTTCGCGCGCCGCACCCGACTGGGCGGCTGGGTTGGCGATGATGAGCGTGCGACCAAAATCAGTTGCGTGCATGGGGCGACTCCCGGCGTGTGACATGACAGTGCGGTCGCGCTCAGGTCGAATTGCTCCCGATTGTGGCTGCACGGCGATTATTACATCTACTCTATCAGGTCGTTGTGGCGCTCGATAGCATCCGCTACCGTACCGCCCTCATCCACAATAAGCGAACGGCGCTTGGGTGAGATGATGCGCTGGGCGGGGTACACGCCGCGGTGCCCGCCGGTTAGGTAGCTGATAAAGGCCACGATGACAAAGAACCCGGCGGCCGTGCCGTGGAACAGGTCGATGGCCATCATGCAGGTGGTGATGGGCACGTTAAGGCCGGCGCAGAACACGCCGAGCATGCCCAGCGCTGCCAGAAAGCTGGGGTCGATTCCGACGAGCCAGCCGATCCAGCCGCCGAGCGCCGCACCGATGCCAAACAGAGGCGTGACCTCGCCGCCTTGGAAGCCGGCGCCCAGGGTGAGCGCTGTGACGACCAACTTGATGGCTGCGTCCGCTAGGGTGGTGTTGCCTGCAAATCCGGCGCCGGAAAGCCACGTGGAAAGGCCGGCGTAGTCCCAGGCATCGAGGAGGGCATAGGCGGCCAAAACCACGAGTGCGCCTATAAATGCGCGAACAAGGTAATTGGTGATAAAGCGACCGTACAGGCTCTTGACGGTTCGAACCGACCAGGCAAAGAGGCGTGCCGTCAGACCGAAGATAATGGCGCTGATAACAACGATGACAACCGTTTTGGGTGTCATGTTGGGAACGCTGGCGATGACATTCGCCTCGTACTCGGTTCCCAAG
Organism: Alloprevotella sp.; assembly: GCA_963628025.1. Taxonomy (GTDB): domain Bacteria; phylum Actinomycetota; class Coriobacteriia; order Coriobacteriales; family Coriobacteriaceae; genus Collinsella. Next base: position 81,393 of record CAVGCW010000010.1, on the reverse strand, counting down.
GCAAGCGACGTAAAGTAGCCGGTAAACGAGGCGACCAGGCAGTAGATGCCCGCGGTGTAGTCGATCTTGCCGATGAAGCACATCTCCATGCCAAAGAAAGCCCCGGCAAGGGGCGAACCGAATACGGCACCAAAGGCCGACGAGATGCCGGCGAGCATGAGGTCGTGGTGGTCATGCTTTTTGAGGTGGGCGAGGCTCGAGATGTTGCTGGCGATGGTGCCGCCGATCTGCACCGCGGCCCCCTCGCGACCGGCCGATCCGCCCGTTAGGTGCGTGAGCGTGGAGCACACAAACGTGAGGACGGCCATGCGCATATGGATGAGGCGTGTGCCCAGAGCGGAGTCGATGACCAGGTTGTTGCCACGCTTTGCGGCGAGACCGTGGTTCTTGTAGACCCATGCGGTGGCCATGCCCACAACGGGAAGCAGCGCGTAAATCCACGCATGGTGCTCGCGATAGTCGGTCGCGATATTCAGCGAGGCCAAAAACGCCCAAGCGGCAACGCCCATGGCGAGCGAGACGATGACGACGAGTGCGAGCAACTTGGCGCTCGCGAGTAGGTTGCGGGCGTTGCGGCGCGTGTCGGCAGCCAAGAGATGCTCAGAGCGGGTGAGCTGATGCCTGCCTGCCGTGATGACGTCGTTCAGGGAGAAAAAACCGCCTTCGTCGAGCGGCTGGGAATGATCCTGCGCTTCGTTTGCGCTTTCGGGTTTGTCGTTATGAGCCATACGTTCCTCTTTTAGGTTGCAACGCAAGCATTATAAAACGCGGCTAACGCGACGAGCCGGTGGGTTGGTTTCCATTCTGTTTCGCGGCCTGCAACCGACAGGTGTATTTGCGGGTACAGGCCGAGTCGCGGTCGTGCGTCGGGGGATTATACTGAGACAAGCATAAAGAATCGGCGCACCTGTTGTGCGCCGTGGCATTAAGAGGTGCATATGGCAGAGAAACTCATTCCGCTGGAGGACGCGCAGTCGATTGTTCTGTCGCACGTTGCTCCGACCGATCTCGTCGAGATTCCCGTGTGGCAGGCCGCCGGTCTTCCCTTGGCCGAGGACGCGGTGGCCGATATCGACATCTCGCCGTTTGCCAACAGCGCCATGGACGGGTATGCCGTGCGCTCGGCGGACTTGGCGCAGGCATCTGGCGAGGTGCCGGTGACGCTCGACGTTATCGGACACGAGGCCGCGGGCCATGTCTTTGAGGGCACAATCGGCGCGGGCGAGACAGTCCGCATCATGACGGGCGCGCCGGTACCCGAAGGTGCCGATGCCGTGGTGAAGTACGAGATCGTCGACGTACTCGATGGCGACGGCAACGAGGGCTCGCACGTTCGCTTCTCGGCGCCTGCCAAGGTAGGGGAGAACGTTCGCTCTGCCGCCGAGGAGGCCCATGCCGGCGATGTTGTGATGCATGCCGGCGAGGTCGTGGCTCCGGCGGGCGCCGGCTTGCTGGCAAGCGCCGGATACGCGAGCGTGAAGGTGCACGCTGCCCCACGTGTGGGCATCATCTCGTTGGGCACGGAACTGGTCGCACCGAGTAAGGTACCGGCGCGCGGTCAGATTCGCGATTCCAACTCCTCGGCGCTGATGGCCGAAGCACTCGATGCTGGCGCCGAGCCCGTGTTCTACGGCATCGCGCCCGATGATGAGCAGGCGATTACCGAGTTGGTGCATCGTGCCGTGCAGGAGTGCGATTTTGTCATTACGAGCGGTGGCGCCTCGGCGGGCGACTATGACTACGTGACGGCGCTGGTTAAGCGCGAGGGTGAGGTGCTATTCGATCGCATCTCGATGCGTCCGGGCAAGGCTATCACGTTTGGCTTGCTCGCAGGTAAGCCCTACCTGGGGCTTTCAGGCAATCCGGCCGCGGCGTATGTGGGCTTTGAGATGCTCGCCCGCCCGGCGATTCGTAAGATGCGCGGCTTTGCCGAGGGTGCGCGTCCCGTGCAGCAGGCGACGCTCACACACGGCGTGAAAAAGCGACAGCATCGTCGCTTCTTCGATCGCGCCACGGTTTTGCGCGACCCCGAGACCGGTGAGCTGTTGGTGACCGAGGCCAAGACGCAGAATTCGGCGCTGCTCGGCACGATGCAGCGTGCGAACTGCCTGTTGCGTGTTGACGAAGGACCGTGTGAGCTCAAGGCGGGAGATGCCGTGGACGTTGTTCGCGTCGACCTGCCCGAGGGCGCCGTGTTGTAGGAGGAATGCTATGGAGCTGAAGATTTCGATTGTGACGTGCTCGGATACGCGCGATCTTGCCCAGGACGAGGCTGGAGCCGCACTCGAGGAACTCATCATGGCGCAGGGCTGGACGGTTGTCTCACATGTGGTCGTGCGCGACGACGCCAGCGAGATCGGTGATGCCATTGTGGAAGCCGCCGATGAGTGCCACGCCAATGTCGTGCTCACCTGCGGCGGCACGGGGCTTTCGATGCGCGATGTGACGCCCGAGGCGACGCGTGCCGTCTGCGACCGCGATGTGCCGGGTATTGCAGAGGCAATTCGTGCGTACTCCATGACTAAGACGCGCCGCGCTATGCTCTCGCGCGCCGTGTGCATGCAGCGTGGGTATACACTTGTCATCAACTTTCCGGGATCTACGAAAGCGGCCCGCGAAAGCTGGGAGGCCGTGAGCGACCAGCTGGAGCATGCGGCCCAAATGACGGCGGGCGGCGGGCACGCCAAATAAGCGCGCTGCCTGCGGCGGAGCGACCTTACGGGCTGCTCCGCCTTTTTTATGCAGCGGCAGTGCGGCCGTCTCGGGGTTATCGGTAAAAGAAATTTATTAGACGAGAAATCATTATCACAAACATTATTCGCGCGGAAGTATAATCTAGTTACAGAATAAAGCCTGCGGCGGGGTGCCCGGGCATAGCGTTCGAAAGGGTTGAACATGTTCGATATGGTTTCTCGCCGCGGATTCGTTTCGCTTTCTGCTGTCGCCGCTGCCGGCCTTGGTCTTGCCGGCTGTTCGGGCAGCAAGACGTCCGAGCCGGCCGGATCCGATGCCGGTTCTGCTAAGGCATCTTCCAAAAAAGCTGTCGAGCTGCAGGTCTTTGCCGCCAACTCGCTCGAGAAGGCTTTGCCCGAGGTTCAGGAGCTCTACACCGAGCAGACCGGCACTGCGTTTGCCGACACGCAGTTTAAGGCGTCTGGCGACCTTGTCGAGCAGATGCGCGCCGGTGCCGCCGTCGATGTGCTCATCACGGCCTCCAAGGGCACCATGGACGACGCCGAGGCCGCCGAGCTCGTCGACGCCGACACGCGTGAGGACATGTTCGTCAACGACCTTGTGATTATTCGCGCCGAGGGCTCCGACACCAAGGTCGAGGCCATCGTCGACGTCGCGAACCTGGACGGCAAGATCGCCATTGGCGACGCCAAGACCGTTCCCGCCGGCAAGTACGCTAACCAGGCCCTGGCCTCCGTGGGCCTCTACACCGGCACCGAGGGCGACGACGGCGAGTACGCCCCCGAGATCGCCGACAAGGTGGCCCTGGCCGACAAGGTCGGCACTGCTGCGTCTTACGTCTCTACGGGCGACTGCGTGGCTGGCTTTGTCTATAGCTCCGACATCTTCCGCTACGACGGCATCGAGGAGGCCTTTGTGTGTCCCGAGGACTCGCACAAGCCCATCGTGTATCCGGGCGCTGTCGCCGATGGCTCCGAACATGCCGACGAGGCCAAGGCGTTTATCGACTTTTGCCTGTCCAACAAGAAGGCCCAGAAGATTTGGGCCAAGTACGGTTTTGAGCTTTCCGAGTAGCGCGGCTTGGCGCGATAATTCCATCGTTTTGTGTTTCACTCCGTCCTTGTATTCGCTTGGAGCTTTTCGTGCTTAATAGATTCCGCATGCTTGTCGCCTGTGCTTTAACCTTCGCGCTTTGCTGGGTGCCGGGATTTGCGTTTGCTGGGGACGCTGAGAACGGGGCCCAGGTTGCTGCGACCGCTCATGGGCTTTCCTATGGGATCGAGGGTTTTGAACGGTTGGCCAAGGGGACCGCTCGTGCCATGGAGGGCCAGCCTGAGGGCTACCGGTTTCCCGTTGACGAGGACGTGGACCTTGTAGTGGCGCCTGCTGCCGATCGCGTTGTGGCGTGGATATCGCCCAAAGCGGTTGAGAAGTATGGATTGGATCCGCAGGACAACGAGTGCGTATCGGGTCTCAAGGCCCTCGTCTGTGAGCTCGACAGCGCAAACTGCATGGGAGGTGCGCAGCTAGGGGACGTGGATCTTCCTTGGTATGTCACGGCGGAAACAACGTTTGATGCCGGCGGGTATACCTATGGCTTTGACGAGCGCGGTGCGGATGGGGACCGCTATGTGGTGATTGCATCAGCCTCGGGTGATGCCAAGGGCGGTGCGCGTTGGCTTGATAGCGCTCAAATGGTAGAGGCATCGTCTGTCGTGTTGCGGGATGAGCAGGGCCCCTTGACCTCTCTGGCCTCCTTTTTGGGCGACATCGACTATCGTCCGTTTTGGGTGTCCATAAAAACGAGCGGTCTTGCCCTGGTAATCGCGTTTGCACTGGGCCTGTTTGCCGCATGGAAGACCATGGGTACGACGAGCCGCATCAAGGGCCTGCTCGATTCGGTCTTTACGATTCCTATGGTGCTGCCGCCTACGGTGTGTGGCTTTTTGCTGCTTATGCTATTTGGCCGCTCGACTGGGGTCGGTCGGTGGCTGATCGCTCACGGCATCTCGATTGTCTTTACGTGGCCGGCGGCGGTGATCTCTGCCGTAGTGGTGTCGTTCCCGCTCGTCTACCGTACGGCGCTCGGCGCCTTTGAGAGCCTCGACACGCAGATGCTCGATGCCGCGCGAACCCTGGGCTGGTCCGAGCGTCGCATCTTTACCAAGCTTATGATGCCGCTCGGCTGGCCCTCGATTGCCGCCGGCACGGTGCTCGCCTTTGCCCGCGCGATGGGCGAGTTTGGCTGCACGCTGTTCTTTGCGGGCAACTACGCCGGCATTACCCAGACCATCCCCATCGCCATCTACTTTGAGTGGATGGGCGGCAATACGTCGGTGGCCCTCTTTTGGGTCGTGGTCGTAATAGCGTTCAGCTTCCTAGTCATCCTGTTCATCAACATGTACACCGCGCATTCGCAAAAGTATCGCGAGCGGGGCCTTTCCCGTGCGGAGCGCAAGCAGGCCAAAGAGTTTACCGGACAGGGTGATTCGCTCGACCCGGCGGGCGGCGATGCCTTGCGTATCGATCGCGAGGCGCTGGCTGAGCTCATGCGCGATGATGCGGCGCCGCAGGGAGGTCGATAGGCCATGTCGCTTGTTCTGGATATTAAAAAGCGCTATCCCGGGTTTGCGCTCGACATGCAGCTTGAGGCTGGCGAGGAGCGATTGGCGCTGTTGGGTGCCTCGGGTTGCGGCAAGAGTTGCACACTGCGCTGCATTGCCGGCGTGGAGACGCCCGACGAGGGCAAGATCGTTGTCAACGGCGTTACCTTTTTTGACTCGGAGGCGGGCATCAACCTGTCGCCCCAGGAGCGAAAATGCGCCCTGTTGTTCCAAAACTATCAGCTGTTTCCTAACATGACGGTGGCCGATAACGTATGCGCCGGTGTAAAGGATGCGGGCGACGCCGCCGCGCGCAAAAAGCTCGCCGAGCGCTATCTGGGCATTTTTGGCATGGCCGACTTCGCCGACCGCTATCCCGCGCGCCTCTCGGGCGGCCAGCAGCAGCGCGTGGCGCTCGCGCGCATGGTGGCGGCGCACCCGGGCATCTTTATGTTCGACGAGCCCATGAGCGCACTCGATTCCTATCTTAAGAGCGCGCTTGAACAGAACATGCTCGACCTGTTCGATGTGTGCAACCGTACCGTGCTCTATGTGAGCCACGACATCGACGAAGCGTGCCGCCTGTGCCAGCGCATCTGTGTGATGCACGACGGGCATGTTGAGGAGATCGGCTCCGTCGAGGACGTGGTCCGCCGTCCGCAGACGCTGGCGGCACTGCGCCTGACGGGCTGCAAGAACACAAGCCGCGCACGAAAGATCGGGCCCGAGGAAGTTGAGGCGCTCGATTGGGGCATGACCTTTAACGTGGGTCGCGAGGTTCCCGATAATGTGGCGTACCTGGGCATTCGCGCAAGCTACTTCCATGTTGACAATCGCGCGGAGCGGGGCCGCAACAGTTACGACCTGCACGTGGCGCGTGTGAGCGATTCGCGCTTTGAGCGACTGGTGCTGCTGGACGTGCCGCGCGGCGATGCGCCCACGCGTCTGCAGTGGAAGGTCAACAAGGTGGGCGTGCCTGTCGACGAGCTGCCGCAAGCAGGCGAGACGCTGCGCATGCACTTCGATGCGAGTAGGATCCATTTGGTTTGTCGATAGCGCCGGGTAATGCCGTCGGGGATATAAACTTCGGCGGCTTTGTCTTGCCGTTCGCCGAATGAGGAATGGCAAACTCTTATCAATCAAGATAATTATTTATTAAACGACGACACACGGCGCTGTCGTACGAATGTCAACGGTGTTCGCATGGTCGACGACCGTTGATATAGTTGACCTCAACTTGTAAAGGAGGGTACGCACATGCCGCAGACGACATACATTCGCCGCGTTGCCGCGCGCGCCCTGTATATGGCTCGGAGCCGCATATGAGCAGGTATGTTCACGGCTCCGGGAGAGACGACGCACAACTAAATAATCGACCGCAAAGCAGGTTCCCTAAAATTCCGGGTTTGAGCACGGCCGGGCAATCGCCGTCCGTCGTGCATCGATACCACTGTTATCCGTTTTTGGTTCGAGAGGGGAACCGTTATGGCTGAAGAATTCGATTTCCATCCGATGTGGGAGAGCCTCGGCATGAATCTTGCCGACCACGATATGCTGCTGGGCGCCGTGGGCCAGATGTACGGGGACATGTTCCTGTCGCAGAACAACCGTCCCAAGTCAACGTCCTACCTGGACTTTGTGGCCACCAACATCCACAGCGGCCGTATTAAGGAGATGCTCGACAAGAAGGAGGCCGGCGAGGCCACCAAGATCGTCGGCTCGTTCTGCGTGTACGTGCCCGAGGAGATCGTGCTTGCCTGCGATGGCATTCCCGTTGGTCTGTGCTCTGGTGCCGATTGGGCAACCGATAAGGTCGAGGAGCACCTGCCGCGCAACACCTGCCCGCTTATCAAGAGCTTTGCCGGCTTTAAACTGGGCGAGGTCTGCCCCTACATCGAGTCGAGCGACCTGGTGGTAGGCGAGAACACCTGCGATGGCAAGAAGAAGGCCTACGAGTTCTTTGCCACGCAAAAGAACATGTACGTCATGGATATTCCCAACGTACACGACGAGTCGACGCTCGTGACCTGGAAGGCCGAGGTTAAGAAGCTCGCCGCCAAGATCGAGGACGAGTGCGGCGTCAAGATCACGCCCGAGCGTCTGAAGGCTGCCATCCACGCCGTCAATGAGAAGCGCCGCGCCCTGCAGCGCCTCGCTGCGACCCGCGCTGCCGACCCTGCTCCCATCAGCGGTCTCGACAGCCTGCTGACCGTTCAGGCCGCCTTTATGGACGACACACCGCGTCTGACCGGAGCCATCAACGATATGGCGGCTGAGTGCGAGCAGCGTGTCGAGGCCGGCGAGGGCGTGGCACCCAAGGGGACCAAGCGCATCCTGTACACCGGTACGCCCATGGCCGTGCCCAACTGGAAGCTGTTCAACCTCATCGAGAAGGCCGGCGGCGTCGTGGTGGGCGAGGAGTCCTGCACGGGCTCGCGCTACTACAAGGACCTGGTCGACGAGTCCGGCGAGACGGTCGACGAGATGCTCGACGCCATCGCCGAGCGCTACTTTAAGATCAACTGCGCCGTCTTTACGCCCAATGACCAGCGTATGAAGGACATTGTCCAGATGGCCAAGGACCTGCATGCCGACGGTATCGTCGACGTGGCCTTGCAGTTCTGCACGCTCTACGAGATGGAGTCGTTTGCCGTGGAGAAGGCCGCCGAGGAGGCAGGCATTCCGTTTATGCACATCACGACCGACTACGCCGGCGAGGATGCCGGTCAGCTCCAGACCCGCATCGAGGCCTTCCTCGAGACGATTTAGCCGCACCTGCGCCAAGCTGTGCCGTCGGGTGTTCCTATCCACGCGATAGGGATTTCTCTGTTGCCATGCCGATCGGTGTCCGGATGCACCGCAGGGCGCCGATCGGCTTCGCATGGCTGCCGGGGCGAGGGTTTCCGCCGTCCCGGCAGATTCTGTCCGTTTGTTCAGACACGAAAGGAACTCAATGAACAACGACCTTTTCAAGGCGGGCGTTTCCCGTCGCGGTTTTCTGACCGGCTCCGCTGCCCTGTGCGCCATGGCGGGCCTCGGCCTCACCGGCTGCGGCGGTTCGGGCGCCGAGAGCGGTAGCGCCGCTGCCTCCGGCCAGGATGTGGAGTATCGCGACGAGCTGCAGATCGCGCTTCCGGCGAGCCCGGATGGTCTCGATCCGCACACCACGTCGTCGCTTGTGACCGTGGACGTCATCTGCAACGTCGTCGAGCCGCTCTTTGGCCTCGATAGCGACTACGAGCCCCAGCCCGTGCTGGCCAAGGGCTATGAGGTCTCCGACGACGGCCTGACCTACACCATCAAGCTGCGCGAGGGCGTCACCTTCCACAACGGCAAGGAGTTTGGCTCCGAGGACGTCGTGGCCTCGATGAACCGCTGGCTCACCGTCAACGACCGCGCCAAGAGCCTGCTGCCCGGCGCTACCTTCGCCGCCTCGGGCGACCACGAGGTCACCTGCACGCTGACCGAGCCCGCCATCGACTTTCTGATCATCCTGGGCAACCACTCCCAGTATCCGGGCATCTTCCCCTCCGAGGTCATCGAGGCCGCGGGCGATACCGGCGTGACCGAGTACGTGGGTACCGGTGCCTACAAGTTTGTGGAGTGGAAGCAGGACCAGTACATCCATCTCACCCGCTACGAGGACTATGTCGCCGCCCACGGCAAGGCTTCGGGCTACACCGGCAAGGTCTCCGCGCCCACCAAGGACATCTACTATCAGTTCGTGACCGAGGCCTCCACGCGCGTGAGCGGGTTTGAGACCGGCGAGTACGATATCGCTGGCGAGATCCCCACCGAGAACTACCACGATTTCGACGGCAACGACGACGTCAAGCTCTACACCCATAACGCCGGCGTTCTGACCGCCTTCCTCAACATGAACGAGGGCGTTTTCGCCGACGAGGAGATCCGCAAGTGCGCCCTCATGGCTATCGACTGCGAGGCGGCCGCTCTTGCCGCCTATGGCGAGAAGGAGCTCTTCAACATCGATCCCAACCTTGGCAACCCCGAGAACACTCAGTGGGCGACCGACGCGGGCAAGAAGTACTTTAACCAGGCCGACGCCAAGGCCGCCAAGAAGGCCCTGGCCAAGACCTCCTATGCCGGTGAGACGGTCAAGCTGCTGACCACCCCCGACTACAAGGATATGTACAACGCCACTGTTGCGCTGCAGGAGCAGCTCGAGAAGGCCGGCTTCACCGCCGAGGTCGACAGCTACGAGTTCGCGACCTTTATGGACATCCGCTCCGGCAAGCCCGAGCAGTGGGACCTCTTTGTGGCTTCCACCAACTACAAGCCCATCCCGGCCCAGTCCCTCTCGGTCTCCAAGGCCTTCTATGGCCTGTCCGACGAGAAGGCGCTCAAGCTCGTGGCCGAGACCCGCACCGCCAAGGACACCGACGCCGCGGCCAAGAAGTGGGCCGAGGCTCAGGAGCGCCTCTATGAGATCGCCGTCATCGAGCCGCTTTGCCACTACGCTTCCATCACGGGCACCCAGGTAGACGTCGAGGACGTCGAGGTGCTCGACGGCGCCATCATCTGGAACGCCAAGCGTCCGGAGTAATGCAATAGATGGCGTGGCGGCTGGAGGGGTCTGGTCCCCTGTGGCCGCCACGCCCTGTCCACGTTCAGAGGGGAAATAGACGCCTCGCATGTTGAAGTACACGCTCAAACGTATAGGCGCGATGGTTCCGGTGATGCTCATCATCTCGGTCGTCGTGTTTTTGATTATCTATCTCACACCGGGTGACCCGGCCTCTTCGATGCTCGGCATGGAGGCTTCGGCCGACCAGATCGAGCGCGTCAACGATAGCCTGGGACTCAACGAGCCGCTGCCGCAGCGCTACGTTGAGTGGATGGGCGGCGTGCTTACCGGCGACCTGGGCGATTCGTATTTTATGCGGCAGCCCGTCACGCAGGCGATCGCCGAGCACTTTGGCCCCACGCTATCGCTCGCGCTTCTGGCACAGCTCATCGCGCTGTTGATTGCACTGCCCTGTGGCGTCGTCGCTGCCCTCAAACATGGGTCGCGCACCGACGCGGTCTTGCGTGTCGTTGCTCTTTTGGGCGTGGCGATACCCGGCTTTTTGATGGCGCTCATGCTTATGTGGCTGTTTGCCGTCACGTTGCGTGTGCTCCCGGTGGCCGGCTATGCGCCGCTATCGAAGGGCTGGTTCAGCCATTTACGCTATCTTGCGTTGCCGGCCATATCGCTTGGATGCGTTCAGGCCGCGCTGCTCATGCGCATGACGCGTGCGAGCGTGATCGAGGCCATGCAGCTCGACTGCGTCAAGACGGCGCGTGCCAAGGGCGTCTCCGAGGTTCGCGTGGTGCTGGCCCATGCCCTGCGCAACGCAGCGCTGCCGATTCTCACCTCGGTCGGCTATTCTTTTGGCGCCCTGATTACGGGCGCCGTGGTGACTGAGGCCATTTTTAACATCCCCGGTTTGGGCCAGCTGGTCACGAGCTCTATCGAGCGTCGCGACTATCCGGTGATTCAGGGCGTGCTTCTGGTCGTCGCCTTGTTGAATTCGGTGATCAATCTGGCTGTCGACCTTGCCTACGGCGCTTTTGACCCGCGCGCTCGCAAATGGGGCGATGCATGATGGCAAACTTTAAGAAGGCTCTTGCCAACAAGGGGTTCGTGGTCGGTGGCTGCATTTTCCTGGCGATTGCGCTGATCGCGCTCGTCGGTCCGCTGGTGTGGGCGGTTAATCCCAATGCGCAGGAGATGACGTTGCGACTTTCGGCACCTTCGCCCGCGCATCCCTTTGGCTGCGATGACTTTGGCCGCGACCTGCTTGCCCGCGTCATCGTGGGCGCGCGCGTTTCGCTTGGCGTCGGCATTGCCGTCACGCTCGCGACGAGTGCGCTCGGCTTGGTGATCGGCGCCTATGCGTGCTACAACGAGAGGCTCGATCATGTTCTCATGCGCATCTGCGACGGCCTTATGTCCATTCCGGGCGTACTTTTGGCTATCGCACTCATGGCCATGATGGGCGCCTCGGTCTGGAACGTCATCATCGCGCTCTCCATCGTCTATACGCCCAGCATGGCGCGCATCGTGCGCTCGCGTGCGATGGTGGTCAAGGAGGAACCCTTTGTGGAGGCCCTGCGCGTGCAGGGCGCCTCGACCGCGCGCATCGTGTGGCTGCATATCGTACCCAACGTTATGGCACCCTTCCTGGTGCAGGCGACCTTCGTCTTTGCCGAGGCCGTGCTCTCGGAGGCCGCCCTCTCGTTTCTGGGCCTGGGTATCAAGGCGCCTGACGCCAGCTGGGGAAACATCCTGCAGGCGGGCAAGAACGTGATGCGCAAAGCCTGGTGGATGATCTTCTTCCCGGCAGCGGCCATCATCGCGAGCGTGCTTTCGCTGAACCTTGCCGGCGACGGCCTGCGCGACGCCCTCGACCCCAAGACCAAGGAGGACTAGCCCATGAGCGAACATCTTTTGGACGTGCGCGACCTCTGCATCTCGTTTGTGGGCCGCGATGGCAACGCGCTGGAAGCCGTCAACAAACTCAACCTACATATCGATGCCGGCGAGATCGTTGGTGTTGTCGGCGAGTCCGGCTGCGGTAAGTCGGTGTTTGCCCAGAGTGTCATGCGCCTATTGGAGCATGAACAGAAGATGGCCTATGAGGGCCAGATTGTGTTTGATGGCGAGGATCTGCTGGCGCGTCCGCTCAAGATGATGCGCAAGGTGCGCGGCTGCGACATCGCCATGATTTTCCAGGACCCTTTGAGCTCGCTTAACCCCGTCATGACGGTCGGGGCCCAGGTCGTCGAGGCCGTGCGGGCCCACCGTAAGGTGAGCCGACGCGACGCCCGCAACGAGGCTCTATCGCTGTTGGAGCGTGTGGGAATTCGAGATGCCGCGGCCCGCTTCGACATGTATCCGGGCGATTTTAGCGGCGGTATGCGCCAGCGCGTGATGATTGCCATGGCGCTCGCCGGGCACCCGCGACTGCTGATTGCCGATGAGCCCACCACGGCACTCGACACGACGACTCAAAAACAGATTTTGGATCTTCTGCGCGACCTCAATAGTTCTGAGGGCATGGCGGTGCTTTTTATCAGCCATGATTTGGGTGTCGTCACGAGCATCTGTTCGCGCGTGCACGTCATGTATCTGGGCCAAATCGTAGAAGAGATCGACGCCTGCGGCCTTATGGAGCGTCCGAGCCACCCGTATGCCCAGGGGCTCATCGCGAGCATTCCGCCGCTCGAAGGCGAGCGTGTTGACATGCTGGCGGATATTCCGGGCACAGTGCCGCCGCTTACGGCAATACCCTGTGGATGCCGCTTTGCGCCTCGTTGCGCCCGGGCGGACGAGCGTTGCCGCGCGCAGGAGCCTCCGCTGTTTGCCGTGAATGCGTGCGACCGGTCTAAATGCTGGCTTGTCGAGAAAGGGGAGTGCCATGGCTGTTGATAGCGAAGCCCTGCTTAGGGTCTCACATCTGACTAAAGCGTATCCCATGCCGGGCTCAGGTTTTAAGCGTCAGGTCTTTACCGCCGTGGACGATCTGTCGTTTGAGATCGCGCCGGGCGAGGTTTATGGCCTGGTTGGCGAATCCGGATCGGGCAAGTCGACGACTGGACGCCTGATCTGTGGCCTCGAGCGTGCGGATTCCGGCTCGATTGTCTATCGCGGGCACGACCTCGCCACGATGTCGGAGCGCGAACGCAAGCCGTTCCGCCGCGAGATTCAGCTGGTATTTCAGGATAGCTCTACGGCTTTTGACCCGCGCAACCGTGTCGGCCGCATTTTGGAGGAGCCTCTGATTATCGCCGGCGTGCGCGATGCGGATGAGCGCCATGGGCGCGCGCTCTCGGCCCTGGCCTCGGTCGGTCTTCTGGCAGAGCATTATGACCGCTATCCGCACGACCTTTCGGGGGGACAGCGCCAGCGACTCAATCTGGCACGGGCGCTTATTTGCGAACCGCGCCTTGTGGTATGCGACGAGCCGGTCTCGGCGCTTGACGTGTCCGTTCAGGCCCAAGTGCTCAACTTGCTTCGCGACCTGCAGCGCACGACGGGCGTGGCGCTGCTGTTTATCACGCATGATATGCGTGTGGTTCGGCATATGTCCGACCGGATTGGCGTACTCTACCACGGTCGTCTTGTCGAGGAAGGCGCGGCCGAGGACGTGATCGCACACCCGAGCGATCCATATACGCAGGAGCTTATCAACGCCATTCCCTAGAGGATGCTTCCTTTTGGGTATGGCGTGGGTTTGTTGTTTAATTGTCGGTATATCGGTGCAAGAGAGGGGAACTACTATGGCCGATATCGAGGAACAGCCGTTGCCGCGCACGTTTGAGGAGTTCAACGAGCAGCGCAAGGCGGCGTTTATTCGCGTCAAGGATTATAAGCAGGCGGGTAACCGCCTGGTCGGCTTTTTGTGCAGCTATACGCCGCTTGAGATTATCGATGCCGCGGGGGCTGCGAGCGTGGCTCTGTGCGGTACGTCCGACGAGGTGATTCCCGAGGCCGAGAAGGTGCTGCCGGCAAACCTCTGCCCGCTCATCAAGTCGACCTACGGTTTTGCCTACTCGCAAAAGTGCCCGTTTACGTACTTTAGCGACATGATCATCGGTGAGACCACCTGCGACGGCAAGAAGAAGATGTACGAGCTGCTCAACGAGCTCAAGCGCACGCACATTCTGCATCTTCCGCAGGGTCGCGATCGCGCCTACGAGCGTGAAGGCTGGTACGAGGAGTGTCGTCTGCTCAAGGAGGAGCTCGAGGGCTTCTACGGCATCACGATTACCGACGACGACCTGCGCGCTGCCGTCCGTCGTCGCAACCGCTTGCGTGCGGCCCAGCTCGAGATGTTTGCGCTGCAGGCCAACCAGCCGGCGGCCATGAGCGGCGTCGACCTGATGAGCACTATGTTTGCCGGTACGTTCAGCTTTGATATCGAGGCCTATACGCAGCAGCTGGAGCAAAAGGTTGTCAAGCTGCGCGAGGCCTACGACGCGGGCGAGCGCCCGGTTGCGGCGGATGCCAAGCGCATTCTGATCACCGGTTGCCCGGTGGGCGGCGTGATCAACAAGATCGGTCGTACCATCGAGTCCAACGGCGGCGTGGTCGTGTGCATGGACGACTGCTCGGGTGAGCGCACGGCGGCCATGATGATCGACCCGGACGCGCCCGAAATTCTGCGCGCCATCGCCGACCGCTACCTGGACATTAACTGCTCGGTCATGACGCCCAACGACGGTCGTATGGAAAACACGCTGGCCATGTGCGAGAAGTATCATGTCGATGGCGTGGTAGAGAGCGTGCTACAGGCCTGTCACACCTTTAACGTGGAGAGTGCCCGCATGCGGGAGGCTGTCGAGGGCGCGGGTATTCCGTATATGAAGATCGAGACCGACTACAGCAACGGCGACATGGGCCAGATCGAGACCCGCATCGCCGCCTTCATCGAAACCCTCTAGCTTCCTCAGGCACCGGATCTTGCCCCTCAAACCGTCGCTTGCGTACCCAAAGTACGCTGCGCTCCTCTTTCGGGGCAATCTCCGGCACCTGAGAAACCTAGAGCTAAGGCGCCTGAACGCGCCGCTGTCTTTGATGTTTAGATTGGGAGAGAGCCATGATAGGGATCGGGATCGATATCGGGTCTACGGCGGCTAAGGCCGCTGTGGTCGATGGGGATGGTTCGGTGGCGTGGACGTGCGTGCAGCCAACCGGGTTCTCCTCGGTCGATGCTTCCGAGCGGTTGCGCGAGGCACTGGCAGTGGCGGGCTATGACGTGACGGGCGACGATGTTCGCGTGGTCGCGACCGGTTACGGACGTGTTGCCGTGCCCTATGCGCACAAGGTCGTGACCGAGATTACCTGCCACGGCACCGGTGCCGTGCGCCTGTTCGGCAATCACGGCACGGTGATTGACGTGGGCGGCCAGGACACCAAGGTCATTCAGCTTAAAAGTGGCCGCGTGGCCAAGTTTGCCATGAACGACAAGTGCGCCGCCGGCACGGGGCGCTTTTTGGAGATCATGGCCGACCGCCTGGGCATTACCCAGCAGCAGATGGCTGACCTGGCGCGTTCCGGCGAGCCCACCAAGATCAGCAGCATGTGCACCGTGTTTGCCGAAAGCGAGGTCATCAGCCTGATCGGTCGCGGTGAGCCGCGCGAGAACATTGCGCGTGGCGTGATCGACAGCGTGGTCTCGCGCGTGGCGACCATGGCCGGGCAGGCCGCGGGCGCTCCATACTACCTGACCGGTGGCCTGTGCGAGAACGCCTTCGTGGTGGAGCGGTTGGGCGAGCTACTGGGGTCGCCGGTGACCACCTCGCCCCAGGCTCGCTTTGCCGGTGCCATCGGCGCGGCGATTCGCGCCGCCGCCTTGGCCTAGGGGTGTACCGCGACATGCGCATCCTCAATATCTCGGCACAAAAACCAGATAGCACCGGCAGCGGCACCTACCTTGCCGCGCTCGTGCGCGAACAGATTGAGACGGGACATCGCGCCGCCGTGCTTTGCGGCGCGGCACCGGGTGATACCCAAGGCGAGCTGGACCGGCGTGCTGCCGTGTTTGCCGTACCGTTCGAGTCGCCCGAGCTGCCGTTTCCCATCTGCGGTATGTCCGATGTCATGCCCTATCCCTCCACACGCTATCGTGACCTGACGCCTTCGATGCTCAAGGCGTTTGAGCGGGCATTTGCTGCTGCAATCGATCGGGCGGTGGCTGAGTTTCGGCCCGATCTGGTGCTCTGCCATCACCTGTATCTGGTGACCGCATTGGCACGCGAGTGCGTCCGGGGCGTGCCGGTTGTTGCCGTGTGCCATTCGACCGACCTGCGCCAGCTGCGTTCGCATGCGCTCGAGTGCGATCGCATCGTAAGTGCGGTTCGTCGTCTCGATGCCGTCTTTGCGCTCCATGCTGAGCAGGCTGAGCAGATTGGCCTGGTGTGCGGCGTCGATACCGATCGCATCCACGTGATTGGGACGGGCTACGACCATCGCGTCTTCTGCCGCGACGCAAGCGTGGCGAGGCAGCCGGGGTCGCTTGTGTACGTGGGCAAGATTTGCTTTAAAAAGGGCGTCGAGTCGCTGGTTCGAGCCGTGTCATTGCCGATTGACGATGACGTCCGCCCATCTGGCTTGGTACTTGTGGGCGGCCGCGGGGACGATGCCGAGTACGCGCGTATCGAGCACTTGACCGCGGCCTCGGATGTGCCGGTGTCGCTGGCGGGGCGCCTGGATAGCGATGGGCTCGTGCGTGCCTACCGCAGTTCCGACGTCTTTGTGCTGCCTTCGTTTTACGAGGGTCTGCCGCTCGTGACGATCGAGGCCCTCGCGTGCGGCTGCAAAGTTGTGGCGACCGATTTGCCCGGCGTTCGTCCCTGGATGGAGGCGATGCTTCCCGGTGCTCCCGTGACGTGGGTGGCGTCGCCGCGTATGACGGATGTCGACACGCCCGTGGCGGCCGACCTTCCGTTGTTTGAGCGCGCACTGGCAGATGCTATCGCGCAGGCGCTTGCGGCTCCGCCTTCGACGTTCGAGCCGTCGGCGGTCTCTTGGAAAGCGTGCCTGGCGCGTATACTTAAAGTCGTTGATTTGTTGGAAGGGGGTTCGTATGGCTAAGGACACCATGAGGCTCACGTTTATGACTGCCGCGAGCGGTTGAGCCGCTAAGTTGGCTCCCGGAGCCCTCGCCCAGGTCCTGGGCGACTTGCCAAATGTGCCCAATGACAATCTGCTCGTGGGGTTCGATACCTCCGACGATGCGAGCGTCTTCCGCGTAGGGGAGAACCTGGGGCTCGTGCAGTCTATCGACTTCTTCCCGCCAATGGTCGACGACCCGTTCCTGTTTGGCCAGATTGCCGCGGCCAACTCGCTGTCGGACATCTATGCCATGGGCGGGCGGCCGAGCCATGCCATGAACTTGCTGTGCATCCCGAGCTGTCTGGGCGTTGAGGTTGCCGGTCAGATTCTGGCGGGCGGCGCCGACAAGTGCGTCGAGGCGGGTTGCTCCATCGCTGGCGGCCACACCATCAACGACGACGAGCCCAAGTACGGCCTGTCTGTGAGCGGGTTTGTGCCACTCGACCACATGCTCGCCAACAGCGGCGCACGCGTGGGCGATGTTCTGCTGCTGACCAAGGCGATCGGCTCGGGCATCATCACCACGGCTATTAAGGGCGAGCTCATCGAGCAGGACGAGGCCGCAGCCATGTTTGACTCGATGCGTACCCTCAACGAGGCCCCGATTCGCCTGGCCGAGGGAATCGAGCTTCACGGCTGCACCGACATCACGGGCTTTGGCCTGATCGGGCATGCGTGCGAGATGGCCGAGGGCTCGGGCGTGCAGATTGAACTTGCGTCGGGGGCGGTGCCGCTCTTTGACCAGGTGCTCGACATGGCGCGTCTGGGCATTATCCCCGCGGGCTCCTACCGCAACCAGGACTTCTTTGGCCCGCGCGTGGCTGCCGACGAGGACCTTGAGCCGGGCATGCTCGACGCGCTGTACGATCCGCAGACCTCGGGTGGTTTGCTCATCGCGGCGCCCGCGGCGGATGTGGATGAGCTTGCGCGTCGCCTGCATGCCGAGGGGCGCATCGCGGCCGTTGTCGGGCGCGTGTGCGAGGCGGAGCCGGGCGGTCCTGCCGTCCGCGTTGTTCGCTAGCCCGCACGTTTATGTAACTGTTTGCCGTTCTCTAGAACGGCTCTTTCGAAAGGAATTTGCTATGTCTACCAAGATTGAAGTCAATGCCATGGGCGATGCCTGCCCGCTGCCCGTTGTCAAGACGCTTAAGGCGCTCAAACAGCTCGATGGCGAGGGTGCCGTGGTGACCTCGGTCGATAACGAGACCGCCGTCAAGAACATCTCCAAGATGGCGCAGGAAAAGGGCTGCACGGCCTCGGTCGAGAAGGTTTCTGACGCCGAGTGGCACGTGACCGTGGCGACCTCTGGCACCGTTGCCGTGGCCGATCCCGAACAGGATGGCGCTGCCTTCTGTGATGTCAGCGCCGGCAAGGGCAAACTCGTCATTTCCGTCTACACCGATTGTATGGGCCGCGGCGACGACGAGCTGGGCCACAAGCTCATGAAGGCCTTCATCTTTGCCGTGACGCAGCAGGAGGAGCTGCCCGCGACCATGCTGTTCTATAACGGCGGTGCCAAGCTCACCGTCGAGGGCTCACCGGTACTCGACGACCTGAAGGGTCTGGCCGAGCAGGGTGTCGAGATTCTCACTTGTGGTACCTGCCTCGACCACTATGGCATTAAAGACCAGCTTGCGGTGGGCGAGGTCACCAACATGTACGTGATCGTGGAGAAGATGGAGCAGGCCGTGCGCGTCGTGCGCCCGTAGCGTATTGGTTGGAGTTGTCATGAGGGAGAAGCGCCCGGCGCTTGTCATCACGTTTCCCACCACGGCGGCCGCCATGGGCTGCGAGTCCCTGTGCATCGAGCGCGGCCTTCCCGGGCGAACGATTCCCGTGCCCGGGGAGGTCGCTGCCGGCTGCGGTCTGGCGTGGAAGGCGTTGCCTGCCGATGAGGAGCTGCTGCGCGGCGAACTCGCCGCGGCGGGCATTCCCACCGAGGGCTTTACGGTGATTGATATGTGGGAGGTCGTGCGATGATCTATCTGGATAACGCGGCGACGACCATGCACAAGCCGCAGACGGTCATCGATGCCGTGACGCAGGCGATGTGCTCGCTCGGCAATGCCGGACGTGGCGCCACGTCGGGCGCCCTCGATGCCGCTCGTACGATTCACGCTTGTCGTGCCAAGCTCGCGCGCCTTTTGGGTTGCCCGAGGGCAGACCATGTGTGCTTTACGCCCAACTCCACCGCGGCGCTCAACACCGTCATCAATGGCGTGGTGCGCCCCGGCGACCGCGTGGTCACGACAGTGCTCGAGCACAACTCGGTGCTGCGTCCGCTCAATCGCCTGGCGGCAGAGCAGGGTGCGACGGTTGAGCATGCGGGCTGCGACGCGAACGGCGTGCTCGACTACGACGAGCTCGAGCGGCTGGTCACGCCCGGTACGCGTGCTGTGGTGGTAACGCACGCCTCCAATGTGACCGGCAATGAGGTCGACATTGCGCACGTGGCCGCCATGGCCCATGCGGCCGGCGCGCTTGTGATTGTCGATGCCTCACAGTCTGCCGGCACGGCGCATATCGATATGCGCGCCATGGGGCTCGACGTCGTGTGCTTTACCGGACATAAGGGGCTTATGGGCCCGCAGGGCACCGGTGGCCTGGCCGTGGCGGAGGGCGTCGACGTGGCGCCCTGGGCCATGGGCGGCACCGGTATACACAGCTTCGATGAGCTGCAGCCACTGGGGTGGCCCACGCGCCTGGAGGCCGGTACGCTCAACGGCCATGGCATTGCGGGCCTTTCCGCTGGCCTCGACTTTATCGAGGCCCAAGGTGGGGCCGAGGCGATTGCTGCCCACGAGCGTGCGCTCGCTGATCGCTTCCTTGCCGGCGTGCGCGAGATTCCGGGGATTAAGCTCTACGGTGCCTTTGACCAGCCGACGCGCTCGGCGATCGTGTCGCTCAACGTGGGCGATATCGACTCTGCTGAGATCTCGGATGCGCTCATGCAAGGGTGGGGGATTTCGACGCGCCCCGGCGCCCATTGCGCTCCGCTCATGCACCGCGCGCTTGGGACCGAGCGCCAGGGCGTCGTCCGCTTCTCGTTTGGGTATTTCAACACGGACGAGGAAGTCGACACCGCGATTGACGCTTTGCGCGATTTAGCCTGCTAGAGCGTATATACTTGCGGGACGGGTGTTTTTGCCCGTTCCGTTTTTGTTTCGACCCGAAAGGTGGTCCCATGGCTTCATCCGCCCCGCGCGGTCTCCGCTCCGACCATGTCGTCACCGTCGGCATCGCCCTGTTCTCGATGCTCTTTGGCGCTGGCAACCTCATTATCCCGCCACTGCTGGCACTGCAGGCAGGTTCTGCCACGCCGGTCGCCATGCTCGGCTTTCTCATCGCCGCCATCGGCCTGCCCGTCATGGGCTTTATCGCCGTGGCGCTTGCCGGAACGGCGCGCGAACTTGCCGGACGCGTGCACCCCAAGTTCGGTGAGTTCTTTGTCGCGGCGGTCTATTTAGCGATCGGCCCGTGCCTGGCCATTCCGCGTACGAGCTCCACGGCCTTCGAGATGCTGGTGCCGCTGCTGCCCGAGGGCGTTTCGCTCGGCACGGCTCGCCTGGTGTTTGCCGTCGGTTTCTTCGTCGTCGCGTTTGCACTCACGCTGCGCCCGGGCGTTATCACACGCGTGCTCGGTCGTATTACGGGCCCCGCGCTTATCGCGCTCATCGTGCTGGTCGTGGGTGCCGCCGTGGTCTCGCCGTTGGGTCCCGCTGCCGCGCCACAGGCTCCCTACGATGCCGGCGCCGCCGTGCAGGGCTTTCTGACTGGCTATCAGACCATGGACCTGCTTGCGTCGCTCGCCTTTGGCATCATCATCGCCGAGACCATCCATGAGCTCGGCGTTACCGACGATAAGCGCGTGGCCTTCGAGATCTCGCGTTCGGGTGTGATCGCCGGCGTGCTCATGGCCATCATCTACTGCGGCCTGGCGCTTGCCGGTATGCAGCTCGGCACGGTTATGCCCGACGCCACCAACGGCGCCGCGATCCTTGCGCGTTCGGCCTCTATGCACTTTGGCCTAGCCGGCACGGTCGTGGTCTTTGCGATTTTCTTCCTCGCCTGCATGAATGTGTGTATTGGCCTTATCAGCTGCTGCTCGCGTTACTTCTGCGAGACGTATGTGGTCGAAGGGGGAGCGGAGGCTTCCGAGGAGGCCATGCGCCGTCCCTTCGCGATTCTCGCCTTTGTGTTCGCGGCGTTTTCATGCGTGCTCTCCAACGTGGGTCTCGACGTGATCCTTATGTTCTCGGTGCCTATGCTCAATGCCCTGTATCCCGTTGCCATTGTGCTGGTACTTATGGGCCTGATGCACGGTTTTTGCGACGCGCATCCGCAGGTTTGGGTTTGGGTCGGCGGCGTGGTCGCGGTGCAGAGCGTGATCACCTCGGTCCGCGACGCGTTCTTTGCGGGTACGTGGCTGCCGTTCGATGCGCTGCCGCTGGCAGATATCGGCGCTGCGTGGGCACCGGTTGCTGTGGCGGCGTTTGTGATCGGTCTGGTTCATAGCCAGTTTGTCACACATTCGAGGAGCTAGGGTTTCTGCGCTTGCACAGGCGGGGAGTCTCCCCTATAATTTCCTTCGCTTTGGGACACGCAAGGTTTATGCCTTAGCTGCTCAACACCTTCGGGACGTGGCGCAGTTTGGTAGCGCGCCTGCTTTGGGAGCAGGATGTCGCAGGTTCAAATCCTGTCGTCCCGACCATATCTTGCGGGCGTAGTTCAATGGTAGAACCCCAGCCTTCCAAGCTGATGACGCGGGTTCGATTCCCGTCGCCCGCTCCATAGGATAGTTTTAACGGCTTTGGCTCTATTTGGTGCCAGAGCCGTTTTCATATACATGCCGGGACCCCCATCCCCTCCTAAGTTGCGGTGAAATACGGACTGTTTTCCGGCTTTTATGGCCCATGTAGTCCGTATTTCACCGCAACTATTTGTAAGGTTGTTTTTTGATGCCGTTGGGAGGGTCGTGGCGACCGTCTACCGAGAGCGGAAATATTTTTTGAGGTTCTGACCTGCGACGTCAAGATTTTGGTCAGCTTTTGGCAAGGCCTGCGGATGGAAGCATGCGATAGCGTAATGGTATTCTCTCCGCCGTGACGGTTATGGGGTTGGCCATGCTCGATAAAGGCAAACATTTTCCGCAGTCATATACAAGGATGCTATTCTCGGCCCTTGGAATTCATCAAGATGGACAGCTGCTTATAACAATTGATCCTTGGGATGAACGCCGTGCGCGCGAGCTTATGCAGGAAGAGCTCATGCTTCGCCTTTACAACCATGTGTATGCGGATCCGGTCTATTGGAATAATCTTGGGGTTGAAGATCGCATC
Organism: Alloprevotella sp.; assembly: GCA_963628025.1. Classification (GTDB taxonomy): domain Bacteria; phylum Actinomycetota; class Coriobacteriia; order Coriobacteriales; family Coriobacteriaceae; genus Collinsella. Next base: position 59,137 of record CAVGCW010000010.1, on the reverse strand, counting down.
TTCCAGCTGGCATCCGCTATTGCGGTCGTTGAACCGGATGCTGTGTTTTGCGGATCGACGGCAGCGCTGCTCTACGGCATCGGCTCGGCGTATACGCTTCTGGATAAAGTGCAAGTTCTGCTGCCACGGTTTACAAGGCGTGATACGTATGAGTTCGTTGAATACAAGCGCTGGCGGGCGGGCGAAGTGTGGCGGCTCGGTCTGTTTACGATGACGGATCCGTATCGAACGGTTGTCGATATCGCCCGAACGAGCGCCTTTCGCTATGCGCTGGGCTATGTCGATGGCTTGGCCCGTGAGTACGATGTCGAACGCGAAGAACTGCGAGCATATGCGCAGGCAAATTGCCGAGGGTTGCATGGCATCGCGCGCGCTTTTGACGTTTTTGAGCATATGGACGGCAGGTCAGACAATGGCGGCGAGTCCGAGGCGAGAGCAGCGATGATTCTCGCTGGGGTTGCCGCGCCTGAGCTTCAAGTCGAGATAACGCGACCGGGAAACGCTGGCTATTATCTAGCAGATTATGGCTGGCAGATGCCAGACGGCTCATGGACGCTGGCAGAGCTGCATGGGCTAGGTAAGTTTGAAGACGAAGCCCAAAATGAGCCAGAGCAAACGGCGGCAAAAACCTATCGAGCGGCCCTCATGCGCGACGCGAACCTTCGCGCCATGGGCCACAACGTCATTCATTTCAAACTCTCGGACACCTACGACGTGGAATCGTTTGGTGCCATGATGCGCGGTTACGGCATTCCGACAACAAAACCCTACGCCGACTCCCGATAGCGAAATCCTTCGCGGTCAACCTTCAATAAGTTGCGGTGAAATACGGACTGTTGAGGCCTTTAAAGGCATGAAATAGTCCGTATTTCACCGCAACTTAAGGAGGGATGGGGTTGAGGGGCGGGTGATGCCGTTGCTTGTCGGTTAGTGGCGACCGTGGTGGCGGAGCTTGTCGATGGTGGAGTCGGTGCTTCGGCTGCGGGCTTCGGCGGCACGGTCGCGGACTTCGGCAGCGGTTTGGCGCTTGCGACGGTAATCGATCATGCCTTGGATGATGGGCTTGCCAAAGCTCACGACATCATCGTTGTAGATGGCGGTTCGGGCTGCGAGGAGGCAGTCGGTAAAGTCCATATGGGTCTTGCCAAAGAGTTTGATGGCAAGGGCGACAACGGTGGGCTCGTCAACCATGACGTCATCGAGCAGCCTTCTCATGGCCGTAGCAATCTCAACGCGGGGAACCTTATAGACGTCGCGCAGCGTGACCACGACGCGCGTGATGATCTCGGGGTAGACACGAGCGGTGCGCGTGGCGATGACCTTGGCAGCGCGAGGTGACAGAACTTCGTCGTCGTCAAGCAGGTAGCGTAGGATGACGGTCTCGTCGATGATGGTGCTACTCATGGATATCTACTTCCTCGGGACCCAAAATCGAATCGTCGCTTTCTGTAGCAAGGTACTCAATCCAAGCATTGCGCTCCTCGGAGCGGCGATTGGGGTCCCCATATGCTTTGAGCGATCTATAGGCGGCGGTGCCGTCCTTTGAGCGCACGCCGACCGGCTGAAAGGGAAGCTTGCGCATCAAAATGCTCTGCGCGGCAAATAGACGGACGGCCTCGGCAAGCGATGTGCCCATGGCGTCGTAGAGGCGCTCGGCATGCTGTTTGTCCTCTTCGCGAATGCGCACCTGCAGGATGGCTCGTTTTTGCGTCGATGACATCACTGCCCTCCCTTAGCTAACGTGCAATATAGTCGGTCAAATGCGGCATACACCGACATCTTAGAATCTTATAACCTTTACTTTATTTTACTCAAGTAAATAACCATTAACACGAATACAAGCGTAGTACATCCAAAATGAGAGCGCGTAAAAATCTCTGAGGCGTACGCATGTAATACACTCACCTTTATAGCTTCTAGAGAATAATTCCAACCTGCCAAAACCCCTGCAATACACCCGTATTGCAGGGCCTATGCTCAAGTTTGCCCCCTGCAACTGCGTATATTTAACCTGTATATCGTTGGAGAAACTCTACCGAGTGCATGTTTCGCCGCATGCATTCGATACGTCGATGCCAGGCCACGGGCGGCTTGGGTCAATGTCGACAGGGTCTCTCCGACAAGGGATTCAGGAGGGAGTGAACAACATGGGTAATAAGCGAGTCGTAGCCGATTCTTCGCGCTGCATTGGGTGTCAAACCTGCATGGCGGCGTGTATCGAGGCGCACGACATCCCCGGTAACATCGCCGCGCCGCGCCTGCGCGTGACGCGTACGTACGAGATCTCCGCACCGGTGGCTTGCCATCACTGCGAGGATGCCCCGTGCGCGAAGGCCTGTCCTACGGGCGCCTTGTTCTTTGATCCAAAGAACCATCGCATCGGCGTCAACGAGGACAACTGCATCGGCTGCAAGAGCTGCGTCATGGCCTGCCCCTTTGGCGCCGTGAGCGTGGCGACCACGCAGGTCCCCGTCTTGATGGGCGACGTGCGCGTAGGTTCGCAGACTAAGAGCTTCGTGCTCAAGTGCGACCTGTGCGTGGACCGTCCCGGCGGTCCGGCGTGTGCCGAGGCTTGTCCGACCAAGGGCCTCACCCTGGTGGACGAGGAGCGCCTGGCGGAGCTGACTGCCGAGCGTGCCCGCGCCACCATCGAAAACGAGGCGTAGGCGGGCGGCCATACAAGCCCAACGATTGTCAAATAAGTACCGATTAATCGGTAGCAGAGAAAGGAAGGAGGGTGTCATGGAGAAGCATAAAGTGATCTGCCCGTATTGCGGCGCCGGTTGCCAGTTTAACCTCTTGGTCCAAAACGGCCAGGTCGTGGGTACCGAACCGCTCAACGGCATCACCAATCAGGGCGAGCTGTGCCTTAAGGGCATGAGCGGCTACGACTTCATCAACGACACCAAGATCTTGACTCCTCGCGTACTGCACCCGATGATCCGCCGCACTAAGGGCGCGGATCTTGAGCGCGTAAGCTGGGACGAGGCACTGGATTTCACCGCATCTAAGATGCAGGCCATAATTGACGAATATGGTCCTAACGCTGTCATGACCACCGGCTCTTCGCGAGGCGGCGGCAATGAGGCGAACTACGTTATGCAGAAGTTTACGCGTGCGTGCATCGGCACCCACAGCGTGGACAACTGCGCCCGTACTTGACACGGCCCTACTGTCCTCGGTCTGATGGACACGGTTGGTTCAGGTTGCATGTCATGCTCCATCCCCGGTATGGAGGATGCGGGCTGCATTTTCCTCTTCGGCTATAACCCTGCCGATTCGCACCCCATCGTCGCAAGGCGTATCGTGCGAGCCAAAGAAAAGGGTTGCAAGATCATCGTCGCCGATCCGCGCCATATCGAAACCGCGCGTATCGCCGATCTCTACCTTCCGATCAAGAATGGTTGCAACGTCGCGTTCCTCAACGCCTTTGCCAACTGCTTGGTCAACGATGGCCTCTACGACAAGGAATTCGTCGCCGAGCACACGAACGGCTTTGACGAGTGGTGGGAGACCATCAAGAACTACACTCCCGAATCCGTACAGGACATCACGGGTGTCGAGCCCGCGTTGATCCACCAAGCTGCCGAGATGTACGCCACGGCGAAGCCCTCTGCCATCATTGGCTGGGGCATGGGCGTATGCCAGCAGAAGCAGAACCTGAAGACGGTGCACACCATCGCCTCCATCGCCTGCGTTGCCGGCCAGATCGGCAAACCCAATTCCGGTCTCGCGCCCGTGCGTGGTCAGAACAACGTCCAGGGCTCCTGCGATATGGGCATGCTGCCCAACCTGTACCCTGGCTACCAGAAGGTCACCGACCCGGCAGTGCGCGCCAAGTTTGCCAAGGCTTGGGGCGTGCCCGAGGAAAAGCTCCCGCTCGAGGAGGGCTACAAGCTCACCGACCTGGGCCACCTGGTCGACGAGGGCAAGGTGCACTGCTTCTACAACTACGGCGAGGACCCGGTGCAGACCGAGCCCGATTCAGCCGGTATGCGCAAGACGCTCTCCGAGCTGGATCTGTTCATTTGCCAGGACATCTTTATGACGCAGACGACCATGCTCGCCGACGTCATCCTGCCTGCCACCTCTTGGGGCGAGCACGAGGGTGTCTTTACCGCATCCGACCGTAGCTTCCAGCACTTTGACGCGGCTGTTCCGCCCAAGGGCGAGTGCCGTCACGACTGGGAGATCTTCGCGGACCTGTCTACGCGCATGGGATACCCCATGCACTACGACAACACCGAGCAGATCTGGAACGAGTGCATCAGCCTGTGCCCCAACTTTGTGGGCGCGACCTACGAGAAGATGGCTCCCGAGGGCGGCTACGCCCAGTGGCCCGTCAAGAGCACCGATGTGAACGACCACGGTACGCCCGACATGTTCGCTGGTGGCAAGTTCACCACCAAGGACGGCCGCGCCAACCTGATGGCGCACGACTGGGAGGCGCCCTCCGAGCTTCCCGACGATGAGTACCCGCTCATCCTGTGCACCGTCCGCGAGGTCGGCCACTACAGCTGCCGCTCGATGACCGGCAACTGCAAGACGCTGGCGCTGCTTGCCGACGAGCCCGGCTTTGTCCGCATGAATCCCGCGGACGCCCAGGCGCGCGGCATCAAGAATGGCGACATCGTCTCGATTCACAGCCGCCGCGGCCAGGTATACAGCCGTGCCGACGTGAGCGATCGCATCAACAAGGGCACGGTCTACATGACCTACCAGTGGTGGATCGGCAAGTGCAACGAGCTGACCATTCACAAGGTCGACCCGGTCTCGCATACGCCCGAGGACAAGTTCTCCGCCTGCCAGGTCGACGCCATTGCCGACCAGGTTTGGGCAGAGGGCGAAGTCGAGCGTCAGTACACCGAGCTCAAGCAGGCTCTGGTGGACGCCGCCGCTCCCCAAGACGTTGAGCCCGGCGCCGCCAAGTTCGACGACGAGACGCACGTGAACCAAATCGTGTAGTCCCGTTCTCGTTGGCTATTTGGGCCGGGCGTCCCGTACGTTCGGGAGCCCGGCCCGTTATTTTGAAAGGAAGTGGGGATGAACCGCTTCATCGACATCAACCCGGAGAGGTGCATCGGCTGCGGAACATGCCAGTCCGCCTGTGCCGACGCCCACCGGATGCAGGGTCTTCAGGATACGCCGCGCCTGGCGCTCGTGAAGACCGGCGGTATTTCGGCCGCCCTTGCCTGCCACCATTGCGAGGGTGCCCCCTGCGCCGAGGTTTGCCCGGTGAATGCCATCGAGCACGATGGCGATCGCATCCACGTCAAGGAGCAGGAGTGCATCGGGTGCAGGCTGTGCGCCATCGCGTGCCCCTTCGGAGCCATCCATCCCGATGGCACGTCTATCGCCGGTGTCGCAGGCATGTGCGATCCGACGCCTTCGTATCCTAAGTCCCTGAGCAGCCTGCTTACGTGGGCTCCCGGCCAGTACACCTGCGCTGTCAAGTGCGATCTGTGCGCCTTCGATCCGGACGGCCCGCATTGTGTGGCGGCGTGCCCCACCAAGGCGCTGACCGTCATGGGCGGTGCGGCCGATCGCGAGCTCGACGAGGCCAAGCGCCTGCGCTCGATCGAAAACGGTCCGGTCGTCGACGTTACCGCTGTGGCCCAGGGCTTGTCCGAGAAAGCAGAAGGGAGCGTAAAGAATGGATAGCATGACGCTGTTTATCGCATCGCTTGCCGTCTCGTGCATCGGTGCGCTCGCCTCGGTTCTGCTGATCAAGGCCGATAACGCCGCCAAGACCGCCGGCTGCCTTATCGGCGCCGTCGCCGCGGTGCTTTCGTTTGTGGCCGGTATCCAGGCCGTGCTGGGCGATGTCACGTCGGTCGACACCATCGTGTTCTTCCCGTTTGCCCATTTCCAGCTGCTGCTCAATCAGCTGTCCGGCCTGTTCGTGGCGCTCATCTCGGTGCTCGCGTTTGCCGGTTCGATCTACGGTCTCAACTACTTTGATGAGTACCCGGGCAAAAAGGGCCGCGCCGGCTTCTTCTTTAACACCTTCGTGGCGTCCATGATGCTCGTCATCACCGCCGACAACGTGTTTTGGTTCCTGGTCGCCTTTGAGCTCATGTCGCTGACCTCGTACTTCCTGGTCGTGATCGAGGAGAACGAGAACTCCATCCATGGCGGTTGGCTCTACTTTGTGATCGCGCACGTGGGCTTTGTGCTCATCATGGCGAGCTTCCTCACCATGACCAACTTCGCCGGTGGCTCGTTTGCCTTTGCGGATTTCCGCGCCACGCAGTTTAGTCCTGCGGTCGCATCCGCGTGCTTCGTGCTCGCCTTCTTTGGCTTTGGCGCCAAGGCCGGTATCATCCCGCTGCACGGCTGGCTGCCCAAGGCACATCCCGAGGCGCCGTCCAACGTGTCGGCCCTCATGTCCGGCGGCATGATCAAGATCGGTATCTTCGGTATCCTCAAGGTTGGTCTCGACCTGCTCTCCGCCTCGGGCGTTCAGGTTTGGTGGGGCCTTATGGTCATGGTCTTCGGTGCGATCTCGTCGGTCCTCGGCGTGGCCTTCGCCCTGCAGGAGCATGACATCAAGCGCCTGCTGGCCTATCACTCCGTCGAGAACATCGGCATCATTCTGCTCGGCGTCGGTGCCTCCATGGCCGCCATGGCGCTCAACTCGGTCGGAATCGCCGTCCTGGCTCTGATGGCCGCCCTCTACCACACGTTTAACCACGCGATGTTTAAGGGCGAGCTGTTCTTGGGCGCCGGTGCGCTGCTGTACTCCACGGGTACGCGCAATATGGAGAAGATGGGCGGCCTGTTCCGTCGTATGCCGGCAACGGCCATCTGCTTCCTCGTTGGCGCGCTTGCCATCTCGGCCATCCCGCCCTTCAACGGCTTTGTGTCCGAGTGGTTTACCTACCAGTCGCTGTTTAATGCCGCCATGCAGGGTGACAAGGCCGTCATGATCGTGGCCGTGTTCGCTGCCGTCGCGCTTGCCATTACCGGCGCGCTGGCTGTCACGTGCTTCGTCAAGGCCTATGGCGTCTCCTTTGCCTCCGCGCCCCGCTCCGAGGCCGCGGCCAATGCCAAGGAGGTTCCCGCCCCCATGGTGTTTGCGCAGGGCCTGCTCGCTGCCATCTGCGTCGTGTTGGGCATTGGCGCTCCCGTGATCGCTCCCGTGCTGGTCGATGTCGCCGCGTCCGTGCTGCATCCGTACGGTGGCGTGTTTGCCGCCGAGGGTATGGAGCTCATGAACCAGTACTCCGGCGCTGCCACCTCCACGCCCGCGATCGCCATTGCGCTCGTGGTGCTCGTCGGCCTTGCCTGCGGTTATCGCAAGCTCAAGACCGTCGGCAAGGTGCAGAAGTCCCAGCCGTGGGCATGCGGCTATGCTCCCAACGAGCATATGCCCGTCGTGGCCACGACTTTTGCCTCCGAGGTGTCCTGGTTTATGCAGCCGCTCTACACGCTGCGCGACCGCTGCACGGCCGTCTGCTGGTCCATCGCGCACTTCTTCCAGAAGCTCACCGGTGTGGCCGAGGCTGTGGAGCCCGTACCCGACAAGGTTCTCGTCGATGCCCCGCATAAGGGTGTCGAGAAGCTCGCCGACCTCGCGACTAAGCTCGAGGGCGGCAACTACAGCATCTATATCTGCTACATCGTCGCGGCACTCGTGGTGTTCCTCGTGCTCGCCGTGCAAATGGGTTAAGGAGGGGAGAGCATGAACAACATCGTACTTGCCGTTCTGCAGGGCGTGGTCGTTATGGCCGTCGCGCCGTTCTTCTCCGGTCTCGGCCGCGTGATCCGCGCCAAGATGCACAACCGTCGCGGCCCCAGCATCATGCAGGACTACCGCGACCTGGCCAAGCTCTTTGCGCGCCCCGAGTCCCAGAGCGAGGACGCGAGCTTTGCGCTGCGCATTATGCCGCCGCTGTTCTTCGCCGTCGCCTTTATGCTTGCGATGGGCCTGCCGCTCTTTACGGCACAAAGCCCCATCCCGGTCTTTGGTGACGCCATCACCATCATGTACAGCCTGGCGCTCGCCCGCTTCTTCTTCGCCCTCTGCGGTGTGGATTCGTCCAACGCCTACGCCGGTATCGGCGGCGTCCGCGAGCTGCTCATGAGCGTGCTCATCGAGCCGTCCATGCTGCTGGCGCTGTTTGCCGCCGCCCTGGTGTGCGGCTCCACCGACATCGCCACCATGGGTCAGCACATCATGACGGGCGCCATCGACGCGCCGGTCGCCGTGATCCTCGCCGGCATCGCCTTTGCGATCGCCTGCTACATGGAGCTCGGCAAGCTGCCGTTTGACCAGGCCGAGGCCGAGCAGGAGCTTCAGGAAGGCCCGCTCGCCGAGCTTTCCGGCCCGTCGCTCGCCATGGCCAAGCTTGCCATGTCCATGAAACAGGTCCTGGTCGTCGCCTGGTTCTGCGCGATCTTCGTCCCCTGGGGCGAGCCCGCGACCGTGGGCGCCGCCGCCGTTCTGGGCGCGGTCATCTTCCTGGTGAAGTGCCTGATCGACTTTGTCGTATGCGGCGTGATCGAGAACTCCTGCTCGCGCTCGCGTTTTAAGGTGCTCGGCAATCAGACCTGGGCTGTCGTGGGCATCGCCGTTCTGGCGTTTGTCTTCGTGGTCGTCGGCGTGTAGGAGAAGGGAGAAACAATGTCATTTGCAGTCAGTCTGTCCCTTCTCGGCTTGGTCGCTATCGCGGCCCCGATGGTGGCCTCGGTGCTCGTCGCCCTGTTCCCCCGTCCGTACGCCAAGTGGTTCAGCGTTTTGGGTGCCGCCGTCTCGACGGTCTGCACCATCGCCCTCGCCGCGAATTTCGCCGGCGCCGGCATGCCCGACACGCAGGTCCCCCTGATCTCGTTTGGGCAGACCCTCGTCATGGGATTCACCTTCGATCGCATGAGCACGTTGCTCGCGCCCGCCTTTGTGGGCATCGGCCTGCTTGTCGTGATCTATTCGATTCCCTATATGAGCGAGAATAACCGTGAGCATCCCGATGCGCCGCGTCGTCGCTTCTACGCGTACCTCGCGACCTTCATCGGTGCCATGGCCGGCCTCGTGTACAGCTCGACCCTTTTGGGCCAGCTCGTGTTCTTTGAGATCACGGGTGCGTGCTCTTGGGGCCTCATTAGCTACTACATGTCGCCTACGGCCAAGAAGGCCGGCATGAAGGCTCTGATTATCACGCATATCGGTGCACTCGGCCTGTATCTGGGTGCCGCCATCGTGTTTGCCCACACCGGCACCTTCGCCATCACCGCGATTGCCGGCCTCGACGCCAAGCTCAAGGCTATCGTCCTTTTGCTCGTGTTGTTTGCGGCCTGGGCCAAGTCCGCACAGGTCCCCATGTACATGTGGCTGCCTTCGGCCATGGAGGCCCCGACGCCTGTCTCGGCCTACCTGCATGGCGCCTCGATGGTCAAGGTCGGCGTGTGCGTGTTCGCACGCGCGCTCGTCTCTGCCGGAGAGGTCCCCGAGATTGTGGGCTGGGTCGCCATTGTCGACGCTATGGTCACTATGCTCTTTGGTTTCCTTATGTACCTGCCGCAAAAGGACATGAAGCGTCTGCTGGCCTTCTCCACGATCGCCCAGCTCTCCTACGTGTTCTTTGGTCTGGGCCTTTCGGTCTTTGGTAGCCAGCTCGCCTTCGATGGCGCCGTGTGCCACATCTTTAACCATGCCTTCGCCAAGACGCTGTTCTTCCTGATCGCCGGTTCGTTCTCCTTTACGCTCGGCACGCGTATGCTGCCCAAGCTTCGCGGCATCGTAAAGAAGTACCCGATCTCGGGCGTGGGCTTTGGTGTCGCGGCGCTCGCCATTGCCGGCGTGCCGCCCATGAACACGTTCTTCTCGAAGTTCCAGATTATCGCCGGCGGCTTTTCCGTGGGTGCCGGCAACGTCGCGATCCTGGTGCTCGTGTGCATCATGGTCGCCGAGACCGTCGCCACCTTCGCCTGGTTCCTCAAGTGGATGGGCTATTGCCTGCCCGGCGAGCCGAGCGAAGAGGTCGCAGCGGGAGCCCCGCTTCCCCGCGCGATGGCGTTCGTGTTCATCGTGCTCATCATCATGGTCATCGTCAGCGGCCCGCTTTCGGCCAGCTGGATCGGTTAGGAGGTAGAACGACATGGGTTATTCGATCGTCAACATCCTTGGCGGCCTTCTGATCGTCACGTCCACCATGGTGGTCGTCTCCAAGAACATCAAGCACGCCATCCGCTGGTATGCGGTGCAGTCGCTGGTGCTCGTGGGACTGCTCGCTACGCTCGGTGCCACTACCGGTGCGCAGGAGCTGCTTATGTGGGCCGGATCCGCCTTTATCACCAAGGTCGTCCTGGTTCCTTATATCCTCAACCGCGCATATAAGAAGATGGGCGAGCCGAGCGATGCATCGCTCAAGGCCGGCCTTAAGCCCGCGTGGGCCATTTGCATCATCGCCGTCGAGGTCGCGATCTGCTTTGCCGTCGTGACGCAGATCAGCCTGCCCACGGCCGAGGTCGCAACGCCTGCGCTCGCCATTAGCTTCGCTCACTTCTTTGTGGGCCTTACCTGCATCATCTCGCAGCGCAACATCATGAAGCAGATTTTTGGATACTGCCTTATGGAAAACGGCAGCCACGTGACGCTCGCGCTTTTGGCCCCCACCGCTCCCGAGATCATCGAGATCGGTATCGCCACCGACGCCATCTTTGCCGTCATCATCATGTCCATCGTCGTGCGTCGCATTTGGGACGACTCCCACTCGCTCGATGCGCGCGACCTGTCCGAGCTGAGGGGGTAGTCCATGGAAACGTTGATTCTCGCCCTGCTCGCGACTCCTTTGGTGTTCTCGCTGGTCATGGCGTTTTTGCCCAAGAACACGTCCTATAACGTGTTTGCCGGTCTCAACCTGGTCTCCGTCGCAGCCGTCCTGGTGCTGTCGATTATGACGGCCGGTGACGTCCTTATGAGCGGCGAAACCGCGAGCGCTCTTGGCCTGTGGTTCCACCTCGATTCGCTGGGTGCCATCTTTGTGCTGCTCATCGGCTTTATCGGTTTTCTTACCGGGCTGTTCTCGCTTTCCTATGTAAAGGCCGATATCGAGGAGGGCTCCATGCCCGCCGAGCGCGCCAAGCAGTATTTTGCGCTGTTTAGCCTGTTTGTGTTCACCATGCTGCTCGCGTGCCTGTCCAACAACATGATCCTCACGTGGGCTGCCGTGGAGGCAACCACGCTTTCCACCGTGTTCCTCGTGGGTATCTACAAGAACAAGACGGCCCTCGAGGCTTCTTGGAAGTATGCGATGGTCTGCACCGCCGGCGTGGCCTTTGGCCTGTTCGGTACGCTGCTGATCTACGCCAACGCCGCCGACGTGATTCCCAACGCCCACGAGGCCGCATTCCTGTCGTGCGTGCTGCCGTATGCCGACCAGTTCGACCCGACGCTCATGCGCCTCGCCTTTGCATTTGTCGTGATCGGCTTTGGCACCAAGGCCGGCCTGTTCCCCATGCACACTTGGCTGCCCGATGCCCACTCCCAGGCCCCGAGCCCTGTCTCGGCCCTGCTCTCGGGCGTGCTGCTTAAGTGCGCCATGCTTGTGATCATGCGCTTCTACGGCTTTACTATCCAGGCCGTGGGCGCCGAGTATCCGCAGCTTTTGCTGTTGATCGTCGGCACGCTGTCCATTTTGGTGGCGGCACTTTCTATGTTCCGCCAGGACGACCTCAAGCGCCGCTTTGCGTACTCGTCTGTGGAGAACGTGGGCGTTATCGCCCTGTGCCTGGGTATCGGTGGCCCGCTGGGTATCGCCGCGGCCCTGCTGCACTGCGTGTTCCACGGCTTTACCAAGACGCTTGCCTTCTGCGTGTCCGGCAACATTCAGCACGCCTTTGGCACGCGTAGCCTGGCCAAGATCCAGGGTGTCGTCGAGGTTGCCCCCGCAACCGCCGCGCTCGCCGTCCTGGCGCTGCTCGGTCTTGGTGCCTTCCCGCCCTTTGGCATGTTTATCTCCGAGTTCCTGACTTTTGTCGCCGGTGTTACCGCCGGTCCCATGTGGCTGGTCGTCGTGGTCGCCCTCGGTCTTACCGTGGCCATATCCGCGCTCACCCGCATCGCACTCAAGTCGGTATTCGGTCATGCGCCCCAGGGCATGGATAAGCATGAGGCCCCGGTGCTCATGCTTATCCCCGAAATCATCCTGGCTGTCATGATCTTGTGGTTTGGCATCGCCACCCCGCTGCCCCTCGTGCACGGTGTGGAGACCGCGACCGGCATCGTGCTCGAGCAGAGCACCGAGGAACTTCACGCGACGCCGATGTACCGCGCTGTGTTCGGTACCGAGACCGCTCAGAGCGAGGTGGAGTAACGAATGATTGAAACTGAGAACAAGGTGTATGCCCGTCGCTGCGAGAGCCATGTCGAGGCCCTGCGCCGCGCCGTTCCGGGCTGCATCGAGAAGGTCGAGTGGCAGTGCGAGGACCAGCTGACGATTACCGTCAAGCAGGACAAGCTGCCCGAGGCCGTCCACTACCTGTACTACGAGCGCTACGGCTGGATTCCCGTGATCATCGGTAACGATGAGCGCAGTCTGTGCGGCCGTTACGCCGTGTACTACGTCATCTCCATGGAGGGGGAGGATCCCGGCTGGGTGACCGTGCGCACCGAGGTTGATCCCGCCAAGATGACGTTCCCGTCCGTGACGCCGTTCGTCCCCGCCTGCGTGTGGGGCGAGCGTGAGCTGCGCGACATGTTCGGCCTGATCCCCGAGGGTCTGCCCGATCGTCGCCGCCTAGTGCTGCCCGACGATTGGCCCAGCGGCCTGTATCCGCTGCGTAAGGACTCCATGGACTACCGCTTCCGTCCCGCTCCCGCGAGCGACATGGAAAACTACGAGTTCTTGGCCGATACCAAGGGCAAGGAGACCACGCTCGTCCCCATGGGCCCGCTGCACATTACCTCCGACGAGCCCGGCCACTTCCGCCTGTTCGTCGAGGGCGAGACGATCGTCGACGCCGACTACCGTCTGTTCTACGTGCACCGCGGCATGGAGAAGGTCGCCGAGACGCGTCTGAACTATGACGCCGTGACGTTCCTCGCCGACCGCATCTGCGGCATCTGCGGCTGCGCCCACTCGGTGGCCTATGCCGAGGCCGTCGAGCGCGCCCAGGGCATTCATGTCCCGCCGCGCGCCCAGTACATCCGCGCCATCATGCTCGAGGTCGAGCGCCTGCACTCGCATCTGCTCAACATTGGCCTGGCGTCGCACTACACGGGCTTCGACTCCGGCTTCCAACAGTTCTTCCGCGTCCGCGAGAAGTCCATGGACCTGGCCGAGAAGCTCTCCGGTCACCGCAAGACCTACGGCCTCAACGTGATCGGCGGCGTGCGTCGCGACATTTTGGCCGAGCAGAAGCTCTCCACGCTCACGACCATCCACCAGCTGCGCTCCGAGGTTCAGGAGCTCGTCGACGTGCTGCTCTCCACGCCCAACTTCATTGAGCGTACGAGCGGCATCGGCATCTTGGACCGCAAGATCGCACGTGACTTCTCGCCGGTCGGCCCGCTCATGCGTGGCTCGGGCTATGCCCGCGACGTGCGCTTTGACCATCCCTTCGACGGCTACGCCGATCCGGACGTCCAAAAGATGCACGCCGCCACGGCCGACACCTGCGATGCCTTCGGCCGTACCGCCGTTCGCATCCAGGAGGTCTACGATTCGATCGACATGATCGAGACCATGCTCGAGAACTGCCCGTCGGGCCCCATCCTCACCACGGATTGGGAGTACACCCCGCACAAGTACGCCATTGGCGCCACCGAGGCGCCGCGCGGCGAGGACGTGCACTGGGCCATGCTCGGCAATAACCAGAAGTGCTACCGCTGGCGCGCCAAGGCCGCCACGTACAGCAACTGGCCGGTCCTGCGCTACATGTTCCGCGGCAACACCGTGGGCGACGCGGCGCTGATCGTCGGTTCGCTCGACCCGTGCTACTCCTGCACCGATCGCGTGACGGTGACCGATGTCGCCGCCAAGCGCGACCACGTGCTCGACAAGGAGCAGTTCGAGAACGTCTGGCGCGACAAGTCGCCGCTTGCGGGCGAGGGCACCATAGCCGCTCCGCTCGATGAGGAGGCGCTCTAATATGCTGAAGCTTTGGAAGGTTAACGCCAAGGCCGGCGACGCGACGGTCAAGTACCCGTTTGCGCCGTTCCCCACTAACAAGGACATGCGCGGCAAGCCCGAGCACAATGCCGAGCTCTGCATCGCCTGTGGTGCCTGCGGCGTGGCGTGCCCGGCCGATGCCATTCGCATGGACACCGACCTTGCGGCCGATACCATCACCTGGTCGATCGACTACGGTCGCTGCATCTTCTGCGGCCGCTGCGAGGAAGCCTGCCCCATGGAGGCCATCAAGCTCACCGAGGAGTTTGAGCTGGCCGTCATGAGTAAGGACGACCTCACCAGCAAGAGCGTCTATACGCTCGAGCACTGCTCGCGTTGCGGTAGGCCGTTTGCCCCGCACAAGGAGATCGACTACGCTAAGCGCCTGCTGCAAAAGGCCGGCGGCATGGAGGCCGAGCAGGCCGCCCGTACCGTCGGTATGTGCCAGGAGTGCAAGCGCGAGCTCGACGCCCTGCGCGCCGCCTCGGCCGTAAAGACCGGCAACGCGCACGGCATGGCTGCCAACGAGACGCTTGCGTCCGGTGAGCCCCAGGGCCCCGGCATGGAGTATCTGGGCGGCCACGGCGTGAACCCGGAGTATATCGACCGCGAGCTCAACCCCGATGCGCCCGAGATTCCCGCCGGTCCGGCACCGGTCGAGGGCATCATCATGGATTTTGATACGAAGGAGGAGTAACCATGGCCGAACCCACGCTTTTGCCCGAGCGGCTTCAGTACCGCCCGACCAAGATCGAGCTCGACGAGAGCATCGAGAAGGCCAAGGCGACCCTTCTTAAGAAGATCAAGCGCTCGGTGTACGTCTACCGTGTCGACTGCGGCGGCTGCAACGGCTGCGAGATCGAGATCTTCGGTTCCATCACGCCCGTCTTCGACGTCGAGCGCTTTGGCATTAAGGTCGTGCCCTCGCCCCGTCACGCCGATGTGCTGCTGTACACCGGCGCCGTGACGCGTGCCATGCGCATGCCGGCCCTGCGCGCCTTTGAGGCCGCACCCGATCCCAAGATCGTGGTGTCCTATGGCGCGTGCGGCTGCACCGGTGGCATCTTCTACGACAACTACTGCGTCTGGGGCGGCACGGATAAGATCCTGCCGGTCGACGTCTACATTCCCGGCTGCCCGCCCAGCCCTGCGCAGACCGTCTACGGCTTTGCCATGGCGCTCGGTCTGCTGGACCAAAAGCTCCATGCCGAGACCACGGTGGAGGCCGCCGGCGAGCAGGCCGATATCCTGCACCCCGGCGTGCCGTACAAGCTGCGCGTTGCCATCGAGCGCGAGGCTCGCGCCATGAGCGGCTACCGTTACGGCCGCGATCTGGCCAACGAGTTTATGGATACGCTCGAGGGCGCGCCCAAGGGCGATATCCGCGGTGCCATGGCGCTGCTCATCGATAAGCAGGACGATCCGCGCCGCGTCGAGGTGTACTCGGCGCTGCAGGATCTGGTGCTGGCCGGAGGTCGCTAGATGGAGCTCACGGACCGCTCTGGTTACTTTGCGGGCCCCGGCATGCTCGGCGGTTCTTTTGGCGATGCCTCGCGCGCAAGCGACGAGGCCGCCGAGGGCGTCGCCGACCCCTGCCTGGGCCATGCGCCCGACCAGGTGGTCTTCTATGAGCTCACGCGTAAGTTTGTGGAGACCGAGGAAGACGTTCCCCAGGAGGCCTGCGACGTGCTGTACTACACGCTCGCCGTGGGCCACCACACCGGCGTGCTCGACTGCTTTGAGCCGCGCCTGTCGGTGCCGGTGGATGTGTTCTATTCGCTCGTCGACGCGCTGCCGGAGGGGGAGGCCAAGACCAAGTTTGAGGCCATCCGCTCCTTTGGCGAGTGCCAGCTCGACAAGGCGGCGGTGCCGTCGCTGCTCGAGGCCTGCGATGCGCTGCTCGACGAGCGCGGTTTTCGCGGGTCGGCCAAGGCCGGCATCTCGGTGTTCGACGACGACTTTGGCCTGCATGCCCAGCAGGTCGCGTTCTTAATGAAGTTCCGCGATTTGGTGGAGCGCGTGCGCGATGTGTCGGGCGTGTATCTGACGGGAAGGTTGCAGTAATGGGTCACGTTGTGGATGGCCGCGTGAACGGCGCCCCGTTTGCGGGTATCGTGCTCACGGCGGGAAGCGTGCTGCGCGCCGACGATGCCGCCGGCCCCGTGCTCTCCAAAAAGATGGAGGACGCGCCCATCGCCGGTTGGTACACCATCGACGGAGGCCAAACGCCCGAGGATGACATCATCGAGGTCAAGCGTGAGCGTCCGCCGCGTTTGGTTTTGGTTGATGCCGCCGACATGGCGCTGCCCGTCGGCGCCATCCGCTTGCTCGACAAACGTGATGTGGCCCGCAAGTCGATGTTCACCACGCATTCGCTTCCCTTGTCGATTCTGATCGAAGAGATTGAGCAATCGTGCGATGATATCGTCTTCGTCGGAATTCAGCCGGGCGACACGGAGTTCTACAACCCCATGTCCCCGGAGGTCTTTGAGGCCGTCGACGCCGTGTACGACGCCGTGGCCGCCAACGACTTTTCCCACTTTGTCCGCTTGGGGCAGGAGCTATAGCGGCGCTTGCCTCTGCTGAATAGGAAAGAAGTGATTGACATGGCAGATTCCAAGGTGGAGTACCCCGCTCCCGATTGCCTGGCGCCCGCCGCGATCGAGGCCAAGACCGAGGCCGCCGGCGTGACCAAGGCCAACCTGCCGGTCGCAAAGGCCTTTCTGTTGGCAATGTTCGCCGGCGCGTTCATTGCCTTCGGCGGTCTGTTCTTTACGGTGTTCTTGAGCGACAGCACGCTGGGCTGGGGTGCCCAGCGCGTCGTGGGCGGCCTGTGCTTTTGCCTGGGCCTGGTGCTGGTGCTGGTGTGCGGCGCCGAGCTGTTTACCGGCAACTCGCTTATGGTCTGCGCGCTCAAGAGTAATAAGATCACCCTGGTCCAGATGCTCAAGGCCTGGGTCGTCGTGTGGGTCGGCAATTTTGTCGGTGCCCTGTTCATCGTCTTTTTGGTGTACATGGCCGGCATTTACAAGCTCAACGGCGAGGCGGTCGCCAACTCCATGGTGAGCGTCGCCGCCGGCAAGGTGACGATCGACTGGGTGACGATCTTCTTCCGCGGCATCCTGTGCAACATCTTTGTGTGCCTGGCCGTGTGGATCGGTACCGCCGGTAAGACCGTGGTCGATAAGGTTGTGGGCATTCTGCTGCCCATCGCCGCCTTTGTGGCCTGCGGTTTTGAGCACTGCGTCGCCAACATGTACTTTTTGCCTATGGGTGCCGTGATGCACGCGTGCGGCTATGGTGCCGACGTCGCCGGCGCCGATGCGCTCAACGCTGCGGGCATTGCGTTTAACTTGTCCGCCGCCACGCTGGGCAACATCGTGGGCGGCGCGGTTCTGATCGCGCTCGGCTACTGGTTTATCTACGCTAAGAAGTCCGAGGCGTAAGGTACCGTCTGTTTGACGTTGGGCCTCCCGCGGGGCGTTGCCGTGCGGGAGGCTTTTTGGGTCCGGGGCTCGTTGCCGGGCTTTTGGCCTGTTGTGTTTGGCTGATGAAAGGGGTAATCGAGATGGCATCTGCTGTGAAGCGTGACGGTCGCGCCGTGGTGACCACATGCGGGGGATGTTATGCCGATTGCGCCTTTGCGGCACGCGTTGAGGACGGTCGCGTGGTGGCCGAGTTGCCGGTGCCGGGGCATCCGTGCGCGGCGCGTGCCCTGTGCGCCCGCGGACGGCATCGCCTGGCAATGCCGTTTGACGAGCGCGACCGCATCATGCACCCCATGCGCCGACGAGCTGATGGCTCGGGGTTCGATGCGATTACCTGGGACGAGGCGTTTGCTCAGATTGCCGAGCGTCTTTTAGGGATTGTTGACGAGTGCGGCCCTCGTGCGCTGGGCATGACGCTCGGCGTGCCCTCGTTCGACCGCTACTGGGCGTATCGATTTATGCATGCGCTGGGTTCGCCCAACGTGTACGGTGCCGATGGCGCCTGCGAGGTAAGTCGTCTCACCGGATGGGAGCACAGCCTGGGCTACAGCCCCGTTTCCGACCTGGCGCATACCGACTGCATCATGTACCTGGGGCGTTCCATTGTCGATTCGTCGACGACGGGGGCCGTCGATGCACTCAACGATGCGCGCCGGCGCGGGGCGAAAATCATCGTGGTTGACCCCCGGCGCAGCGGCTCGGCCGCGCTTGCCGACCGCTGGCTGCGCGTGCGCCCGGGCTGCGACTTGGCGCTGCTGTTGGGTATTGTCCACGTGTTGATTGCCGAGGGCCTGTACGACCACGAGTTCGTGGACCGCTATACCACGGGTTTTGACGAGTTGGCACAGGCGGCCCATGCTTGGACGCCCGAGTGGGCCGAGTCGATGTGCGACGTGCCGGCCGCAGAGATTGTCGCCACGGCGCGCGATCTGGCTGCCGCCGCGCCTGCCGCTGTGGTGGATGCGGGCTTTCATGGCGGCATCGGTATCGCGTATGCCAATAGCACCCAGACCGCGCGCGCTATCTGCTTGGTCGATGTGCTGCTGGGCTGCATCGGGCATGCGGGCGGCGCGCTCAATCCGCCCACGCCGCTTGTGTTGGGCAACCTCGATCCCGCACGCTTTGCGATGCCGCCGGTACCGTGCGGGCCCAAGCTGGGGTCCGAGCGCTATCCACTGGTCGATCCGGTGCGCGGCCTGTGCACGACCATCGGTCAGTCGATTCTTGCCGGCGATTTGCGCGGGCTCATCGTCTATGCCAGTAACCCCGGTGCGGGCTATGGCAATGCACAGGCTTGGTTGGGTATTTTGCAGCAGCTCGACTTGCTTGTGACGATTGATATTCGTTGGTCCGAGACGGCGCGTGCTTCTGACTTCGTGCTGCCCGACGTGACGTATCTGGAGGCCGACCGCGGTGTGGGCACAGTCGTGGGCGTCAACGATTCGCGCGTGTTCTACCGCAACGCCGTGCTGCCCGTGCAGCATGACGGCACACGTCCCGGTCGGGAGATTTTTGCCGGTCTGGCGCAGGCGTGTGGCGTGGGCGAGTATTTCCAGTTTACGTCTGACGATCTGACGGCTGCCCAGGTGGCGCCTTTTGGGATCGATCTGGACGAGCTCAAGGAGCGCGGCTGGGCCGATACGGGCGTGGCGCTGCCGTCGCGCACGGGTGAGCCGGTGATTCCGCTTGCCGGCGGCAAAATTGCGCTGGCAAGCGACGTATGGGAACGAGTCGGCATGGGTCGTGTGCCCAACTGGATTGCGCCCATGGTGGAGCCCGGCCCGGGGATGTTTCGCCTCATTAGTGGCAACCGTCCCTTTGAGTCGCACACCTCGCGCAGGCTTGCGGCCCAAGGTGCCGCCGAGGCTGGATCGGACCTGGATGCCGTGCAGATGAATGCCGATGCTGCTGCACACATGGGCATCGCCGACGGCGAGATCGTCGAACTCGTGAGCGATTTGGGCCGCGACCGCGTGCGCGTGGAGACGACGCCGTATCTGCATCCGGCGTGCATCTTTACGTCGGCCGCCCCCGGCGGGCGTTCGTTTGGCGCCGATGCCGGTGGCGTTCAAGCCTTGGGTGTGGGCCCGCTCGACCATACGCCGCTGCGCTGGGACCCGTTGACGGGTGCCGCGCTCACCCAGGAAAACGCCGTTCGTGTGGAAAAGATCGCGGCGCGCGAGGATAATAACGATTGATTGACTCAGCCGATCGAATTGGCTGATAGTTTGACGTTCGAACGATTGATTCACCTTTGGTTTTGAAAGGCCGCACATGAGCGATAGCCAGAACATGTCCGATGAGGTACGCGCCCGCCTGCGCGCTATTCCTTCCGTCAACGAGCTGCTTGCCGAGTGGCCGGTGGTGAAGGCGGCGGGGGAGACCTGCGACGCGGTGGTCCATGCTGCCGTGACGGCCGAGCTCGACGAGGAGCGCGCTGCGATTCGTGCCGGTGCCGCCCCGCGTTCCAAGCGCGACCTGGCCTCGGCCATCGAGTGGCGTGCGCATCGCTCTGCGCTGCCGAGCCTGCGCCCAGCAGTTAATGCCACGGGTGTGGTCATCCATACCAACTTGGGCCGCGCCCCGCTCGCGAAGTCGGTCGCCAAGGCCGTGGCCGAGGTTGCGCGCGGGTACAGCACGCTCGAGTACAGTGTGGACACTTGTTCGCGCGGGTCGCGCAAGGAGCACGCCGCGCAGCTGATCCGCTCGCTCACCGGTGCCGAGGACGCGCTCGTGGTCAACAACAACGCCGCCGCGGTACTGCTGGTGCTGGCGACCCATGCCGCAGGCAAGGAGGTTATCGTCAGCCGCGGCGAGCTTGTCGAGATCGGCGGCAGCTTCCGCATCCCCGATGTCATGGCGGCTTCGGGCGCCAAACTCGTCGAGGTCGGCGCCACCAACCGCACGCACCTGGCAGATTATGAGCAAGCCATCACGCCCGATACGGCGATGATCCTCAAGGTCCATCCTTCCAACTATCGCATCGAGGGTTTTCACGAGGAAGTGAGCTCAAGGGAGCTCGCCGCCCTGGCCCACAAGCATGGTCTGCTGTTCTACGAGGACCAGGGTTCGGGCGCGCTGTTGCCCGATGACATCCTGGTGCGCGGCGGCGAGGAGCCTACGCCGGCTTCGGTTGCGGCGGGGCTCGATTTGGTGTCGTGCTCGGGCGATAAACTGCTCGGTGCCGCACAAGCGGGCATTATCATGGGCCGTCGTGACCTGGTCCAGGCCTGTGGGTCACATCCGCTTATGCGCGCCTTGCGTCCGGGTAAGCTCGCACTGGCGGCGCTCGAGGCTACACTGCGCATCTACATGGATGGGGCGGATGTGGCCCATCGCGAGGTGCCGGTGCTCAACATGCTCACGCTCCCGCAGGCTCATCTGGAGGGTCGTGCCCGCAAGCTGCGCGATCGTATGGTCGCCGGGCTCGATAAGGCCGGTTGCCCGTGCGCCGTTCAGGTGGAGATCGTCGAGGAATCGTCGACCCCCGGTGGCGGCTCGCTGCCTACCGTGGAGCTGCCCACCATGTGCGTGGCCGTCTGCCCGGTCGACGGGCGCCTGTCCGTCGACGCGCTCAAGCGCTCGCTTGTCCAGGACTTCGACATGCCGGTCGTCACGCGAACTTCGCACGATCGCATTTTGTTTGACGTCCGTACGCTCGTGGGCGACCGCGATATCGAGACGGCGGCATCGACGCTCGTCGCTTGCGTTGAGAAGGCGGTTGCACGATGAGTGAGGCTCAGGCGTTGGTGGAGTGTCCCGTTATCGTTGGCACGGCGGGCCACGTCGACCATGGTAAGTCGGCACTGATCGAGGCGCTGACCGGTAAGAATCCCGACCGTCTGGAGGTTGAGCGCCGTCGCGGTATGACCGTGGAGCTGGGCTTTGGCGAACTGGCGCTGCCGAGCGGCAAGATCGTTGGCCTTGTCGACGTGCCGGGCCACGCGCATTACCTGCGCGCTATGGTGCAGGGTGCGACAGGCATCGACGTGGCCGTGCTGGTGGTCTCTGCCGTTGAGGGCGTGATGCCGCAGACCCGCGAGCACGTGCACGTGCTGGAGCTGTTGGGCGTTACGCATATGGTGGTCGCGCTGACGATGTGCGACCTGGCCGACGCCGAGATGACCGAGCTTGCCGAGCTCGATGTCGATGACTTTTTGTTGGGTACCGTGTTTGCGGGTGCGCCGATTGTGCCCGTGTCGTCCAAGACCGGCGCGGGAATCGATAACCTGCTGGTTGCGCTCGACGAGCAGGTAAGTGCCTGCTGGGATGCCTGCCGCGACCGTGTCGAGCGGAGTGATGCCGCGCCGCGCCTGCCGATTGACCGCTGCTTTACGATCAAGGGCGCCGGTACCGTGGTGACGGGAACGTTGCACGATGCGCCGGTTGCGGTGGGCGACGAGCTGATGGCTTTGCCGTCACGTACGGTCTGCCGTGTCCGCGGGATTCAGGTGCATGGCGATACGCCGCGCGCGCTGCCTGGGCAACGCGTGGCGCTCAACCTGGTTGGTGACGGTGTCGCGGCGCTTGACCGTGGCGAGATGCTGGGCGTGGCGGACCGCTTTGGTCAGACGTTGCGCTTTATGATGACGTTCACCTACCTGGGTCGCGAGGGCGCCAAGCCGCGCGTGCTCGAGTCGGGCGCGCGTGTGCATGTGATGGCCGGCACGGCCGAGGTTGTCGGCCGCATCATGTTCATGGAGGGCGAGGCCCCCATGGCGGTGGGCGAGACCCGTATTGTTCAGGTGCGCTTGGAAAACGCGCTGCCGCTGCGTGCCGGGGACCATGCTGTGGTGCTGTCCTATTCGCCCGTGATGCTTATTGGTGGCGGGCGTGTGCTGCTTTCGCGCTGCCGTCGCTCGCGCGAGCTTGCCGAAGGAGAGCGTGCGCTGTATGTGGCAATCGAGTCCGGCGATATCGCGGGCGGTGTGGGCGCTTGGCTGGCGCTACAGACGCTGCCGGTTACGACGGTTGATGTTGCCGAGGCTTTGGATCTTGGTGTCGGCGAGGCCGATGCCGCACTGCGCGGATTGGTGGCGCAGGGCTCCGTTCGCAAGCTTGCCGCGGGCGATGCGGGCCTCTTGGCGGACGCCGTGGTGCTCGACGCAGCGATGGATGCCCTTGCGGCGACCCTGTCAGCCATGCACGCGGCGGCTCCCAAGGAGACGGGCTTTACGCCTGGCGCCGTTGCCCATGCTGCGTGGCCTGCCGCTGATGAAGGCGTTGCCTCGGCTCTGATTGCTGAGGGCTGCTCGCGTGGCGTGTGCGCCGCCGAGGGCGCCGAGGTATTCGATCCGCATTCGGCCGCCGCGGCGGCACGCGTGGTGCGAGAGGCTTGCGAGCGCATTGTCGCGCTGCTTGACGAGACCGGCCTGGACGCACCGGCGCTTCCCGAGGTGGGCGAACAGCTGCAGCTCGGCCACGACACCATGACGCGTGCCCTGCGCGAGCTTTCGCTCAACCGCTCGATCGTTAAGGTCGAACGCGACGTTGCCCTGTCCACTACCGCCGAGGCCCATGCGCGCGAACTCGTCGCCGCCGCCATTGAGGCAGCCGGCGGCGCTGCCACCACGAGCGTGCTGCGCGAGGCCCTGGGCGTGTCGCGCAAACGTGCCATCAGCATCTTGGAGCACCTGGATGCCGTACGCTTCACAGTCCTCGACAAGGATGCCGGCGGCCTGAGGTCCCTACGCTAGATTGGCTGCTCGGTTTGGTAAAATACCGCCGCACTTGGGAACGGATGGGCTCCGGTGGGCTCCGCGGTCCTCAAAACCGTTGCGAGGCGTGCAAAACGTCTTGGATGTGTTCGATTCACATACGTTCCCGCCATACGCTACCAGCGCTTTTGTGCTCGCGGTCTTGCTGCGTGCCGCAAAGGCGCTGTTTTGTTTTTGCGTGGGTTTGCCGTGCCGCCCGCTTTATCGGCGACGGTATCTGGCTTCGTGTGTCGGGTTTCGAGCATGCCGATGGAGGTGTTTTGCCGTATGACTATCGTAAGACGGGTCGATCTTTCTTGCGTCGTCCAAGCGGGCGGGCTGTCCTCACGCATGGGCCGCGATAAGGCGCGCATGACGTTTTGCGGCGAACCGCTCATCGAGCGCGTGCTGGGTCGGCTGGCGACAGTTGCCGGCGAGTTGGTCGTGACGACTTCGCGCCCCAGCGAGCTTGCCTATCTTGAGGAGCGCACGTTTGGCGGTCTGGTGCCGCGAATAGTGTCGGACCTTGAGGGGCCGGCGGGTGCGATGCGCGGCATCGCGAGCTCGTTGGCCGCGGCGCGATTGCCGTTCGTGGCGATCGTCGCCTGCGATATGCCGTTTGTCTCGCCGGAACTCATCGGCGCGCTCGCCGATCGTGTTGAGGCCGAGGCGCTCGACGTGTGCGTGCCGTGCGAGGAGCGGGGGATTGAGCCGCTTTGCGCCGTCTGGCGCCGTGACGCGTGTGCGCCGGCCGCCCATGAGCTGCTCGCCTGCGACCGCCAGCGCATTCGCTGCCTGATCAATCGCGTTCAGGCTGGTTATATGGATGAACCGCAGATCGTTAAGGCCGCGGGCTCGACGCTCTGCTTCGAAAACGTCAATACGCCCGAGGAGTTTGCGGCGGCCGAGTTACTCGCCTAGACGATTGGAGTTGCCATGTCTCACGATATTTGTCCCGACACGGGAGAGCCTTGCACTTGCGATGGTTCCGAGCCCTGTACCTGCGGCTGCGGTGGCTGTGGACATACTGCGGAAGAGGAAGCGGCCGCCGCGGCGTATCGCGAGGCACATCGCGAAGGCCCGTCCGGTGATGCCCTCGACCACGAGCGCAAGATTATCGTTTCGTTCGACAGCACCTTCGATGTGATGGAGTGCGAGCAGCTTTGCCTGGATGCCGGCGTGCCCGGGCGCATCATGCCGCTGCCCGGCTCCATCACCGCTGGCTGCGGGCTGTGCTGGGCCATGCCGTTCTCGGGCGATGCTCTCGCCGCCTTCCGCGCCGCCACCGAGGGCCGCATAACCCCCGCCGACTACCATCAGCTCGTCCTCTAACCACCACACCACCACATTGGGGACAGGCGCCTTTGTTGTGGTTTGGAACACGTGGACGAAACAGGTTTGAAACACGGGTTTTGCATGTCAGGCACTCAAAAACGCTTCTACCTGCATCGTAATCAAAACGAAACATCTGCCCGTCTGCTTATGCGAAACTTTCCCGCAACAGTGCGATATTATCCATACTCGATAAAGTTCGCGGCGCATAGGGTGCCGCGATCAACATTTTTCGTTTCCCATCATTGGAGGAAGCATGAGCTACACGCAGAAAGTTCTCGAAGAGCTCAAGGCCCGCTATCCCGAGCAGCCTGAGTTCATCCAGGCCGCGACCGAGATCCTCGGCACCATCCAGCCGGCGCTCGACGCCCACCCCGAGTACGAGGAGGCCGCCCTGCTGGAGCGCCTCGTCGAGCCCGAGCGCATCGTCATGTTCCGTGTTCCCTGGGTCGACGACCAGGGCAAGGTTCAGGTCAACCGCGGCTATCGCGTCGAGTTCAACTCTGCCATTGGACCCTACAAGGGCGGCCTGCGCTTTAACCCGACGGTCACCCTGGGTATGCTCAAGTTCCTGGGCCTGGAGCAGATCCTCAAGAACAGCCTGACCACCCTTCCCATGGGCGGCGGCAAGGGCGGCTCCGACTTTGACCCCAAGGGCAAGTCCAACAACGAGATCATGCACTTCTGCCAGTCCTTCATGACCGAGCTCTATCGCCACATCGGCCCCAACACCGACGTTCCCGCCGGCGACCTGGGCGTTGGCGGCCGCGAGGTTGCCTACCTGTTCGGTCAGTACAAGCGCCTGACCAACGAGTGGACCGGCGTTCTTACCGGCAAGGGCCTCTCCTTTGGCGGCTCGCTCGCCCGTACCGAGGCCACCGGTTACGGTCTGGCCTACTTTGTGGACGAGTACCTCAAGAGCCGCGGCGACTCCTTCGAGGGCAAGAACGTCGTCGTTCACGGCTCCGGCAACGTCGCTATCTACGCGGTCCAGAAGGTCACTCAGCTCGGCGGCAAGGTGCTCGCCTGCTCCGATACCCACGGCTGGGTCGAGGATCCCGACGGCATCGACTACACCGTGCTCGAGCACATCTACAACAAGAAGCGCTCTGGCCACGACAAGGGCGTTACGCTCGCTATGTACGTTGACGAGAAGCCCAACGCCGTGTGGCACGAGGGCGACGGCCGCGGCGTGTGGCAGCTTCCCTGCGATATCGCGCTGCCCTGCGCTCGCGAGAACACGCTGCTGCTCGAGGACGCCCAGGCACTCGTCGCCAACGGCTGCAAGGTGGTCGGCGAGGGCGCGAACATGCCCACGACCATCGAGGCCACGACCTACTTCCAGGAGAACGGCGTCGCCTTTATGCCCGGTAAGGCTGCCAACGCCGGCGGTGTTCTCGTGTCCGGCCTGGAGATGAGCCAGAACGCCGAGCACCTGTCCTGGACCTTCGAGGAGGTCGACGGCAAGCTCGAGCAGCTCATGCGCGGCATGTTCCACAACGTGGACGACACCGCCAAGGAGTACGGCCAGGAGGGCAACTTCGTCATGGGCGCCAACATCGCCGGCTTCCTGAAGGTCGCCGACGCTATGCTCGCCCAGGGCGTCTGCTAAATCTTCGCTCGACATAGCATGCGATGAGGCTCCCAGCTATCTGGCTGGGAGCCTTTTCTATCCCGGAGGACTCCTCATAACTTGCGGTGATATACGGACTGTTTTGCGTCCCAGAACGGCTAATCAGTCCGTATATCACCGCAAGTTATGGATGGGTGGGTGGATTTTGTCCTAAAACGGTGTGCGGCCCCTCGTTTGGTACACTTAAAAGAACTGGACAAGTGAAGAGATGGGGGAGAACGTGCTCAAGTTCGGTACCTACGTCCGTGTTGGAAACGCGGCCGAAGCCTATGAGCTCTTACAGAAGAACCGCAACAACAAGATTGTGGGCGGCGGCATCTGGATGCGCCTGGGTTCGCGTCGCGTGGCGACGGCGATTGACCTTTCTGCCTGCGGACTCGATCAGATCGAGGAGACCGAGACCGAGTTTCGCATCGGCGCCATGTGCACCCTGCGCCAGCTCGAGCGCCATGTCGAGCTCAACACGCTTGTCAACAACGTCTTTGAGTTCGCCGTCCACGATATCGTGGGCGTGCAGCTGCGCAATACCGCCACGGTGGGTGGCAGCATCTACGGCCGCTTTGGCTTCTCGGACGTTCTCTCCGCCTTTCTCGCGCTCGATTCCTATGTTGAGTTGACGGGCGCCGGCCGCGTGCCGCTCGCCGAGTTCGTGGACATGGGTTACGTGCGCGACGTGATCGAGCACATCGTGGTCGTCAAGCACGACTACCGTGCGAGCTACGAGGCCGTGCGCAAGGCCGCGACCGACTTCCCCTCCTTAAACGTCACCGCCGCCTGGTGGGACAACAGCTGGCATGTCACCGTGGGTGCCCGCCCGCTGCGCGCGACTCTGCTGCAGGGCGAGGCATGCGGCCTTGCCGCCGAGCAGCCTTCCGAGGACGAGCTGCGCACCCTGGCCGCGTCCGTACGCGCGCTGAGCTACGGCACCAACCTGTGGGGCTCGGCAGACTACCGCCGTCGCATCTCGGCCCCGCTCGCCATCCAGGCTTTGCGTCGCGCCGCCGGCATCGAGCTTTCGGCCGCGCTTGCCCGCGAGCTCGAGACCGTGCAAGTGCCTAAGTTCGCCACGGACGAGTATTCCTGCCGCCGCGTGCCCGGCGTCGATTCTAGTGAGGTGCGCTAATGGCTGCCAAACTCATCGATCTTTCCTTTACGCTCAACGGCCGCAAGGTCAAGGTTCAGATTGCCCCCGACACCATGCTCTTTGCGCTGCTGCGCGAGCAGGGCTGCGCGTCGGTGCGCTGCGCCTGTGAGACCACCAACTGCGGCCTGTGCACGGTGTGGCTCGACGGCGACCCGGTGCTGAGCTGCTCGGTTCCCGCCGCGCGCGTTGAGGGCCGCTCCGTCACCACGCTCGAGGGCCTCAAGGCCGAATCCGAGGCGCTGGCCCGTGCGATGGCTGCCGAAGGCGCCGAACAGTGCGGTTTTTGCGCCCCCGGCCTCATCATGAACGTGCTGGCGCTTGCCCGCGCCGCCAAGGAGGACCCGAGCCTCGTCGCCACGCGCGAGGAACTCTCGCGCCAGCTCGCCGGCAACCTCTGCCGTTGCAGCGGTTACGAGAGCCAGCTGCGCGCCATCGTGCGCTTCCTCAATGAGTCTGGCGTGCAGGTTGGCTTTGAGATGCCCGAGCTGCCCGTCAACGAGACGAGCTCCGACGGTGTCGCGTACAAGCAGATCACCAAGAAGCAGCCCAAGAAGGACTCGAAGGCCCTGCTCGAGGGTCGTCCCGTCTACACCGGCGATATGGTGCCCGCCGGTGCGCTCATTGTCAAACTCAAGCGCAGCCCGTATGCCCGCGCCAAGATCCGCTCCATCGATACGTCGCGCGCCCTGAAGGTGCCCGGCGTCGTGGGCGTCTACACCTATGAGGACGTGCCCCAGCGCCGCTTTACCATCGCTGGCCAGAGCTATCCGCAGCCGAGTCCCTACGACCGCCTAATTCTCGAGAACCTCGTCCGTTACCAAAACGAGGAGGTGGCGATCGTCGCCGCCGAGACCGAGGAGGCTGCCGACAAGGCGCTCAAGCTCATCAAGGTTGACTATGAGGTGCTCGAGCCGCTGCTCGACTTTACCAAGGCGCTCGATAACGACATCGTGGTCCACCCCGAGGGCGACGTGACCTTTATGTTCCCGCAGGGCGGCGACGTTGCTCGCAACCTGGTGTGCAGCGGTACCAGCGATTTTGGCAACCTGGACGAGGCCTTCGCCCAGAGCGACATTGTCTTTACCCGCACTTACACCAGCCAGGCCACGCAGACCGCACCCATGGAGACCTTTCGCGCCTTCGCGACGACCGACGCGTTCGGGCGTATTTCGGTGACCACCTCTACGCAGGTGCCCTTCCACGTGCGCCGCATGGTCGCGCAGTCGCTCGACATTCCGCAGTCGCAGGTGCAGGTCATTAAGCCGCGCATCGGCGGCGGCTTTGGCTCCAAGCAGACGGGCTGCTGCGAGATCTTCGTGGCATTCGTTACCCAGCAGACCGGCCGTCCGAGCTACTGCTGCTATACCCGCGAGGAGACCATCACCGCGGGCAACTCGCGCCACCAGATGCAGATGACCGTTAAGCTGGGCGCCATGAACGACGGCACCATCACGGCCATCGACCTACATACGCTGTCCAACGCCGGCGCCTATGGCGAGCATGCCACCACGACGATCGGCCTCTCGGGCCACAAGAGCCTGCCCATCTACAACCATGTGAAGGCGAGCCGCTTTAGCTGGGACGCCGTCTACACCAATACCAACCGCGGCGGCGCGTATCGCGGCTACGGTGCCACCCAGGGCCAGTTTGCCGTGGAGAGCGCCGTCAACGAGCTTGCCGACATGCTGCACATGGACCCCGCCGACCTGCGCCTTAAGAACATCGTGCGCGAGGGCGAGATCATGCCGCAGTACTACAACGAAAAGCTCAACGCCTGCGCGCTCGACCGCTGCCTGCTACGCGCGATGGACATGATCGGCTGGCGCGACAAGCCGCTGGCCGTTGACCTGGGCGACCGCGTGCGTGCTCTGGGCTGCGCGCTCACCATGCAGGGCTCGGGCATTTCCAACGTGGATATCGCCGGCATCGACATGCGCTTGGAAGAGGACGGTTTCATTACCATCGGCACCGGCGCCACCGATAACGGCATGGGCGTCGATACGATCTTGGCGCAGATTGCCGCCGAGGAGCTGGGCGTGGAGAGCTCGCTCATTGTGGTACGCGGCGTGGACACCGATGTGTCACCGTTTGACGCCGGCTCGTACGCGAGCTCGGGCACGTACGTGACAGGTCTGGCAGCCAAGAACGCCGCGACCGAGCTGCGTGAGAAGATCTGCGCCAAGGCCGCCCAGATGTGGGACGTGGACGTCGCCGATGTGGTCTTCGATGGCCAGTACGTGCGCCTGTCCGACGAACGTGCCGCGCGCGAGCAGAACCGCTACCTCACGCTGCGCGACTTTGCCAACCTGTGCGTCAAGAACATCGCAGGCGGCGACGCGCTCACCTCGCATGCCTCTGCCTGCCTGCCCGTTTCGCCTCCGCCGTTTATGGCTGGCATTGCCGAGGTCGAGGTCGACAAGGCCACCGGCAAGGTGACCGTGGTGGATTACGCCGCGGCCGTTGACTGCGGCACCGTGATCAACGAGGCGCTCGCGCGCGTCCAGGCCGAGGGCGGTATTGCCCAGGGCATCGGCCATGCGCTCTACGAAATCGTCGAGCATGACGACCGCGGCCGCCTGCGCACCGGCAACTTTATGAGCTACAAGCTGCCCACGCGCCTGGATATCGGCAGCATTCGCGTGGCCTTTGAGCCGAGCTACGAGCCGACGGGCCCGTTTGGCGCCAAGTCGATCGGCGAGGTCGTCATCAACACGCCGCTCGCCGCCGTTGCCTCGGCCGTGGCACACGCCACCGGACATCAGGTTCGCTCGCTGCCCATCACGCCCGAGAAGGCCCTGCTGGGGGAGTAACAGGTCAGCGAACAAGTCGTAATTGGCGGGGCGGGGCAACTCGTCCCGCCTTTTGCACTCATGGTGAGGTCGTGAGCTAAAAACGTGTGCGTGCGCTTGCCGTTCGTATCTGCTATCATTCCTAGTCTGTGCGCTCATGCGGGCGTGGCGGAATTGGTAGACGCGCCAGATTTAGGTTCTGGTGGGATTCCCGTGAAGGTTCGAGTCCTTTCGCCCGCACCATCGCACCTGCGTCGGCTCACGCCGTCGCGACACTTTGTTGCATAAAGGTACCAGCACCTCAGATAAGCTGGGCAGTATGAGGAGGAACGTGTTGAACATCACCGCTTCTGACGTCAAGGACGCCAAGCTCACCGCTACGGTCACCATCCCGGCCGCCGACGTCGACGCCGCGATCAAGAAGGCCTACAAGGATACCGCCAAGAAGTACCGCTTCCCGGGCTTCCGTGCCGGCAAGGCCCCCCGTCCGGTCATCGACTCCGCTCTTGGCGCCGAGGCTACCCTCGCTCAGGCCACCAACGACCTGATCGCCGCCAACGAGCCCGCCGTCCTCAACGAGCTGGACATCGTCCCCACCAAGAACGGTGACTACAAGGAGCTCGACCTCGCCAAGGATCACGAGGACTACACCTACACCGTCGAGTTCTCCCTGCGTCCTGCTGCTGAGCTCTCCTCCTTCGACGCCGTCGAGATCGAGATGCCCCCCGCGGAGGTCACCGAGTCCGAGATCAACAACCAGGTCGAGATGCTCCTCAACTACCGTGCCACCTTCGAGGACGTCGAGGGTCGCGCCGTCGAGGCTGACGACTATGTGACCGTCGACCTCAAGGCCGTCGAGAACGCCGACAACTTCGCCGCCGAGGGCCGCTTGCTCATCGCCGGTAGCGACAGCAACCCCAAGGAGTTCAACGAGGCCCTGATCGGCGCTAACGTTGACGACGTCAAGACCGTCACCTGGACCGACGAGGTCGAGGAGGGCGAGGAGGCCGAGACCCACACCGTCGAGGTCACCGTCAAGGGCATCAAGGTCCGCAACACCCCCGAGCTCACCGACGAGCTCGTCAAGTCCGACTTTGGCTTTGACAGCATCGAGGCCATGCGCGACGCCATCAAGATCGAGATCGAGCAGGACAAGGCTTCCCGCCTCCCGGCCGAGAAGGAGAACCGTTGCGTCTCCGCTCTCGCCGAGCGCCTGCAGCTCGATGAGATGGATGCCGACTACGAGCAGTCCGTCTTTGAGGAGCTTGGCCAGAATTTCCTGTCCAACCTCGCTGCCCGCGGCATGACCCTGGACACCTGGCTGCCCGCTTCCGGTCTGACCATGGAGCAGTTCATCGGCGACCTGCACAAGCAGGCCAACGACGTTGCCCGTGAGTCCCTGGCTCTGGACGCCCTCGCCCGTGAGCTCAAGATTGAGGTTACCGAGGACGACATCAACGCCGAGTTTGAGAAGGCCGGCGTCAAGGACGTCGAGGCTTCCAAGGCCGAGTTCATCGCCGATGGCCGCATGCCTGCCGTCCGCGAGTCCATCCGTCGCTCCAAGGCCGTCGACCACCTGGTCGAGAACGCCAAGGTGACCGAGGTCGACGAGACCGCCAAGGACGCCGAGTAATTCTCGCCACCTTGCCCGCGAGCGCATGGGTGCGCCCGTGATGGGGTAAAGTTATACACCGGTTATCCGGTTGCTTCGTACGGTGCCAGCCAATGCATAGCATGCGGGCACCGTACGTTTATCTAGAACCAATTTGGTCCGCAAGAGAGAAATGGAGATGCGTATGATCGCCAAGTTCGATTCCGCCCTCGTGCCATACGTTATCGAGCAGACGCCGCGCGGCGAGCGCAGCTACGATATCTATTCGCGCCTGCTCAACGACCGCATCATCTTCTTGGGCGAGGAGATCAACTCCGTCAGCGCCAACCTGGTCGTTGCCCAGCTGCTGCATCTTGAGAGCCAGGATGCCGAGAAGGATATCTCGCTCTACATCAATTCGCCCGGTGGCGAGGTCTACTCCGGCCTGGCGATTCTGGACACCATGAACTTCATTAAGCCGCAGGTCTCGACCATTTGCGTCGGTATGGCCGCGTCTATGGCCGCTGTGCTGCTTTCGGCCGGCGCCAAGGGCAAGCGCTTCTGCCTGCCGCACTCCAAGGTCATGATTCACCAGCCCAGCGGCGGTGCCCAGGGTCAGCAGACCGAGATCGAGATCGTGGCCGAGGAGATCAAGAAGACTCGCCGCGAGCTCAACCAGATCCTGTCCGACGCCTCGGGCCAGCCCATCGAGAAGGTCCAGGCCGACACCGAGCGCGACAACTACCTGACCGCTGCCGAGGCCCTCGACTACGGCCTGATCGACCGTATCGTCACCTCGCGCGATCTCGCCGCGAAGGACGCCTAGGATGGCAGGTAACATGCAGGACAACTTTGACGAGAACGGCAACCCCATCCGCTGCTCCTTCTGCGGAAAAGAGCAGGGCCAGGTCCGTCGCCTCGTAAAGGGTCCGACCAACATCTTTATCTGTGACGAGTGCGTCGCCGCCTGCTCCGAGATCCTTGAGGAGTCGCTGGCTTCGGACTTTATGGACGCCGCCCGCAACGGCAAGCTGCCGGGCTTCCTCAACGACCACGGCCAGGCAGCATCCCAGCCGGCCGTGGACCCCGAGACCGAGGGCTTTGAGCTCGAGGACGACCGCCAGGTCATCACGCACGTGCCGACGCCGCACGAGATCTATGACGAGCTTTCGGCCTATGTCATGGGCCAGGAGGACGCCAAGCGGGCCATGTCGGTGGCCGTGTACAACCACTATCGCCGCGTGATCGAGGGCGGCGCCGCAGTGTCTGCCTTTGACGACGGCTTGGACTCGCAGCTCGACAATGATATGGACGAGGTGGAGCTCGCCAAGTCCAACATCCTGCTGCTCGGTCCCACCGGTACCGGTAAGACCCTGCTCGCCCAGACGCTCGCGCGCATCCTCGAGGTGCCGTTTGCTATCGCCGATGCCACCGCGCTTACTGAGGCCGGTTACGTGGGCGAGGACGTGGAGAACATCCTGCTCAAGCTCATCAACGCTGCCGATGGTGACATTGAGCGCGCTCAGGTGGGCATTATCTACGTGGACGAGATCGACAAGATCGCCCGCAAGGCCGAAAACCTCTCCATCACCCGCGATGTCTCGGGCGAGGGCGTTCAGCAGGCACTGCTTAAGATTCTTGAGGGCACGGTGGCAAGCGTTCCGCCCACCGGCGGCCGCAAACATCCCCAGCAGGAGCTGCTGCAGATCGATACGACCAACATCCTGTTCATCTGCGGCGGTGCCTTTGTGGGTCTGGACAAGATCATCGCCGATCGCGTGGGCAACAAGGGCGTGGGCTTTAACTCCGAGATCGCCGGCCCCACTTCGGTCGACGAGAACGATCTGCTGCGTCAGGTGCTCCCGCAGGACCTCAACGCCTTTGGCATGATCCCCGAGTTTGTGGGACGTACGCCTGTCGTCACCCAGACGCAGGCGCTCGACGAGGACGACCTGGTGTCGATCCTGACCGAGCCCAAGAACGCCGTGGTGCGTCAATACCGTAAGATGTTCCAGCTCGAGGAAGTTGAGCTTGAGTTTGAGGACGCCGCCCTGCACGAGATCGCCCGCATGGCGCTCGCCCGCAAGACCGGCGCCCGCGGCCTGCGCTCCATCTGCGAGGACGTGCTGCAGCAGACGATGTTCGACCTCCCCAGCGAGGAGGGCGTTTCCAAGGTCATCGTGACCGAAGCCTCCGTAAAGGGCGAAGAGCAGCCCCAGCGCATCTACGGCTAAACCAGCCTAAAGCGTGTTTGCAAATAGCCTCCGACCACCCGCGGTCGGAGGCTATTTTATATATACGCAATAACCCCAACTACCTGTGTTATTCTGTGTGTTTGTTTAAGCCTCAGCGAAGTCATATCAGACTGAAGTAATCGATACCTAAGGGGAGGAATGCAGACCCTGGCGGGCCTACATTCCTCCCCGATGGGCAAGGGAGAGATATATGGAAGAAATGCCCAAGAACTACGATCCGTCGACCAACGAGCCGGCGATCCTGCAGAAGTGGCTCGACGGCGGCTACTACAAGCGTCGTGAGGGCGTGGGCGACTGCACCGTCACCATTCCGCCTCCCAACGTTACCGGCAAGCTTCACATGGGTCACGCTACCGACGACTCCATCCAGGACGCCATCATTCGTATGGCCCGCATGCGCGGCAAGTCCACGCGCTGGGTGCTCGGAACCGATCACGCCGGTATCGCCACGCAGACCAAGGTCGACAAGAAGCTCAAGAGCGAGGGCATCAGCCGCCTGGAGATCGGTCGCGATAAGTTTGTCGACGCCTGCTGGGACTGGACCCACGAGTACGGCGGCATCATCGTCGAGCAGATTAAGCGCATGGGTTGCTCCGTCGACTTCGACAACGAGCGCTTCACCATGGACGAGGATTACGCACAGGCCGTGCGCAAGGTCTTCTGCGATTGGTACCACGACGGCCTGATCTACCGTGGCAAGCGTATCGTTAACTGGTGCCCCAACTGCACCACCGCCATCTCGGACGACGAGGCCGAATATAAGGACGAGAAGGGCCACCTGTGGCACCTGCGCTACCCGCTGACCGAGCCGGTCAACGGCCAGGACTACATCGTCGTCGCCACCACGCGCCCCGAGACCATGCTCGGCGACACGGGCGTCGCCGTCTCCCCGAAGGATCCCGAGAAGGCCGCCTTTGTGGGTAAGACCGTCAAGCTTCCCATCGTCGACCGCGAGATCCCCATCTTTGAGGATTGGCACGTCGATGCCAACTTTGGTTCCGGCTTCGTTAAGGTCACCCCGGCCCACGACCCCAACGACTACGCCATGGGCCAGGCCCACGACCTGCCGCAGATCAACATCTTCGACGAGCACGCGGTGGTCGTCGAGGGCTACGGCGAGTTCACCGGCATGAATCGCGACGAGTGCCGCGAGGCCGTCATCAAGTGGTTCGAGGAGCACGACCTGCTCGATCATGTCGAGGAACTCGATCACTCCGTCATGCACTGCTACCGTTGCGACGCCGCGCTTGAGCCGTGGCTGTCCGAGCAGTGGTTTGTGGCCGTCGACAAGCTCAAGGGGCCGGCGCTCGACGCCGTCAACTCCGGCAAGGTCACCTTCCACCCCGCGCGTTGGACGCAGACCTACACCACCTGGATGGAGAACCTTAAGGACTGGTGCATCAGCCGCCAGCTGTGGTGGGGCCACCGCATCCCCGTGTTCTACTGCGAGGACTGCGGCTGGGAGGACGCCCTTACCGAGGACACCGATGTGTGCCCCAAGTGCGGCGGTCATCACGTGCGCCAGGACGAGAACGTGTTGGACACCTGGTTCAGCTCGCAGCTGTGGACCTTCGCCACGCAGGGCTGGCCGCAAAAGCCGGAGCTGCTCGAGGGCCATCACCCCACGACGGCGCTGGTCACCGCGCGCGACATCATCGCGCTGTGGGTCGCCCGCATGGTCATGAGCTCGCTGTACTTCCTGGACGAGGTGCCGTTTAAGGACGTCGTCATCTACCCGACGATTCTGGCCAAGGACGGCAGCCGCATGTCCAAGTCCAAGGGCAACGGCGTTGACCCCATGGACCTCATTGGCATGTACGGCGCCGACGCCATGCGCTACAACCTGCTGACTCTGTGCACCAACAACCAGGATGTTAAGTTCGACGCGAACATCGACAAGAAGACCAAGAAGCTTATCGACAGTCCGCGTACCGAGCAGGCCAAGTCGTTTGTGACCAAGATCTGGAACGCTAGCCGCTTCCTGCTCATGAACATGGAGGGCTACACGCCCGGCGGGCCTGTCGTGGAGACGCCGGCCGACGCTTGGATGTTCAGCCGCCTGGCCAAGGCCGTGAAGATGGTCACCGAGGGCATCGAGAACTACACCTTTGGCGACATGGCCCGCGGCGTGCAGCAGTTCTTCTGGAACGAGGTCTGCGACTGGTACGTCGAGGTCACCAAGGCCCGCCTGAAGGGCGAGGGCCGTCTGCAGGCGCAGCGCAACCTGATCTTTGTGCTCGACACCTCCATTCGCCTGATGCACCCGCTTATGCCGTTTGTCACCGAGGAGATCTGGGACAACATGCCGGCGAGCGTGCTCGATCTGGACGCCGAGGGCAACGTTGACCGCGCCGAGGCGCTCATGATCGCCAAGTGGCCTGAGCCCGCCGACTACGTCAAGTACGTCGACGAGGACGCTGAGCGCGCGTTTGAGCTGTGCCGCACCGTCGTTTCCGCCGCCCGCGCCACGCGTTCGCGTTACCG
The DNA here is from genome assembly GCA_963628025.1 of Alloprevotella sp. Classification (GTDB taxonomy): domain Bacteria; phylum Actinomycetota; class Coriobacteriia; order Coriobacteriales; family Coriobacteriaceae; genus Collinsella. The sequence goes on along the minus strand of CAVGCW010000010.1, from coordinate 22,614 downwards.
CTTGAGCCCCAAGGTCGAGCTCGACGTGGTCGTGCGCGCCGGTGCCGAGGATATCGAGAAGCTCGAGAGCCTGCGCTCGACCATCGAGCCGCTGGCCAACACCGCTTCGCTCGTCATGGGTACTGACGTTGAGAAGCCGGCTGCGAGCATCGCCGTGGTCGACAGCGGCGTCGAGGTCTTTGTGGTGCTCGAGGGCAAGGTCGACCTTTCGGCCGAGAAGGCGCGCCTGGAGAAGGAGATCGCCGCGGCCCAGAAGGAGCTCGCCGGCTGCGAGAAGACGCTCGCCAACGAGGGCTTTGTGGCCAAGGCCGCGCCTGCGGTGGTCCAGAAGAAGAGGGACCGTGCAGCTGAGCTCAAGGAGATCCTGGCGGCGCTGACTGCTCAGGTTGCTGACTTCTCGTAGGTCTAACTTGGGGGCGCGTCCCGATGCTTTGCTCTCCGCTGCGAACAGTCCTGCGCAAGACGGACAGCACATTAAGTGCTGTCCTTTGCGTGCGGAACTTGCGGCGGGCAAAGCATCGGGCCGCTCCTAGTTCGTTTACGTGGTTGTTTGCATCTGGCGTGTTGGGGCCACTGGGTTGTGGCCTTGATCTTGCTGCAATCGGGTAAAGGCTGAAATTGTCAACGCGAGGGGCTCATTCTTTTTGATGAGCCTCTTTTTCTGTTATGGGGGACTTTGGGTTATGGCTAAGCGTTCTGGGTCGTATGTCGTTCCTTTCTCGTTTGAGTTGCTTTCGTTTGATGAGGCTGTTGGGCTTGCTGCTGATACGGGGCGGATTTCTGGGGATGCTGGTCCTCTGCTTGAGACGGTTGTCGATATGCTCGATGAGCTGGGGCGTCCGGACGAGTATTTCGATTGCATTCAGGTTGCCGGCACCAATGGCAAGACTTCGACTACGCGTTTTTCGGCTGCCATTCTTCGTGGCGAGGGGCTCAAGACCGCGCTGTATACGTCGCCGCAGCTGGTGCGCTATCCCGAGCGCATGGAGGTTGACGGGCGCGTTGTGAGCGATGAGGCGTTTGCCCGTGGCGTTTCGGCCGCTGTTGAGGCGGGGCATCGAGTGAATGCCCGTCGTGTGGCAGCGGGGGAGCGTGCCTATTCCATCACACCGTTTGACCTGCTGACGGCCGCAGCGCTTGTGGTGTTTGCCGAGGCTGCGGTGGATGTTGCCGTGCTCGAGGTTGGCATGGGCGGGCGTTGGGATGCCACAAGCGCGACCGATCCCGTCGCCGTTGCCATCACGGGCATCGGACTCGATCACACACGTATTTTGGGCGATACGCTCGAGGCCATTGCGGGGGAGAAGGCTGCGGTCATTAAGCCCGGACGCCTGGTTGTTCTGGGCGAGGGCACGCATGAGGCGAGTGTTCAGCGCGTGATGGATGCCCGTTTTCGCGAGTGCGGCATTGTGCCGCTGGTGGTGAACCATGCCACGACCAAGGTGCCGGAGCACGTGGGCGATACGGTTGAGTTTAGCTGCACCACGCCGCGTGCGATCTATACGTCGAGCATGGTCAAGCCGGCCTATCAGCCGCAGAATGCCGCGTGCGCGATTATGCTTTGCGAGGGGTATCTGGGCCGCGAGCTCGACCACGAGGCACTGGATGCTTCGCTTATGGGCTGCCCCACACCGGGTCGATTTGATGTGCTGGGAATTGGTCCGCTCAAGCTGATCGACGCCTGCCATAACCCTCAGAGCTGCGAGAACTTTGTGAGCGCGCTGGACGAGATCGATCCGTGCGTGGAAAATCGCCCCACGCTGCTGTGCGCTGCGCTGGCAGACAAGGACGTGGCGGGTATCGTTGACGTGCTGATTCCGGCCTTCCCGCGCGTGGTCGTGACCCAGACCGATTCCGATCGCGCCTTGCCGGCAGAGGAGCTCGCCGCCCTGGTGGACGCCGATAAGCTCGCAGGCGTGTACCCGAGCGTTCCCGAGGCCCTTGCTGCTTTCGATGCAGCAAACGAGCCCTTTGTGGCAGCCGGCACCATCACCCTAGCCGGCGAAGTAGCCGGCCTGCTGCGCTAACCCATCCCCTCAGCAGTTGCGGTGATATACGGACTGTTTTACAAGCCAGAAGCCTCAAACAGTCCGTATATCACCGCAACTCAAAAGCAGCCAATTTGGGACGGGGCTTTTTTAGCTGCCCTGTACCCCGAGTTGACTCGCTTGTCACGAAATGGGGCTATCTACTACGTTTGACTGGTCACCCTTGACCATACGGAACATCGCGAAATTAAAACCGCAGGTAGACGGCTTGCGTATTTTGCGAAAACTCGGTTATGGTCGACCCATGCGGGTTAAACGTAGTAGATAGGCCGTTTTTGTGGCGCGGTATTGGTGGGATGCGGCAAAGGGGCTGCCCCTTTGCCGCATTGCCTAGTCTAGGCGGAGCGGATCGTGGGGGTAGGCGTTGAGAATCTCGACGCCGTTCTCGGTCACCAGGGCTAGGTCCTCGATGCGGACGCCGGTGCGGCCGGGGAGGTAAATGCCCGGCTCGATGGAGAACGTCATGCCTGGCTCCACGACCTGCTCGTTGACGAGTGAAACGTCGCCCGGCTCGTGGTCCTGCAGGCCGATCGAGTGGCCCAGGCGATGCGTAAAATACTGCCCATAGCCCGCGCCCTCAATCACGTCGCGCGCGGCACGGTCCAGGTCGCACATGCGAACGCCCGGTGCTATGAGCGCCTCGGCGGCCTCGTTGGCGCGGCGCACGATGTCGTAGATGCGCGCCGTCTCCTCGTCCGGCTCGCCCCAAAAGAACGTGCGCGTCATGTCCGAGCAGTAGTTGCAGCGGCGTCCGCCAATGTCGAACAGTACCACGTCGCCACGCTTGAGCACGGTGTCGTCGGGCTCGTGATGCGGGTCGCCGGCGTTGGCGCCAAAGCTCACGATGGGCGGAAAGCTAAAGCCCTCGCAGCCGTGCTTGCGATACAGACCGAGCATCTGGTCGGCAATTTCGCGCTCCGTCACGCCCTCGTGAACGAGTTTGATGGCGTCGGCCATCACGGCGTCGTTGTCGGCCGAGGACGCGCGCATCAGCTCCTGCTCGGCGGCATCCTTGTGGGTGCGCGCTGCGGTGACGGCAAAGTCGCCCAGGAAAAACTCGCTTGCGGCGTGGCGCTCCATGAGCGGCATCAAAAAGCCGGAACGCATGACGGTGTCGATACCGAGTGGTTTGGTCGGATCGACCTCGCGAGCGATGGCGTCGGCCACGACGTCGGTATCGGTGTGGTAGGCGACGCGGGCATTGTCATACTCGAGCAGCTGATGCAGCGCGTTGACAAGGATTACTGGCTCGGCATTGCGCGCGAGCAGCACGCCGCAAAAACGCTCGAACATATCGGCATAAAAGCCGGTCAGGTAATAAATCGACCACGGGTCGTTTACGAGCAGCTGTGCGCCGGGGTGCTGAGCCTCGAGCACATCGAGCACGCGCGCCACACGCTGGTCATCGACATGTGCCATGAAACATCCTTTCGCTAGGCTGCCACCATGGTATCCCAAGCGCCCCCACATAAGTTGCGGTGAAATAGTTCCTGTTTGCCGGGGTAATGGCCTAAAACAGGAACTATTCCACCGCAGCTGCAGAGGGGGATGAAGTCCCGTTCTAAATGCGCTGCTTAGACTGGGTCGATGTTCATGCTGGCGATGAGGTCGATATTGGTATTGAGGAGGTTCTCTAGCACGACGTCGCCCATGTGGATGGGGGCGTCGACGACTAGGCCTCGGATGAGGTCCATGGCTTGGGCGTGGAGTGCCAGCGGGATGGCTTCGGCCGTGCGCACGGGCAGCAGCGCCTCATCGCCGCTGGATGCAGCCACGGTGGTGGTGAGCACGCGCATGGGGCAGGTGAGTTCCTGGTGTGCGAACTTGTCGCCGCGCGGGCAGCTGTTGCCGGTCACGGAGCGCACCGCTGTCACGGCACCGTTGGCATCGCGCTCCACCTCTACGGTCAGAAGGCATTCGGATGGGCAAGTGGTGCAGTTGAACTGCAGCGTCTCGGTCGCATTCGTGCTCATGGCCTTACGCCTCCTCAACGGGGTCGACGGACAGGACAATTTCGCTAGCACCTAGGTCGAGTGCGCGCTGAATCACCTTTGCCGGCAGTGGGAAGCTTTCCATAACGCTCGGCTTAAACGTGCGGACCTTGCCGGCGAACAGTTCCTCGCCGTCGGCCAAGATCCTCACGCGGGCGGCGTCGACGGGTCGGCGCACGCGGAAATTGAGCTTGGTGAGTGCCACAGCCGTAATGCGTCCCGGCAGCGCGTAGCCCGCGATGCCGGCAGGGGAGATCGTGAGCTCGCAGTCCGGAACGGTGCCCGCGCCGGTCCCCAGCGCGTACGCCGCTGCAGCTGCGCCAGCCTTCTCGGACTCGGTCGTCACGTTGTCGGCCAGGTCGTGCACGTGCAGCACGTTGCCACAGGCAAAGATACCCGGCACGCCCGTCTGCAGGCTCTGGTCCACCACGGCGCCGCGCGTGCGTGGGTCAAGCTCTACGCCCGCGGCAACCGAAAGCTCATTCTCGGGAATCAAGCCCACCGAAAGCAGTAGCGTGTCGCACGGAACAATGCGCTCGGTCCCCGGAATGGGCGCCAGGCGCTCGTCGACTTGGCTCACCTCGACGGCTTCCACGCGGTCGTGCCCAATCACGCGCGTGACCGTGGTGGACAGATGCAGCGGAATGCCAAAATCGTCCAGGCAGTTCTTCACATTGCGGCGCAGGCCGTTGGCGTACGGCATGAGCTCGTACACGCCCTCGACCGAGATGCCCTCGAGCGTGCAGCGGCGCGCCATGATCAGCCCGATGTCGCCCGAGCCCAAAATGACCGCGCGTGAGCCGGGTTTGAGGTTTTCGATATTGATGTATCGCTGCGCCAGGCCGGCCGTAAACACGCCGGCGGGACGGCTGCCGGGAATCTTGATTTCGCTGCGGGTGCGCTCGCGGCACCCCATGGCAAGGACGACCGCACGCCCGGTGAGCCGCAGCATGCCGGCAGGGCTCATGAGCGTGACGGTATGGACCGCGGTGTCTTCCGTAAGCTCGCCTAAATCAATCCCAAGCACCATGCTGTTCAGGAACAGCGCAATGTCGGTTGCGTGCACCTGTTCGATAAAGCGCTGCGCGTACTCGGGGCCGGTGAGCTCCTGTTTAAAGTGCGACAGGCCAAAGCCGGGGTGGATGCACTGGCGCAGGATGCCGCCCAGGTGCTGCTCGCGCTCCACGATGGCCACGCGTGCGCCGGCCTTATGCGCGGCAAGCGCGGCCGCCATACCGGCGGGGCCGCCTCCGATGACGACCACGTCGAAGGCTTGCGTTGCCACGGCGCTCGCCTTCGCTCGTCCATCGCGTATATCAAACGTCGCCATCCTAGCGCACCCCCTTCAGCGGTCTCTCAACCAGCCAAGAACCTGCGTCCTCCAACAACACCTCGCTGGGGTCGCAGTCCAGCTCTCGGGCAAGAATCGCCACCACACGGCTCTGGCAAAAGCCGCTCTGACACCGACCCATGCCGGCACGGCAGCGTCGCTTGACGCCCTCGACCGAAACCGCGCCCGGGCGGCGTCTGATCGCGGCCACAATCTCGGCCTCGGGCACCGTCTCGCAACGGCAGACGATCTGCCCCCACGCGGGATTTGACTCGATCAGCTCCTCCTTGCGCGCCAGCGGTGCACGGTCAAAGTCGTCCGGCGCGCGGCGAATTGGGTTCCAGTCCGCCCGCTCGTGCAGCTCCACGCCCGCCTCACGCATCACAAGCTCCATGCGCTCGGCAATGGCCGGCGCGCTTGCCACACCCGGCGACTGAATGCCCGCCGCCTGGAAAAGCCCCGGCACCACGGCCGACTGTCCAATAAAGAAATCGTTCGTTCCTTGAATGACCGGACGCCCGCCGGCAAATGCGCGCACCACGCGGCGCGTATCCAGATCGGGCACCAGCTTGCGTGCACCTGTCAGCAGCGCGTTTACATCGCTCGCATAGGTTTGCGTGTCGCCCGGCTCGCGCACGGCGGCCGTCGCGGTGATCACGGTGTTGCCGTGCACGGTGCCCGTCACGATAACGCCCTTCGACACCGGCGTCGGCACGGGGTAGAGCGGCATGAGCGTGCGCGGCTCCTTGTCCAGCACCACGATGTTGCCCTGACGCCAGACCATCTGGAACTCCTCGGCGCCCGCCATATGCGAGATGACGGCGGCGCCGTTGCCCGCGGCGTTGATCAGGTAGCGGCAGCGCACGTTGCCAGCGGGGGTCGCCAGCGTAAAGCGCGCGGCTCCTTCATCCGAGCCGACAGCTTCAATTGCCTCCACCGGTGCGGAGCGCATAAATGTCACGCCGTTGGCAACCGCGTTTTCCAGCGCGGCAATGGCCACTTCAAACGGGTCAACGTAACCGGTCGAAGGGCACCACAACGCGCACGTTGCATCGGCACTGGCGCGCGGCTCTAATTCGTGGATGCGGTCGGGTCCGACGATCGACAGCTCGGGCACGCCGTTGATATGGCCGTTGCACTGCAGCTGCTCCAGATGCGTGCGGTCCTCGTCGTTAAAGCCCAACACCATCGACCCGGTGCGGCAGAACAGAAAGCCCAGCTCCTGCGCCCACGCACCGTACAACTCGCAACCACGAGCGTTGACCTGCGCCTTAACCGTGCCCGGCACCGGATCGTAGCCGGCGTGCACCAGGCCGCCGTTGGCCTTCGATGCGCCCAGCGCAATATCGTTTGCCGCCTCGACCATGCAAATGGATAGGTCATAGCGCGCGAGTTGCCGCGCGATGGCGCATCCCGTGATGCCTGCGCCCACAATTGCGATATCAAACGTTTCTGCCACGGTGCCTCCCAGACAAGTTGACAGGCCGTCAATAAAACCATCCTACGGTCTGTACGCCCCCAGTGCAGCGGCAATGCGGCGAACAGCCCCGCAACACCCGCCAACGGCAGGCGAGGGGAGACCCCGGCAACGTCGACAACCTCGTCTGCCGACAACTACGGCAACCGTTCGTCTCGATCTGTAACAGTTAGACGAGGATTTGGGTTCTAGATGTTATAGATTGAGATTGAAGTCGGGGAGGGACACCTGCGTCTCGATCTGTAACATCTAGACCCGAATTCCGCTCCCACCTGTTACAGATTGAGATGTTTGTGTCCGCGCCAGCCCCGCCCCTAGCCGTGGTCCCATATAAACAAACCCCGTGGTAAACTTGACCGGACTGTTAATATTCCGAAAGGTACACCCCAATGTCCAAGTACATCTCCGAGCTCATGTCGCCGCAGCTTATGGGCGTCGTCTATGCCTTCGTTGGCTTTATCATCGCCCTGTATGTGCTGTCGGTCGTCTATGTGTTCATCGACGCTCGCCGCCGCGGCGCCAGCGCCTACGTGGCATGGGGCATCATCGCCCTCATCCCGTTTGTAGGCCTCATTGCCTACCTGGTCCTTCGCCCGCACTCCTACGCGTCCGACCGCGAGGAGCAGGAGTTGGACATGGCCCTGCGCGAGCGCCAGCTTGCCCAGTACGGCACCTGCCCGCAGTGCGGCGCGCCCATCGAGAAGGACTTCGTCGTCTGCCCGGTGTGCGATACCCAGGTTCGCAACGTCTGCCCCAGCTGCCATCGCCCGCTCGATGCGCACTGGAAGGTCTGCCCCTACTGCCGAACTCGCATCCAGTAACGCATCCATCGCCGGGCCGGCCGCAAGCCACGGGCACCGCGTCCCGCGCAAGCCACGCGCGCCCCACACCCCACCCCACACGATGAAGCATGCGTAGAAAATCGCCCGCCGTGCCATTAAGGTGCGGCGGGCGCTTGTATACCAAGGCAACCTGCCTATAATGATGCAAGTCAAAAACGCCGAGCGCATCGCACGCACTTGCATCAGGCATCCGAGAGGAGAAAACATACCCATGAAGGCACTCTACAATGACGGTTCGGTGGCCGAGCTCCCGCAGGACGAGGTCACGCACGTCATCCGCCACTCCGCCGCGCACATCATGGCGCAGGCCATCAAGCGCCTCTATCCCGAGGCCGACTTTGCCTACGGCCCCGCGACCGACAACGGCTTCTACTACGACGTCGACCTGCCCGAGGGCGTTAAGATCAGCGAGGACGACTTCCCCGCGATCGAGGCCGAGATGAAGAAGATCGTCAAGGAGAACCTCAAGTTCACCGTGTACGAGAAGCCCCGCGCCGAGGCCATCGCCCTTATGGAGGAGCGCGGCGAGAAGTACAAGGTCGAGCACATCGGCGACCTGGACGACGACGCTCGCATCACCTTCTACCAGCAGGGCGACTACATCGACATGTGTGTCGGCCCCCACATCTGCTACACCAAGGCCCTCAAGGCCTTTAAGCTCACCGGCGTCTCGGGCGCCTACTGGAAGGGCGACAAGGACAACAAGATGCTCACCCGCATCAACGGCGTCGCCTTTGCCACCAAGGAGGAGCTCGACGAGCACATGCACATGCTCGAGGAGGCCAAGAAGCGCGACCACCGCAAGATCGGCCGCGAGATGGACCTCTTTATGATGCGCGACGAAGCTCCCGGCTTCCCGTTCTTCCTGCCCAACGGCATGATCCTTAAGAACACGCTGCTGGACTACTGGCGCGAGATCCACCACAAGGCCGGCTACGTGGAGATCTCCACGCCGCTCATCATGAACAAGCAGCTGTGGAAGACCTCGGGCCACTGGGACCACTACAAGGACAACATGTACTCCACCGTCATTGACGACGAAGAGTACTGCATTAAGCCCATGAACTGCCCGGGCGGCGTGCTGGTGTACGCCTCCAAGCCGCACTCCTATCGCGAGCTGCCCATTCGCGCTGGCGAGATTGGTCTGGTGCACCGCCACGAGCTGCGCGGCGCACTGCACGGCCTGTTCCGCGTGCGCTGCTTTAACCAGGACGACGCCCACCTGTTTGTGCGTCCCGACCAGCTGACCGACGAGATCGTGGGCGTGGTCAACCTCATCGACTCCGTGTACCAGAAGTTTGGGTTTAAGTACCACGTAGAGCTTTCCACCCGCCCCGAGGACTCCATGGGTTCCGACGAGGACTGGGCTCGTGCCGAGGAGGGCCTGCGCACCGCTCTGGAGAAGCTGGGCATGGACTACGAGGTCAACGAGGGCGACGGCGCCTTCTACGGCCCCAAGATCGACTTCCACCTGGAGGACTCGCTCGGTCGTACTTGGCAGTGCGGTACCGTGCAGCTCGACTTCCAGATGCCGCTCAACTTTGACCTGGAGTACGTGGACGCCGACGGCACCAAGAAGTGCCCCATCATGCTGCACCGCGTGTGCTTTGGCTCCATCGAGCGCTTCATCGGTATTCTGATTGAGCACTTTGCGGGCAAGTTCCCCACCTGGCTGGCTCCCGTGCAGGTCAAGGCGCTTCCCGTCTCCGAGAAGAGCCGCGACTACGCCCACGAGGTGTGCGCCAAGCTGGAGGAGGCCGGCATTCGCGTGGTCTGCGACGACCGCGACGAGAAGATCGGCTACAAGATCCGCGAGGCCCGCAGCATTGACCGCGTGCCCTACATGCTCATTCTGGGCGAGAAGGAGGTCGAGGCCGGCAACATCTCCGTCCGCGATCGTTCCAACGAGACCGTTCAGATGAGTGTTGATGAGTTTGTGGCCAAGGTGACCGAGGAGATCAAGACTCGCGCCTAGCACAAACAATACAAGAATTGACAAAGGCGATCGTCCTCGCGGGCGGTCGCCTTTTTTGTTGTCTATAGAAGAAAAGCCGCTGGTTAGAGCGGCTTTTTTGTTGTGCAAAAAGGTACAGGTTTTTGTATCTTTCGACGTTGTTCATTATACGAGCAAACTGCTCGCGTTTTCCCAGATTGCACAAAATGCGCCGCGAATGGGTGCATCTCCATACGCCTCTACAAAAACCTGTACTTTTGCGACTGCGCCTAGCTGCGAGCGAGAAGCCTGTTCTTAACGCCTCTGCATCCGCGTGTGTCGCGGAGACAAGAAGGGGGGCGAGAGATGGAGCAGACAATGCGGCGCCAAGAGCAGCTGCCCGATGCCTTTAGTGGCGCCACTACCAACAGCCAGCATGGCCGCGTCCGCTGGTATCTGGTCCATACCCCCAACGGTAAAGAGCGCGAGACCTGCGAAAAGGTCCGCCGCATTATCCCGCACGAGCTGATGCAGGACGCTTTTGTGATGCAAAAGGAGTTCTGGTTTAAGCGGGACGGCGCCTGGTCGCTTCAAACCAAACCTATGTACAAGGAATACTTCTTCGTCGCCACGCGCGATGCCGCCCTGCTCGATAAGGCTTTGGCCCAGTTGAGCTTTGGCTGCCGCATTGCTGGCAGTAGAGAGCGGGCCTATGCGCCCATGCCGGACGATGCGCAGGACTGGTACCGCAGCGTGCTCGACGATGACGGCGTGGTGCGCAACAGCGTCGCGCGGATTGAAGACGGCGTTCTTCACATTGAGCAGGGCCCGCTGGTGGGACAAGAGGCCCGGGTGAAAAAGATCGACCGTCATAAGCGCTGGTGCCTGGTAGACGTGGGCGAAGGCGACTCCGCTTTTAGGGAGCTGCTTCCGTTGGACGTACCCAGTAAGACGTAAGGGGACGTTGCACTGGTAATTAATTTGCAATTTGAATTCATAGATTGGGGGATCTCTGGGAACAGGGACGTGGATTTGAACTTGACTAGTAAAGAAGCGACAGGGCAAAACGCGCCGGTAGGGGCCGCGTTTGTTGCCCAGGCCATGAATGGCGGCGACGTGGGCATGCGCTACAAGGTCATGCAGGCCGTGAAGGACTGGGACCGCACGCGCCTGGCCTACCGCACCGTCAAGCGCGCCTTCGATATCGTGTTCAGCGGCTGCGTGCTGGCCGTCATCGTCGTGCCGAGCCTGGTGCTCGCCGCGGCCATCCGCCTGGAGAGCGAGGGCAACCCGTTCTACAGCCAGATCCGCGTGGGCCAGACCCATCGCGACGGCAGGCTGTCCACCTTCCGCATGTGGAAGTTCCGCTCCATGTATAAAGACGCCGACGAGCGCCTCGCCGAGCTCAAGGGACAGAACGAGATCGCCGGCGCCATGTTCAAGATGAAGGACGACCCCCGCGTCACCAAGATCGGCAAGTTCATCCGCAAGCACTCCATCGACGAGTTCCCGCAGTTCCTGAACGTGTTCCTGGGCCAGATGTCCGTGGTGGGCCCGCGCCCGCCGCTGCCGAATGAGGTGGCCGAGTACACAGAATTCGACCTGCAGCGCCTGGCCGTGAAGCCCGGGATCACCGGCTGGTGGCAGGTGACGGACCGCAACGACACCGACTTCGACGGCATGGTCCGACGCGACCTGGAGTACATCGCCAAACGCGGCGTGGTCACCGATTTAAAGATTGTTCTCCTCACAATCGTTGAGGTCTTTACCGGTGGCGGTGCTTGCTAGATGACTGAACCGATTAGGGTAGCCCAGGTTGTTGGCAAGATGGTTGGCGGCGGCGTCGAGGCCGTTGTCATGAACTATTATCGCCATATTGACCGAAGTAAAGTCCAGTTCGATTTTCTTGTCGATTCAGATTCGACGCTCGTGCCACGTGAAGAGATCGAATCGCTTGGTGGTCGAATCTTTGAGATTCCGCCCTACCAGCATGCGATTGAATATCAGCGAGAGCTTCAAAGCCTCTTTACGCAAGAGGGCTGGAAGATAGTGCACAGCCATATCAACGCGCTTTCCGTCTTTCCGCTTCGCGCCGCGAAGAAGGCAGGGGTACCCGTGCGTATCGCCCACAGCCACTCGACGAGCGGCAAAGGCGAGTTTGCAAAAAATGCCCTTAAAGGCTTTTTGAAACTGTTTTCGACAAGGTATCCAACTGATTTGGCGGCCTGTACTGAGTATGCCGGTAAATGGCTGTTCGGCTCATCCCATTTTACCGTCTTTAATAATGCTATCGATTTGAGCAGTTTTTCTTTCAATCGATCGATTAGGGATGAGCAACGTGCTGAGCTTGGAGCGCAGGACGATACGCTGGTATTGGGGAATATCGGTAGGTTCATCCCCCAGAAGAATCAGCTGTTTTTGCTTGATGTTTTCAAGGCGGTTTATGCTCAGAATCCTGATTCCATCCTTGTTATCTGCGGCGATGGAAAGTTGAGACCGCAGGCGGAGGAAAAGGCGCGCTCGCTGGGAATTGCGTCAGCGGTGCGTTTTCTCGGTCAGATTTCCAATGTACAGGACGTCTATCAGGCGCTTGATTTATTCGTTCTCCCTAGTCTGTACGAGGGCCTCGGAATGGTCGCGATTGAGGCCCAGGTCTCCGGTCTCCCGTGCATCTGCTCTGAGAGGGTCCCCAACGAGGTCGCGCTATCCGGTCGGTGCAGCTTCGTTCCTTTGAGTGCGGGCATTGAGGGCTGGTCCAATGCGATCCTTACCACACGCACAGATGTCGTTAATCGTTCCGATCCTCAAGCATCTCTGGAGCTTGAATCTTATGACATCTTTAGGGCAGCGCCCAAGCTCGAAGAGTACTACCTGAAGTTATTTGAAACGGTGAATTAATGAATATTTGTATTTTAACGTGGCTCCATAATCAAAATTTCGGTACGTTGCTTCAGGCTTATGCCCTACAGCAGTTTTTGAAGGCAGAAGGGCATGACGTTGTCGACGCCGACTATCTTCCCTGCGTTAAAGAAAAGCTACTGAACTGGGCGATCAACCGGAACTCCTTCGATTTATTTGCTGGCAAAGCACGCGAGCTATTCAATCGCAAGAAGGAACATTATGACTTCGGATCCTCGACGGCTGACGTATTCAATCGCTTTTTGAGCCAGAACATCGAGACCACTGATCGGATTGTCGATACAGACGGACTGGTCGATTTACGGGGAAAATACGATGCATACGTCTGCGGATCTGATCAAATCTGGTCCCCTTATCTTTTGAATAGGAATTTCTATCTCTCTTTTCTAAGCGACAGCGATAAGAGAATCGCGTATGCACCCAGCTTCGGTGTCACGAGCACCACGCGGAGGAAGAAAAAGATCATTACCGATCTGATTAAAACGTTCAGCTCTGTGTCTGTTCGTGAAGATGCGGGCGCGGATTTTGTCGAATCCCTCGGTCTCGAGCGCCCTTCACAGGTTGTGGACCCTGTCCTGCTCCTGTCGAAAGAGGACTGGGCCCCGCTCATCAACGGTAAATGTCCTGAGCCCGGGAAAATCGTCTGCTATTTCCTTGGGAATAGGCCGTTTTACAGGAAAGCTGTCGATTCGATTTCAAAAGAGCTCGGCTGCGAGGTCGTGACGCTTGTCGGTTCAGGTAAAAATGCTGTCGACGAGCAGCTCAATCCGCGTTACGGGCTTGGTCCCGATGAATGGCTCGCTTATCTGGCGAGCGCGCGGTTCGTGTTAACCGATTCGCTGCACGGTACGCTGTTTTCTCAAATTTTCCGCAAAGACTATTACTGCTTCAAGAGATTTGAGGAGACCGACAAGCGCTCTCAAAATTCTCGAGTCGAGAGCCTCTCGAGGCTCTCGAATACCGAGGATCGTCTGCTAGATGGATATGACTGTCACATGAACGCTACGGAAATCGGGGGCTATGAGAAGCGACTGTCCGACGTGGAGTCGCTCATCACGTTTTCGAAAAAATGGCTCTTGGATGCTCTTGAGCAATAGGGGGAAGTTAGCTTGAGCAAGAACATCGACACAGTTTCTCACCGGGCCTGCTTTGGTTGCGGAGCTTGTGCGGCCAAATGCCCTTTTTCCGCTATTACTATGCGTACCTCGCCCGACGGTTTCGAATACCCCGTGGTGGACGCAGCGAGATGCACCTCCTGCGGTCTTTGCCTGCGTACCTGTCCGGCGGAAAACCAAGTCGACGCGGACTCGGAGGCCATTCGCGCCGCTGTCTTGCAGAGCGATGACCCGGTCGAGCTCGCGCAAAGTTCGTCCGGCGGCGTCTTCTCCCTTCTTGCGAAACGGATACTATCGGACGGCGGGCGCGTTTACGGCGCCGCCTGGGATGGCGTCGATCACGTCAGGCATATCGGTATATCCGAGCTTGCCGAAATCGCGCTCCTGCAAAAGTCCAAATATGTCCAGAGCGATGCTAGCGAATCGTATCCCGAAGTGCTTAGCGATCTCAAATCCGGCAAGCGAGTCCTCTTCAGCGGTACTCCTTGTCAGGTTTCCGCGCTGCGTCTCTATTTGGGTAAACCGATGGATGGGCTGACAACCGTCAGCGTTGTTTGCCACGGTGTACCAAGCTCTTCCATGTTTCGTTCCTATGTTGACTGGCTCGAGCTTCGGGAGAAGTCCGATGTCACCGCACTGACTTTTAGAGATAAATCGAAATTCGGATGGGGCCATAACATAAAAATCGAGTTATCCGACGGCAGGATTATAAAGAGGCCTGCTGCATTCGATCCGTTTTATGGTTCCTACATCAAAGGCCTGATCAGCAGATCGTCTTGCTACGGCTGTCCTTTCAGAGGGTGCGACAGTCCTGCCGACATCATCCTCGGTGATTCCTGGCGCTCTGAGTCTGTCCAAGACTGCGGACATCCCGAGAAGGGTGTTTCGGCCGTTATCGTGAAGACCGAGCGCGGGGCAAAATTGATCGATGAAATAAGCGATTGCGTCGCCTACTCTATCAACGGCCTTGCTCCGGATGATGTGCTGCTGCATGAAGATCCTAATAAGCGCTCGGATCTTGAGGAGAGGCGCGATGCCGTTATCGAGCATTTCGAGGCTACAGGATTACAAGTCTTTGATTCCGTCCTGGCGCCGAATGCGACTCTTTTCGACCGTCTGAAAATGCTGCTCCCCCCGTCGATGCGCCTGCGTGTAAAGCGGTTTGTCCGATCTATCAAACCTAGGACCATGCATGAGTAACTTCACCACAGTGATAACGATTTGCGACCGTCCCCATATCGGGGGCGGAGCTTCAAAAATCGCAATCGAAACAGCATCTGCTCTGGCGAGGATAGGTGTCAACAGCTATTTCTTTTCAGCGTTGGGTGACCCCGATCCCTCCTTAATCGAATCGGGCGTTGTTTGTGTCAATTGCGGGCAGAACGACGTCCTGAACGGGGGCGTCTCCGGCGCTGTCCAGGGTATCTGGAACAGGCGCTCGGAAACGGCGCTGGATGATCTACTGAAGCAGCTCGATCCGAAGACGACGGTCGTCCACGTTCACTCTTGGACGCACTCCCTTTCTCCCTCGATATTCAGGGCCATAGGGCGACGGGGGTTCAAGTGCCTGATCACAGCCCATGAGTACTTCCTCGTTTGTTCCAACGGTGGGCTCTACGACTATGTGAATCACTGCAACTGCGGAATCGCCCCCGGTTCCCCAAAGTGCCTGCTGCATAACTGCGATAAGCGCTCATATACCCAAAAAATGTATCGATCCGTTCGCTTTTCTGTACAGGACTATGTCTTGAGGGCCCTGCGTCCGGCGGTGGTCTTCGTTTCAGATTCCAGCCGTCGGTTGATTGAGCCCAATCTAGCATGGGAAGCCGGACGATTCGATTGCTTGAATTACGTTGATGCGAACAAAATCCAACATGGATTGGACGCAGATTGCGCGGCTTATCTATTCGTTGGTCGCCTGAGCCCCGAAAAGGGCTGCGATTTATTTTGCGAAGCCGCTAGCAGGGCTGGTGTGGACGCTATCGTCATCGGAGACGGTACCGAATTGAAGAGGCTGTCGGTAAGCTATCCGGATATCAAATTCATGGGTGCGCTACCCCATGACAAGGTGCTTTCCGTCATGAAACAATCTCGCGCTATCGTCATGCCTTCTGTTTGTCGAGAGACGTTCGGGCTCGTTGCCTATGAGGCCATGATCGCTGCCGGTCTGCCGTGTATCGTCTCTGATGTCGGCGACGCTGCCTCCTTTGTGAGGTCGAAAGGTCTCGGCGAGGTCTTCAGCGCGGGCAATGCCGAGTCGCTATCCGCCGCAATGGTGAATATGCTCGATCCCGATGTTTACTCGCGTTACAGGGAGGCGGTTGAGAAATCGGACTTCAGCTGCCTCGAAAAGACCGCGTATGTAGAACGTCTTATCGGTATTTACGATCAGCTAATGGCTGAGCTTTAATTGGATGAAGGTTTTTAATGGTTACGGTTGTGATGTCAGTTTACAACGGCACGCGATATCTTACTGAGCAGCTAGATAGCTTAAGACTCCAGACAGTGTCTCCGGACCGAGTACTAATCGCGGATGATTGCTCGACGGATGGCTCGTTCGATCTTATTTGCAGATACATCGAGAAATACAGTCTCAGTAATTGGACCCTCAGCAGAAACTGTTCGAATTTTGGCTGGCGCAAAAGTTTCAAGGCACTTCTCGACCTTGCGTCTAAAAACGACTGTATCGTATTTCCGTGTGATCAGGACGATATCTGGGATTCGGATAAAATCGCTGTGATGTCCTCGATTCTCCAGAAGGATCCTTCGATTGACGTCCTATGCTGTGCCGTCGAGCCGTTTTATGAAGATGGCGGTAAAAAAGTAAGAGTATATGGTGCAGTTGATAATGCCAAATCTGTTGATGATTTGGATGCTCCGTCTTTTGACGAAAAGTTTATGGCAGTACGTCGACCTGGATGCTCATATGCTGTTAAATCGAACTTTATTAGAGAAATCTTGCCATATTGGCAGGATGATTTTGCGCATGACGGAATGCTGTGGCGATTCTCTTTGTTGAAGGGAACCCTCAGGCTCTTGAATCGGCCCTTGATTCGATTCCGTAGACATGACTCTAATGCAACCGAGATGCGTTACCTTGATAAGAGATCTCGTATTGGTGAGATAGAGATGTGTCTGAGGTTTTCTAATGCTTTAGAAGAATACTGCAGTAGCAATCCTGGTGATTATCGTGGTTCTTCTACACATATAGAACATTACCGTTCTGTTTTGGATGCCCGTATGCACTTGCTTGAAGGCGGTCTAAAAATTAGCGATCTAGGCATCATTTTAAAATATCGTGAGTATGAACTGTCAAATTGTTCCCTGCTTGGTGATTTAAAGGCCTTAATCAGTTCCGGTGACAGTAAGTAGGCGTTTAGAATGCTTGAGCTCTTAACTAACGAATTCACTATTTTGATTTTCGCCGCAATCCTAAGCGTTATTTCTCCTGTTAAAGGGTTATTTTTTATAGTTCTAGGATTGCTCGTTTTCAAAGAAGTTCTTTCTGGGCGTCTTTATAAAGTTCTTTTAGATAACGCCATTCCTGTTGCCGTGTCGGGCGCGATAATTTTCTTTTCTGCCATTGCGTTTGCGTCCCGAAGCATGGATGAATCCCTCCTTACGGTCTGCTCGTACTTCTTCTGTATTCTTCTTGGTTTTATTTACGGTAAAGAAAAGAACGATGGCTGGGTTGGGGCTGCATTGCTCATGCTTCGCAATATAACCGTGTTCGCCTGCCTATTTAGCTTTGTCCTTGAAATTGTTTTAGGTCAACGATTAGTTACAAATGGTTCTTTTTCTTTTCTGCAAACTATAACGATTGATAATCCATCTCTGTATCGACTGCGTAGTTTTTTCGGACATGCAATCGTATTTGGTCAAATGATAGTTATTGCGGTGGTAATCAACTTTAAATTGGAGACAAGCAAAATGAAACGTCTCTTATACTCTGTGGTTCTTTTGATCGCTCTGCTTCTGACAAAGAGCCGTAGCGCTTGGATCATTCTCACGGCTTCAGCATTGGTGTACCTGGTTTTTCGCCTAAAGAATCCTGAGTATTCTAAATGGAATTTAATTGCCCTTTTAACCCCAGCTGTATTGCTGCTCGTTTTCATGCTTTACAAGTCTGGTCTGTTTAACTTTGTTGGTTCACGATTTGGTGAATTTGAAACTGATGTGTCATATAGCCAGCGCTCTGGAGCGATTTCCTACATTATTCATAGCTTCCTAAGCAGACCGCTGTTTTGGCTTACTGGAAATGGTTATGGCAGTAGTCGCATAACCATGTTGGACACCACAGTTGAAATCAGTGGTTTTTCAACGGTAGACAACGGTTTCCTTGCAATGCTGTATGAATATGGTTTTCTTGGAATTTGTAGTTTTGCATCCTTGCTGATTTCCGCTGGCATCAGTTCGTTCAAGTCAGATTGTGAACTTGACCAAGTGCTTTTTTCCGTTTCCTGTATATGCTGTGCGGAGTTCATGTTTTACTGCGAGCTTGGTTGGTGGGTGCCAACGGTGATCTTGTTCGCTACCTGTGGACTCGCCCTGGGCAGAGCGAGTGCTCGGCATTCAAATTTGTATGAGTCAGGGCCTATTTTGATTTCTGAATAAATCAAGGTTGATAGTTTAATCAAACGAGGTCAAATGAATTATTCGTCTATTGCACGCAACACTATGATTGCGTTTGCTGCACAGTTTATTTCTCTATCGGTCAGTGTCGTCATGTCGCTGCTCGTGCCGAAAATCGTCGGCGTTGCCGATTATGGTTATTGGCAGCTGTTTATGTTCTATACGACCTATTCTGGCTTTTTCCACCTTGGCCTGAACGATGGTGTATACCTGATCAACGGCGGTCTCTCTCGTGAGGAAATCGATAAGAACTCGATCAAGTCTCAATATATCTTCGGCGCTTGTTTCCAGGCGCTTATCTGCCTTGGCATCACCCTTGTTTCGATGCCTCTCGTCGATGATGCAAATCGAGTCTTTGTTATCGCGTCTTTCGCGCTTTACACCGTCGTCTACAATCTGACAAGTTATCTTGGCTTTGTTTTCCAGGCAATGAACGAGACTAAGCTGTTCTCGTTTTCCACCATGCTGGACAGGCTGGTGTTTCTGGCCCCGCTTCTTGTTCTAATTGGACTAAGGGTTTCGGACTTCCACCCCTATGTCTACGCGTATCTCGTTTCGAAGATCATTGCGCTCATTTATTGCTCTTGGATGGGTAGGGATATCCTTCGAGCTAAACCGATGTCTTTTGGCAACGCGCTTAAGGACGGTATCCACAGTATCGTCGTCGGCGTAAAGCTGATGATTGCGAACATCGCCGACACGTTGATTCTCGGCGTTTCCAGGTTTCTCATCGATCATTTTTGGGGAATCGTTGCCTTTGCGAAAATTTCTTTCTCCCTCTCTCTGGTCAATTTCTTTATCACTTTCGTCTCGCAGGCGAGCATGGTCTTATTTCCTGCTCTTAGGACAGGCTCTGATGAAGAGAGGGTTCGTTTTTACATTGGCATAAGAAATGCTATCGAGCTCATTTTCCCTGCAATCTTTTTGCTCTATTTCCCTATGGTTTGGATTTTGGGGGCGTGGCTTCCTCAATATGCCGAAAGCCTTAGATATTTTGCGCTCTTACTCCCGATATGCGTCTTTAATACAAAGATGAGCCTTTGCTGTACTACCTATTTTAAGGTTCTTCGTAAAGAACAGCTGCTCCTGAAGTTGAATATCGTTGCCGTTATTTGCAGCACTGTCTTTTCGGTATTCGGTGTTCTCGCTCTCGATTCACTCGATGCTGTCCTGTGTGGCGCTGTAATTTGCATTATCGGAAGATCGCTGTGGTCCGAACTATATTTAAATGAAAGGTTAAGTGCTCCGGGTTCGTCTAGGCCGTTCCAGGAGATTCTGCTTACAGTTGCCTTTGTCTTATTTACCGAGCTCATGCCCGGTGGAGTGGCGGCACTCCTGTATTCGATAGTTTATATTGGCTATCTTTTACTTAATCACTCTGAATTGAAAAACGTTGCCTCGCGTTTGAGCAGGCTTAAGCATTAGTAAATGTCATTCAACTAGATTGGATTAGGATATGAAGGGCATTATCCTCGCCGGCGGGTCCGGCACGCGCCTGTACCCGCTCACGCTCGTGACCTCCAAGCAGCTGCTGCCGGTCTACGACAAGCCCATGATCTACTACCCGCTGTCCACCCTCATGCTGGCGGGCATCCGGGACATCCTGGTCATCTCAACGCCGACCGACCTGCCCAACTTCGAGCGCCTTCTCGGGGACGGCTCGCGCTACGGCGTGAACCTCTCCTACGCCGAGCAGCCGAGCCCGGACGGCCTCGCGCAGGCCTTCACCATCGGCGAGGAGTTCATCGCCGGCGAGCCGTGCGCGCTGGTGCTGGGCGACAACATCTTCTACGGCAACGGCCTGTCGCGCCACCTGACGCGTGCCGTCCAGAACGCCGAGTCGGGCCGCGCCACGGTCTTCGGCTACCACGTGGACGACCCCGAGCGCTTCGGCGTCGTGGAGTTCGACGGCGAAGGGAGGGCCGTCTCCATCGAGGAGAAGCCTGAGAAGCCCAAGTCCAGCTACGCCGTCACCGGCCTGTACTTCTACCCGGGCGACGTGGCGGAGAAGGCGCATAAGGTCCAGCCCTCGGCCCGCGGCGAGCTTGAGATCACCGACCTCAACCGGATGTACCTGGAGGAGGGGACGCTCTCCGTCGTCACCCTGGGCCGCGGCTACGCGTGGCTCGACACCGGCACCATGGAGAGCCTCCACGAGGCCGCGGAGTTCGTCCGCGCCGTGGAGCACTCACAGGACCTGCCCGTGTCCGTGCCCGAGGAGATCGCCTGGGAGAACGGCTGGATCACGACCGCCGGGCTGGAGGAGGCCGCCGAGGCCTACGGCAAGTCGGTCTACGGCCGGCACCTCAAGAAGGTCGCCGCCGGCGAGATCGTCAACAGCCCGCGCGAGTACTAGGAACTGAGGAGATACGAACATGGCAGAGGAGACCTTCTCCCCCAAGAACATCATCGTCACGGGCGGCTGCGGCTTCATCGGCAGCAACTTCGTGCACTACGTCGTGGACAACCACCCCGGGGTGCACGTCACCGTCCTGGACAAGCTGACCTACGCCGGCAACCCCGAGAACATCGCGGGCCTGCCCGCCGACCGCGTCGAGCTCGTGGTGGGCGACATCTGCGACGCGGAGCTGCTGGATAGGATCGTCCCCGGCCACGACGCGATCGTGCACTACGCCGCCGAGAGCCACAACGACAACTCCATCGCCGACCCGGAGCCCTTCCTGCGCACCAACGTCGAGGGCACCTTCCGCCTGCTGGAGGCCGTGAGGAAATACGGCGTCCGCTACCACCACGTCTCCACCGACGAGGTCTACGGCGACCTGGCGCTCGACGACCCGGCGAAGTTCACCGAGGAGACGCCCTATAAGCCCTCCTCCCCGTACAGCTCGACGAAGGCGTCCTCCGACATGCTCGTGCGCGCCTGGACCCGCACCTACGGCCTGCGCACCACGATCTCCAACTGCTCCAACAACTACGGCCCCTACCAGCACGTGGAGAAGTTCATCCCCAGGCAGATCACCAACATCATCGACGGCGTCCGCCCCAAGCTCTACGGCCGCGGCGAGAACGTCCGCGACTGGATCCACACCGAGGACCACTCCTCGGCCGTCTGGGACATCCTCACCAAGGGCCGCATGGGGGAGACCTACCTCATCGGCGCCGACGGCGAGAAGAACAACATCACGGTCCTGCGCATGATCCTGGAGGCCATGGGGCGCGACCCCGAGGACTTCGACTGGGTCGCCGACCGCCCCGGCCACGACCGCCGCTACGCCATCGACTCCACCAAGCTCCAGCGCGAGCTCGGCTGGAGGCCGGCCCACACCGACTTCGCCGAGGGCCTGAAGCGGACCATCGACTGGTACGTGGAGAACGAGGCCTGGTGGCGCCCGGCCAAGGAGGCCACCGAGGCGCGCTACCGCGCACAGGGCCAGTAAGACCGCATCCCGGCGAACCGCACCGCGGGGCGCCCGCAACCTGAACCTCTTCGATAGGAGCTTTTCCCATATGGCAGACATCGCATTTGAGAAGGACCTCTCCGTCGCCGAGACCGGCATCGGGGGCCTCAAGGTCGTCGACCTCGCCGTCCACGGCGACTCGCGCGGCTGGTTCAAGGAGAACTGGCAGCGCGCCAAGATGACCGCCCTGGGCATCCCGGACCTCCGCGTCGTCCAGAACAACATCTCCTACAACGACAGCCGCGGCGTCACCCGCGGCATCCACGCCGAGCCCTGGGACAAGTTCATCTCCGTGGCCCGCGGCTCGGTCTTCGGCGCCTGGGTGGACCTGCGCGAGGGCAGCGAGACCTTCGGCAAGGTCTACACCTGCACCCTCGACCCGTCCAGGGCCATCTACGTCCCGCGCGGCGTGGGCAACTCCTTCCAGGCCCTGGAGGACGGCACCGCCTACACCTACCTGGTGGACGCCCACTGGTCCCTCGAGCTCAAGAGGACCTACACCTTCGTGAACCTCGCCGACCCCGAGCTCGCCATCCAGTGGCCCATCCCGCTCGACGAGGCCACCGTCTCCGAGGCGGACCTCAACCACCCGATGCTCGCCGACGTCGTCCCCATGGCGCCCAAGAGGACGCTCGTCACCGGCTGCAACGGCCAGCTGGGGCATGCGGTGCGCGCGCTCGCCGAGGAGCGCGGGGTCGCCAAGGACTTCGACTTCTGCGACATCGACACCTTCGACATGTCAGACCCGGACGCCTACGCGCAGTACGACTGGTCGCTCTACGGCACCGTGATCAACTGCGGCGCCTACACGGCCGTTGATAAGGCGGAGACCCCCGAGGGCCGCGCGGCCGCCTGGAAGGCCAACGCCACCGGCCCGGCCCTGCTCGCCCGCACCTGCGCCGAGCACG
>CAVGCW010000009.1:0-14408 GCA_963628025.1 Alloprevotella sp. | reverse complement strand
CGCACATGTACGGATGAATGTGGGAAGTGTTCGGATAAAGTTGATAATCAAGGCGGCCGACGGGATCCCTAAGCACGCCATGCTTCTTATGTGCAGCAAAGCTAATACTGCTAAAATACTAAGCGCTCATGTAGTTTAAACGCACGACGATAAGGAGCACCAGTGGGTAACCACTTCCGTACCTCCGGTGCGGGCGATGATGCCCCCAAGACGCAGGCAGGCGTCCAGGGCAGTCGTTTCGCCACTCCGGATTCAGAGGGCCAGCCTGTTGCTCAGGCCCCCGCTCAGCCGGCAGATCAGGCACAGCCGGCATCCGATCCCTTTGCCTACAATCCAACCAGCGATGTCGCGCTTTCCGGCACGGCGGGTTTTGAGCCCGTTCAGGCCGTGACCGCTCGCGTGGAGCAGCCTCAGGCTGGTGCCGCCACGCCGCAGCCTACCATGGCCGGCATTCCCGACCCCTTGGCCCCTGCGACGCCGGCTCCTCAGCCTGCGCAGTCCGGTCTCTTTGCCGCTATTCCCGATCCCACGCAGCCTGCTGCCCCGGTGGTCGAGAGCGATCAGGCAGCTGAGGTCGCAAGCCTCGATAACGCGCTCAACAACCCCGATTTTACGTCGGTGTTTGCGCCCATCGATCCGCAGGCCAGCCGCAAGAAGATGGCCAAGCAGGCCGGTGTCGAGCCCGTCATCCTTATGGAGCATGTCACCAAGATCTATCCGGCACAGCCCAACAAGCCTGCACTCGACGACATCAACATCGAGATCTATCCGGGCGAGTTCGTCTTCCTGGTCGGTCACTCCGGCTCGGGTAAGACCACGCTGCTGTCTACGCTCAACCGCGACGTCAAGCCGACGAGCGGCCGCATCCTGGTTGCCGGTCAGGACCTCATGAAGATCAAGAATCGCAAGGTTCCGTTCCTGCGCCGCCAGATTGGCGCCGTGTTCCAGGACTTTAAGCTTCTGCCGCAAAAGACCGCCTACGAAAACGTGGCGTTTGCCCTGCAGTGCATTGGCAAGCCCAAGGGCGTCATTCGCAGCCAGGTGCCCGAGGTGCTGCGTCTGGTCGGTCTGGCCGATCAGATGGACTCGCTGCCCGACCAGCTTTCCGGTGGCGAGCAGCAGCGCGTTGCCGTCGCCCGTGCTATGGTCAACCGTCCGCCGCTGCTGATCTGCGACGAGCCCACGGGCAACCTCGACCCGGCGATCTCGCTGGGCATCATGAAGCTGCTTGAGCGTATTAACCGCACCGGCACCACCGTGATCGTCGCCACGCACGACCGCGAGATGGTCGATAGCATGCACCGTCGCGTGATCGCCCTCGAGGGCGGCCACGTCATCCGCGACCAGGAGAGGGGAGGTTACGGCAACTATGGCACCAACTAACGTGGGCTACTCCTTCAAAGAGGCAATCAGCCACTTCTTCCGTAACTGGACTACCTCGCTCGGCGCCGTCATCACGATCTTCCTTTCGCTGTTTATCATCGGCCTGTTCATCATGGGCTCTGCGATGCTGAACTCCGTGATCGGCACCGTCGAGGATCAGGTTGTCATCAACGCGTTCATTAGTGATGACGCCGATCAGGCCGATGTTCAGGCTTTTGAGGCCGAGCTTAAGACGTGGAATAACGTCAAGTCCGTGACCTATAAGGACAAGGACGACGCGCTGGCCGAGTATACGAGCAAGATGTCGGGCAACGCCGACGCCACCATGAGCGCGCTCGATGGCCAGAACCCGCTGCCGGCTTCCTTCGCTATTGAGATGGACGATCCGTCCAAGGTCGAGAGCACGGCAAAGAAGCTCAAGAAGGATGCCGATTTCCAGAAGATCGCGGATGACGGCGACGTCAACGCGAGCGTGCTGTACGGCCAGGAGGAAGTGAGCCTCCTGTTCCAGGTGACCAACTACATCCGCATCGCCGCCGTGGTGCTCGTTGGTCTTCTGACCTTTATCGCATTCATCTTCATCAACAACACGATTCGCCTGTCCATCACGGCGCGTCGTCGTGAGATTGCGATTATGCGTCTGGTCGGCGCCAGCAACGGCTTCATTCGTGGCCCGTTTATCACCGAGGGCGTGCTGCAGGCCATTTTGGGCTCGCTGCTTTCCATCGGCGTTCTGGAGCTGCTGCGCAATCTGATGATTCCGCGTCTGCAGGAGAGCATCGGCTGGATGTCGTTTGCCCTGCCGATGCAGTACTACCTGGTGACCTATGCTGCGCTGATTCTGGTCGGTGTGATTATCGGTCTCTTTGGTTCTGCCATCGCCATGCGCCGCTACCTGCGCGTGTAGGCATGCTTGGAATTCATCCCTTCCAACGGGTCGTCTCTTATGGGGCGGCCCGTTTTTTGATCCCTAGGGGACGGCAGGAAAGCGAATCATTTGGGTAGACTCTTTGGAGTTCGCAATCGATAGTTAGGAGGCGCCATGGGGCGCAATAACAAGCATAAGCGTGGAGCTCGCAATCAGCGCGGGCCGGTGCGCAGCGAACGCCGTCCGAGCCTGACCGGGCGCGTGCAGCTCCATGAGCATAGCGCCTACGTTGTAACCGAAAACGGCGACTACAAGGTCATGGGCCGCGGTAAGCGCGAGATCATGGATGGCGATACCGTTGCCGTGAGCATTAAGAACAGCCCGCACGGTGAGCGGCGCGCCGTGATCGAAGGCGTGGTTGAGCGTGCAGCCATAAGCGTGGTGGGCACGTACCAGACCGCCGGTCCGCTCGGTGTGATCGAGCCGCTCGATTCGCGTCTGAAGGCCGACTTCTTCATTCTGCCCGAGGATACCTCGGCGGATCGTCTGGGTGTCCACCCGGGTGATGCTGTTGTCGCGCGCATTTTGACCTACCCGACGCGCCTGGAATCGGGTACCGTGACGATCGAGCGCCGCATTGGCGGAGATGACGCGCCCGATTTGGGCGTTCAATATGTGATGGCGCGTTACGGCTATACCGATAGCTATCCCGAGGCCGCGCTGGACGAGGCCGAGGGGCTTTCGCTCGATGTGTCCGCGGCGCTTAAGGACCCGCTCCGCCGCGATCTGCGCGACCGCTTTGTCATCACGATCGACCCAGTCGACGCGCGCGACTTTGACGACGCCATTTCGCTGGAGCGCACGCCCGAGGGTGGCTACAAACTGGGTGTGCATATCGCCGACGTTTCACACTATGTGGCTTGGGACGGGCATATCGATCTTGAGGCTCGCCATCGTACGACATCGGTGTATCTGGCCGATCGCGTGCTTCCCATGCTGCCCGAACGCCTGTCCTGTGACCTGTGCTCGCTTCGCCCTGACGAGGACCGTCTTGCGTTTACCGTTGACATTGAGCTCGATGCACAGGGTCGCGTGCGGCATTACGATCCGTACCCCAGCGTGATTCGCTCGCGTGTGCGTATGGACTATGACGGCGCCGAGGCGCTGCTGGTGCGTGCCGGCGCGGTTGAGTATTCGGTGCTGGAGGGTGCGGCCGAGGATGTTGCGGCTGCCGAGACCTCGCGCGAGGAAGCGCTTGAGCGCGGTCTTGCGTGCGAGGAGGCCGCCCGCGGCTACAACGTCGACCTCGGCGATTTCCTTGTCGCCGCCAACGAACTCGCCGAACTCCGCCGTCGTATCCGTCGCGCCCGCGGCTCAGTCGATTTTGACACGGCCGAGATTCGCGCTCTGTTGGGTGAGGACGGAGTACCCGTGCAGATTGTGGCGCGTGAGCGTTCGTGTGCCACGTCGCTTATCGAGGAAGCCATGCTGCTCGCCAACGAGTGCGTTGCAGAGTGGCTGGCAGACCGTGATATCGAGGCCTGCTATCGCGTGCATGAGGATCCGAGCCCCGATAGCCTGCACGGTGCCGCCGTTGCGCTGGCGCAGCTAGGCATCATCGACGATCGCCGTGCTGCCGGAATTGCCCTGGGGAGTCCCGATGAGCTGCAGGCTGCAGTCGATGCTGCCGCCGGTACGGCCAACGCACCGCTCGTCAACACGCTGCTTCTGCGCAGCATGCAGCGCGCGCTGTACAAGCCGCGCAACGAGGGCCACTTTGCGCTCGCCGCGCCGTGCTACTGTCACTTCACGAGTCCCATCCGTCGCTACCCCGATCTGGTGGTGCACCGCGTACTCAAGCTGCAGTTGGCCTATGAGCAGCTGGGCGGCAAGGACGCCCTGGTCCGTACGCCGCGCCTGATCGGCAAGGGGCGCGAGTCACTGCCGCGCATTCTGCCGCAGATCTGCCGCGCATGCAGCGATGCCGAGCGCGCGGCAGATGCCGCCAGCCATGCGACGCAAAAGATCAAGATTGCCCAGTACTATGAGGACCGTCTGGGCGAGCGCTATGCCGGAACCGTCTCGTGGGTTAGCAGCATGGGCCTCTTTGTGCGCTTGGACCTAACGCAGGTCGAAGGCTTGGTTTCGATCAAGAGTCTGGGCAACGAGTGGTTCGAGTTCGACGAGGACGCGCTCACGCTCACAGGTGCCGACACGGGCACCCGTTACGAGCTGGGGCAGCGCGTGATTATCGAGGTCTCGCGCGTCAATACCACGCGTGGGCACTTGGACTTTAAGCTTATCCATTAGCCAAATCCTGACTCATGGTGGGGGAGCGGAGGGCGGCCTTTCGGGACCGCCCTTCGCATTTGAATCGTGGCTACCTTGCCGTCTGCTCGGCCGCCCGCTTACCTGCTATTTGAGAGGTAAAACCTACCAAAATAAACCTGTCCCTTTTGGCAGGTTTACAAGAAAGCGGGGATGAGATGGCGACGGTGTACGGTTATGCGCGGGTGAGTTCGCGCGATCAGAATCTTAATCGGCAGCTGGATGCGCTGGGCGCCTATGGCGTGGGCTCGGCGAATATTTATGCCGACCATGCGAGCGGCAAGGACTTCGATCGACCGCGTTATCGCGAGCTGCTGCACGTCCTGGGAGACGGGGACGTGCTGGTGGTGCTTTCTATCGACCGACTTGGCCGTAATTACTCCGAGATTCTTGAGGAATGGCGACGCATTACCAAGGTGCTCGGGGTTGCCATTGTGGTGTTGGATATGCCATTGCTTGACACGCGCGCCAGGGCCAGCGGCGCGCCGGATGTGACTAACACCCTGATTGCTGATATTGTGCTGCAGCTGCTGAGCTACGTGGCGCAGGTGGAGCGCGAGAATATCCATCGGCGCCAGGCGGAGGGGATTGCAGCGGCGCGGGCGCGAGGGGTCCGTTTCGGTCGACCTCGCAAGCCATGCCCTCCTCAGTTTGAGCTGGTGCGCGATAGCTATGAGGCGGGCGATATTACCCGCAGCCAGGCAGCAAAGTGCCTGGGCGTGTGCGTGGGGACGTTCGATCGCTGGATGCGCGAGGCGGGGTAGGGTTTTGCGTCGCTTTGTCGCTTCCTGTTGCGATTCAAATATTGATACGGTGACGATGTCATTTGGGGCTACACTCGCTGATATTCAAAAAAGGGGGTTGGCCCTTGGCGCGCATAAAACAAATAATCGGATGGACCGCGATCGTTCTGTTCGCTGCAACGCTGGCGGGTATCTGGGTGCTGACGGAGCAAGACGCGGCGGAGACGTCGTTGCTGAGCGAGTCTACCGCGCGTGTGGTGGAGGGCCAGGCTACGGGCGTTCAGGCTGTCGATGCCACGGGTGAAGCTCAGGCGGAGAACGGAATGACCGGGGGCACCGATTCGGCTGCCTCGAATGTCCGGTCTGGCCGACTTGCTTCCATTCGCATGTGGGTGGGCACGAACGTCCGTCGCGTTGCCCATACCGTAGAATTTTTCTTCGTCGGGTTGTTCGCCTCGGTGGTCGTGGTTTGCCTTTCCAGGCGTCCGTGGAGCGTATGCTCCCGTTGCGTGCCCGTATTGCTCTTTTGCGCCGCCTGCTCCGTTGGCGATCAGGTGCATAAGATCTTTGTTCCCGGCAGGCATTTCGACGTTATCGATTTAGGATTCGATGCTGCGGGCTATGTCACCGCCATGCTGTTGGTATTGCTGGCAGCGGCGTTGGTGCGCCATGCGACTCGGCCGATCGGCGCCCATGCGAGGCGCTAGCCGGTAACAAACCCGTTTCTGATAATGCAACCTCTTTGAATTATTTTGTGTCGCGCGTATTTCCGAGCGGTCGGATTTGAGGGGCGAGCGGTAGAACGCTCGCCCTTTGTGCGCCACGATGCGGCACAATGTACCGCAAAAGCTGTTTGTATCCGGTACGAATCGTTCGTTGGTCTTTAATTCTTCTCAACGGAGGTGTTTGAGATGGCAAACGGATTGCTTTTGCGGCTTCGCGAGCGTGAGCTCAGCGCGAGCCCGGCGGAACGCAATGTCATCGCATATGTAAGCGCTCATCCGCACGAGGTGGTCGGGCTGTCCGTCCGCGGTCTTGCCGATGTCACGTTCTCCTCGCCCTCGAGCATTTTGCGCTTTTGCAAGCGTTTGGGTTTTGCGGGCTACAAGGAGTTCCAGCGCGAACTGATTGCCGAGCTGGCGCTCTTAGGTGACAAGAAAGACGTAGCCCTCGAGGACATCTCCATGGATGACAGCGTCGAACGTATCGTGGGGAAGGTGATGAAAAGCAACGTGCGCACGATTGAGGCGACGGCGCGAACGCTCGATTACACCGTCTTGGAGCGATGCGCGGCCCGTCTTAAGCGGGCACGCGCGGTCAATCTGTTCGGTATTGGTGCCTCTCGTTTGGTCGCGCACGACCTGGCGCAAAAGCTCATGCGTGTCGACAAAGAGTGCCATCTGTACGACGACTGGCATGATCAGCTCTTATGTGCCAAGAACATGCATGAGGGCGATATGGCAATCGCCTTTAGCTACTCGGGCTTGACGCAAGAGGTGCTGGACTGCACCGCCGAGGCTCAACGTCACAACTGTCCCGTCGTGGCCGTTACCAAAGTAGATGGATCATCCAAGCTTGCCACCATGGCCGATGCCGTGCTCGGCGTCGCTGCGAGTGAACCCTTGGTCCGCAGCGGTGCCATGGCTTCGCGTATGGCCCAGCTTATGGTTGTCGATGCCCTGTACGCTGCTTACGTTGCCAGCGACTACGAACGGGCGACGCATGTCATTAAGCAAAACTACATCGAGAAACAGGAAAGATGAGGTGAATGAAATGCTCGATTTAACAAAATTCACGACCGAACAGCGTAATCAAAGGTCAATGGACCTCGATACGATGACATCGCTGCAAATCGTCACGACGATGAACGATGAGGATCTTCGTGCCGTCCAGTCGGTCACGAAAGTGTTGCCCCAGGTTGCCACAGCAATCGACTGGGCTGCTGAGACACTCGAGCGCGGAGGGCGCGTCTTTTACATGGGCGCAGGCACCAGCGGTCGTCTGGGCGTACTCGACGCTTCGGAGTGTCCGCCCACGTTTGGCGTGTCACCCGATCTGATTGTCGGGCTCATTGCCGGAGGCGAGACGGCGTTTATCAAGGCTGTCGAAGGTGCCGAAGACAGCGAGGAGCTTGGCGCGAGCGACCTGCGGGAGCGTGGGCTCTCGGACAAGGATCTTGTCGTTGGCCTGGCGGCAAGCGGCCGTACTCCTTATGTGGTGGGCGGACTTGTGTACGCCAAGGCAACTGGGTGCAAGACCATTGCAATTGCCTGCAACCAAGGGTCGAAGATCGGGGAGAGCGCAGATCTTGCCATTGAGCCCGTGCCCGGTCCCGAGGTGCTGACCGGCTCAACGAGGCTCAAGGCGGGAACGGTTCAAAAGCTCATTCTCAACATGATTTCGACCGGTGCCATGGTCAAGATCGGCAAGGTATACCAAAACCTGATGGTCGATGTGCAGCAGACGAACGAGAAGCTGGTGGTGCGCGGGCAGAACATCGTGATGGAGGCGACCGGCTGCACGCGCGAGCGCGCTGTTCAGGCGCTTGCAGATGCCGGCGGCCACGTAAAAACCGCTATTGTCTCGATACTGCTGGACTGCGATGCCGAGCAGGCTACGGTAGCTCTTGAGCGGGCGCGAGGCCATGTCCGTGCTGCGGTGAGTGGCCATGAGAAAAGCAATGCCGATGCCCAATAGGTGCGCGGCGCGAGCTGATATGACATCCAGACGAGATACCCAATACAAGGAGGAGTTATGACGAACAAAGAGCTGGCTCAAAAGCTGCTGGACCTTTTGGGTGGTAAAGACAACGTGCTGGCAAACGCGGCGTGCATGACGCGCCTGCGCGTGACCGTCAAAGACGCGGGCAACGTCGACACGGAGGGCATTAAGGCACTCGACGGCGTGATGGGCCTGGTCGAGGACGACACGATGCAGATCGTGCTGGGTCCGGGCAAGGTGAATAAGGTGCTCGAGGAGTTCTCCAAGCTCACTGGCCTTGCGAAAGGCGTTGCCGACGAGAGCGTGGTTGACGCTGCGGCCACAAACAAGGCCGCGCAGAAGACCAAGTACGAGTCTAAGCCGGTTCAGGCCTTCCTCAAGAAGATTTCCAATGTCTTCGTCGCCCTGCTTCCCGGCATCATTGCGGCTGGCCTCATCAACGGTATCTGCAACGTCATTAACGTCTCGACGGCAGGCGCGCTTGCAGGCGAGTGGTGGTACCAGGGCATTCGTTCCATGGGCTGGGCCCTGTTTGCCTATCTGCCCATCTTGGTGGGCTATAACGCGGCACGTGAGTTTGGTGGTTCCGCTGCGCTGGGCGGCATCGCCGGCATGATGTGCATCGCCAACAGTGCCATGCCCCTGCTTGCGCCTGGCGCGGCTGATCCTGCCACTGCCATTCTGCTGCCGCTCACCAATGCGCAGTACAACCCCGCAGCGGGCGGCATGATCGCGGCTCTCATCGCTGGCGCATTTTTTGCCTGGATGGAGCGTCAGATTCGCAAGATTATGCCCAACGCACTCGACACGTTCTTGTCCCCGCTGCTGGTGCTCATCATCGGCGCCTTTGCTCTGATGCTCGTCATCCAGCCGGTTGGCGCATGGCTGACGACTGCCATCTTTAGCGTTTTGACCTTTATCTTCGAGAAGCTGGGCGTCCTGGGCGGCTATATCCTGTCGGCAGGCTTCTTGCCGCTGGTGTCCGTCGGCCTGCATCAAGCGCTCACGCCGATCCACGCTATGCTCAACGATCCCGACGGCGCTACCAAGGGTATCAATTACCTGCTTCCCATCCTTATGATGGCTGGCGGCGGCCAGGTCGGTGCCGGTTTGGCGCTGTACTTTAAGACCAAGAACGCCAAGCTCAAGAAGTACGTCGCAGAGTCCATTCCCGTTGGAATCCTGGGTGTGGGCGAGCCTCTGATGTATGCTGTTACGCTGCCGCTCGTTCGTCCGTTTGTGACGGCCTGCCTGGGTGCCGGATTTGGCGGCGCGCTCGCGGCGCTGCTTCACATCGGCACGGTTTCTCAGGGCGTTTCCGGTCTGTTTGGCCTGCTGATCGTCGTTCCTGGCCAGCAGCTCGGCTACGTTGCCGCTATGCTGCTTGCCTATGCCGCCGGCTTTGTCCTGACGTGGTTCTTTGGCGTCGACGAGCAGAAGATCAACGAGTTCTTTGGCGAGTAGTTTGATATCGCGAGCCGTGTTGCTCAGGGCTCGCGGCGCGCGGCAGATTTCTTGATGATATGGTTGTGCCGGCGGGGCTAACTGCTCCGCCGGCCTTTTTTAAAGGAGCGTTGAAGCGTGAAAACGGGTATTTCGATTTATCTTTCCAGCCCTTTGCAGGATATTGAGCGGACGATTGAGCGTGGCGCCGCGGCGGGTGCGCGCTACGCGTTCACCTCGCTGCATATTCCCGAGGATGGGGGAGCGGCGTATGCCGATAAGGTCCGTCATGTGCTGTCGCTGCTTTCCGCCCGCGGCATTGCGCTCATTGCCGATGTGGGGCCTCGCACGTGCGATTTGCTCGGGCTTGAGCGCATCGAGGACCTGCGCGATCTGGGGTTGGAATACCTTCGTTTGGACTATGGCTTTAGCGCCCAGCGGGTCGCGGAGCTGTCCGGTGTATTTCACATTGTGGTCAATGCATCGACGGTGAGTTCTGATGAAATCGCATCGTGGCGTGAGGCCGGTGCCGATGTGACTCGTTTTGCCGCCTGCCACAATTTTTACCCCAAGCCTTATACCGGTTTAGCTCTGGAGGACATTGCTCGGGTGAATCTTCGTCTTGCGGCGCTTGGATTCGAAATCATGGCTTTTGTGCCGGGTGATGCTAACGTTCGCGGGCCGGTATTCGAGGGACTGCCGACGGTCGAGGCGCAGCGCGGTCGCGCGTCAAAGGTTGCTCTCAATATGCTTGAGCTTGCACATGGCGCCGATTGCGACATTGTGTTGGTCGGCGACCCCGATCTTTCCGATGCGGGCTGGGCGCAGTTTGCTCAAGTTTCCGCCGGATACGTGGACCTGCAATGCGAGCTTGAGCCCGGTTATGCCTATGTGCGCGGGCAGATTCATCACGACCGGCCCGACTCGAGTGTCCTCATCTTTAGGTCTCAGGAGTCACGTACGACGCTTAAGCCGGATTCCGTGCCGACGGATGCCGGAGCCGGCCTGCCGCGAAAGGCGGGGTCGATCGCTGTGAGCAATAGCGGATATGGGCGCTACGAAGGCGAGCTTGAGATTGCGCGGGTCGATCTTCCCGGTGACGAGCGCATGAACGTTGCGGGCCATATCACGCCCGAAGCAATGGAACTGCTGCCGTTTATCAAGCGCGGATTCGGGGTACGGTTCGTTTAACGTGTGACCCGCGGGCTACAATTGGCCCATCATACGAAGGCGCCTCGTGTGGCGTGTGCCTGCGTTGGCCGATCTATATTCGGAGGATTCCCATGACCGTACTGTTTGTCGAATATCCCAAGTGCTCGACCTGTAAGAAGGCCAAGGCATGGCTGGACGAACATGGGGTTGAGTATGTCGACCGCGATATCGTTTTGGACAATCCCACGGCTGATGAGCTTGCGACCTGGATTGCTCGTTCGGGGCTGCCGGTGCGGCGTTTCTTTAATTCGTCGGGCATGAAATATCGAGAGCTGGGCCTGAAGGCGCGTCTGGATGCGGGCATGACGGATCGGGAGTGCTACGAGCTGCTGGCGACCGACGGCATGCTGGTCAAGCGTCCGCTGCTGGTGGGCGACGACTTTGCGATTCCCGGCTTTAGGGAATCGGCTTGGGCCGAGGCGTTGCTGTAGCGGCTGCGGAAAGTGCGACCTGGAATTCGCTTCCAGAATGGGATGCACTTTCCCAAAGTGGCCGGTTGCGGAAAGCACGTCCCATTCTGAGCTTCGATTGTGGGACACGGTTTCCGGTTGAGGGCTCGACGGGAAAGTGGGGACCAGTTTGAGCTTGAAATCTGGGACGCACTTTCCGCCGGCGGGCCTGCCCCAGTCAGTCCGCCAGCTGTGCCCATTCGTGCGGATCGTAGACCTTTACGTGTTTGTTGGGCTTGCCGCTCCAGTACTCCTCGTCCATAAAGGGCAGATATGCCTGAACGCCGGGGCAGATAAAGGGAATCCGCTGCTGTTGCAGTCGCTCGCGCTGGCGCTGCTCCAGGTGCGCCTCGGATATGACGGTCGGCATACCGGACAACTCGACGAGGCTTGCCTGAATTCGCTTAAGGTCGGGGAGTCCCGCGTGCCATGACATCCGCATGATCAAAAAGGATGCACGGCGGTATTTTGCCTGCACCACAGTAATGGCGGGGCGCAGTGTGGGATGGATTTTGTTCCGTTCGGGCCAAAGGTCGGCAGTGATCTCAAGGCCCAGGGTCTCCCATAGGTAATCAAGCTCTTCGTCCATGGCGCCTCGATATCTACGCGATCATTGATACTTCGATTGTGTTGCCTGGTGCTATCGTTTTCGCGGTAGAATCTGCCAACGGTTGACGGCTACCGCTCGCGGCGTTTTGCCCTTCGTGTACAGCGGTCGGCTTCACAGGTCCTTCACGGGTTGGACTAAATTAGGCCAATTTGACTGAATTTCAAAAAAGTCAAAATTGGGGCTTGCGTCACGGCGAGACTTCCCGTATATTTCTTTCTTGCGCAAAGGCACAGCCGAGCGCAGCGATGCAGTCATTGGGATGTCGTCTAATGGCAGGACAGCGGATTCTGGTTCCGTCAATGGGGGTTCGACTCCCTCCATCCCAGCCATTGCATTTGCTACATATGGCCCGTTCGTCTAGCGGTTTAGGACGCCGCCCTCTCAAGGCGGAGATCACCAGTTCGAATCTGGTACGGGCTACCAAAATTGAACGCCCGGGCCTCGTAAGAGACCCGGGTTTTGTGTATTGACCGTATATACGGCGCCTGCCGTGTTTCGCTCAGATCGAGGAGTAGCCATGGATCTGCCCATCAGCTTGCAAGACATCACGTATGCCGAGAACTATCTGGCGCAGGGCGACCTGGCTACGGCGACGCCGCTGCTGGAGCGTCTGGTGGAGCTCGCCGAGGAGTATATCGACGCTGAGTGCAAGACGGAGGAGAAGCGTCAATACTTTAGCTTCGATAGCAAGTTTGAGCGCTTGGCCTATCGCCGCGTGGAGAAGGATCCGCGCGAGCTCGTGCAGGTCGAGGTGCCGTTTGACCGCCTGTACTCTGACATGGCGTTTGCCTACATTCGCCAGCAGGATTATGTGAGTGCTCGCAACGCCTTGATGCAGGCCGTGCGCTGGGACCCCATGAACTGCAACTACCGCCTGGATCTGGCCGAGCTGTTCCGCGCTCTCGAGGACAAGCAGGAATGGGCATCGCTCTCGTTCTCGGTGCTGGAGCGTGCAAGCGATGGCAAGTGCGCCGCCCGCGCTTACGCCAATCTAGGTCAGTACTTCTTGGAGCCCGAGACCGAGAACGTTTCGGCTGCCGTGGGCTGCGCGCGTCTGGCGCTGCGCCTGGCGCCCAACGATGCGCATACGACGCGCCTGCTCAACAAGATCCATACCACCTATCCGGATGCCGCCGATGAGAGCGACGAGCACGTGATGGGTGAACTGGCCCTGCAAGGCGTTCCGACCTCGCCTTCGGCCGAGATTGCCATCTGCCTGATTATGTGCGCGACCGATGCTGCAAGCGACGGCGACAAGCAGGAGGCGACGCGCCTGACGGTGCGTGCTCGCGACTTGGTGGGCGAGGAGGCCTGCGCGGCGATTATTAAACTGGTGCGCGAGAGCGATGCCGAGCTCAATGCCGAGCGCAAGGCAAAGCGCGAAGCTACGGGCAAGGGTTCCGATGGCGCCAAGGAGGCCGGCGATGCCCAGTAAGCGCGAGCGCAAACTCATTTCCAAGAATCGCTCGGCACATCACGAGTACTTTATCGATGAGACGTTTGAGTGCGGTATTGAGCTGAGCGGCACCGAGGTCAAGTCGATTCGCGAGCGCGCCTGTCAGATCACTGACACTTTTGCGCTGATTCGTGGCGGCGAGTGCTGGCTCGTCGGCCTGCATATCCACCCTTATAGCCATGGTGGCGTGTGGAATCGCGATCCCGACCGTCGGCGTCGTCTGCTGCTGCACCGCAAGGAGATCGACTTTCTTGACGGCAAACTTCGCAACCGTGGTTATGCGCTGGTTCCGTTGGAGCTCTACTTTAATACCGACGGCCGCGTAAAGCTGCTGCTGGGTCTGGGTCGCGGCAAGAAGCTCTACGACAAGCGCGAGGACATGGCCAAGCGTGATGTCCAACGCGAGATCGACCGCGCCCTTAAGGAACGCAACCGCTAGGCACTCTGTATAAGTTGCGGTGGAATACGGACTGTTTTGCCTGTTTGAGGGGCTATTCAGTCCCTATTTCACCGCAACTGCGGGCGTCTCATCTTTCTTACTGTTCTGACACATATGTCTCAAAGGCGGCGTCCGTTATGGGTGCCGCCTTTTTTGTGGGTACATACATTCATGAGGTTCCAACCCGAGCTAGGGGAGTGATCGTTATGGACAAAACTGCGTTCTTTACCATGCCGAGCGGTCTGTACGTGGTGAGCGCTGCGGCAGACGGGCTGCGCGCCGGCTGCGTCATCAACACTGCGGTGCAGGTGACGTCCATGCCGCCGCGTATTTCGGTTGCCGTGAACAAGGACAATGTCACCTCGGGCGTCATCGCATCGGCCAAAGCGTTCGCGCTGACCGTGATCGATCAGACCGCCGACATGCTCTACATCGGTAACTTTGGGTTCCGCACCAGCAGCGATTATGACAAGTTTGCCAAATACGAGACCCGCGAGACGGCTCTGGGCATGCCCTATGTGCCCGAGCACGCGGCGGCCCTGTTTAGCTGCCGTTTGATCGACACTGTGGATGTGGGCACGCATCTGCTGTTTATTGGCGAGGTCGAGGATGCCGAGCGCCTGAGCGACGAGACGCCGCTGACGTACGACTACTATCACAAGGTGCTAAAGGGCAAGACGCCGCCCAAAGCCTCGTCGTATCAAGGTTGATTTCCGATCTCAGCCGAACACATTGAGCAAATAGGCCATTCCCGCA
>CAVGCW010000008.1:0-27623 GCA_963628025.1 Alloprevotella sp. | reverse complement strand
GCACATGTACGGATGAATGTGGGAAGTGTTCGGATAAAGTTGATAATCAAGGCGCCACTAAATAGCTAAATGCCGAACCGCTGCTCGAGGCGGCGCACATGGCGGCAGGGTATAATTTGATTGCCATAGATAGTAATTTGGAGGTGCCCCATGAATGCCCCCAACGCGCTCCAAAACATCCGCTCAAAACACCCCGTTGCATATGTGGTTCTCTATCTCTTTGTCGGCTGGGCATTGCTGGTTGTCATCACCCATGCCATAGCTTTTGGAGCAGAACTGCTGATAGCCAGCTCGGACCAGCCCGTCGTCAAATGGGAGACGACCGATGAGTGCACCGACGGAACCCGAACCGTCTACTACAACAGCCCGTCCCTCTATCAAGAGTTCAAGGTCAAGATAAAGGACTTCAAGATTGTCGATGCCGAGCTAGGCGTTTATTTGGCAATCGGAGCAACCATTAACGCCGAGCAAGTCGAGTACACGGACAGCCATGCGACGTATCGTATCGACCTCAGCATCCTAGGCCGACCGTCACGCATCTGCCTGCTCGAATGCGAGACACGCGGCACCACGCTACACATGTCCGAAATTCAAATGCGCCCGGATAAAGAGCCCCTAAAGGGCTAGGGGTCCTAAGCCCAGCAAGCGATTCTCAACAGTAAAACGACAGCCCACCGGTTGTTTCTTTCCAGCGTTTGCAAATCAGCGCATGGTTAGATGAAACAAACTGCATGATATCGCGTAAATCCCGAGCAGGAATATCGCCCTTGTTATGGGCCAGCTTGCATCCGCCGGAGCGGGTAAGCCATATCTTGGTTGCCTCGGCGGTGGGGCGCTTGACCGCGATATGAACATGGACGGGCTCGCCGTTCTCCCCTGTCCAGAAAAAGATGATGTACGGCCCGAGTCGAAACAGACTAGGCATAGACTCGTCCGCCTTCGTAGGCAAAACGCAGGATGAGCGGGGCATTGTTGCGCACGAAATCATCGAGTTCTTTGAGGTCTGCTTCGCTAAAGCCCTCGTGCGACACCCAATTGAATGCCGGCAAGATGCACTCCGCCGTGTCAAAACCCCAATCGCGTGGGCGATCCACAACGACCTTCACCGTATTGTCCTCACGGACTTCGGAATACGAAACTTGCGTATCGTCCTCAAGGCGGACATATTCCCACATCATAAGCTCGCTCCGTTCAAAGACGTCTCTTCTTGAGCAGTATACCCGCCTGCGCAGCTACTCCACCGGCTTGAAGATGGTGGACTGACCGAAGACGTTGCGGATGAGGGCTTTGGCCTCGTCCTCGGTCTGCGGGATGCTCGGGGCTGCGCCCTGGTGGCCGAAGGGGCTGCCCGCGCCGGGGTTGGACTCCCAGGGAGCTGCAGGAGCGTCCTCCTCTTTGGCGGCAGCCGCAGCGGGCCTGGGCGCGGGCGTCGCACCCGCCACGTCGAACGGGGGCAGATCGTCCCCGCCGGCATCGGCAGCAAAACCGCCAACCATGGCGTCGTCGTAGGGAACCTGCTCGGATTCCCACGGGGCAGGCTGCGCGACAGGCTGAGCCGTGGGAGCGGACGCGCGCTCGGGCGCACGGGGCGCGGGCTCGGTCGGGAGCTTGCCCGTAGCGGGAGCGCCGGCAGGGTTGTCGGAGCGCAGCCAGGGAGCCTTGGCCAGGCCGGATGACTTGGACGCGGGTGTCGGAGCAGCCGGTTTGGGCGCTGTGGGCTTAGGCACCGACGGGGTCGATGCCGCTACCGGCGCCGCTTGCTGCTGCGTCGCGCTGGCGCTCGAGGATGCAGGGGCCGCCGAGGACACGGGTTGCGGGTCCGCAGATGCCGCAGCCCGTGCAGATGGAGAATGCTCCTCATGTTGAGGAGCCGGCGTGCCACCCCCATCCAGGACATAGTCGACGGTACGACGACCGAAGACCGCGCAGACCGTCGGCAGGACCACCGACTGCGTATCGACGCGACCGAGCATCTTAATGGCAAAAGTCGAACCCGCGGGGAACGAGACCGTGAGCTTGGAGCCGTCGTCGGCCGTAGCGCGGGCGTTGAGCAAAAGCCCTGCGTAGGAAGCCTGACGCGCCTTGACACGCTCGACGACCTCGGCCCATTTGCGCTGCAGCTCTCCGGCATCCTCGACCGCGGGCGTCTCGGCGGCACCGGCGGCGGCAACCTGGGCGGCGTTGTTGGACTGGGGCTTAGGTGCCGGAGCGGTGGCAGGCGCGGGGGCCGCAACGGGCTGAGGCGTCGGAGCCGGCGCAGGCTGAGGTGCAGGCGCTGCAGGCTTGGAAGCTGACACGGACGCAGAACGGGGCGCAGGCTGAGCCGTCGGAGCGGCAGCACCACGGTCCCAAGGCATACCGCCCTGGCGCGCGGACGTAGCAGCGGGGGCAGCGGATGCCGCCGGGGCGGCAGCGCGGGCGCCCGAAATGAGCGTCGGCTGTTGGGCAGCAGCGGGTACGGATGCTGCAGGCGCGGCGGCCTGAGCAGCAGCCACGCTCGCCGGCACGGCGGCGTTGGCAACCATGGCCTCCAGGCGTGCCACGCGCTCGGCCAATGCCTCAATCGTTAAATCAGCCTCGGGACGCGCCAGACGCGTGCAGGCAATCTCGAGCACCAGGCGCACGTCGCTCGCGCCCCTCATCTCCAGTGCGGCATCGTCGAGCACTGTCAGCACACGAGCCAGGCGGTCGGCAGGATGCTCGCCAAAGGCAGCGGCCTCGGCAGCAAGCGCCTCGGCCTGCTCGGAGCCGCCCTCAAACAACTCGGCACGGGCACCGGCAACGCAGGCAACATACACGTCGCGCACGTGCGCCACCAGGTCGCGCGTCAGCTCCAGCAGATCGTTACCTTCCTCGACCTGCGCGCGAATAAGCCCATACAGCTCGGCAACATCGCGATCGGCAATGGCGCGGGAAAACTCGCCCAGAATCTGGTCCGAAACCTCGCCTAAAAGCGAGCGGGCGTCGTCCGCATGCACAGAACCGTTGCCAAAGACGCTCAGCTGCTCCAGCGTGGAAAGCGCGTCGCGCATACCGCCCTTGGCATGGCGCGCCACAATGGCGAGTGCCTCGTCGTCGTAATCGAAGCCCTCCTGCTCGCACACGTATGCCAGGCGATGCTCAATATCCTCGTTGCCGATGCGATGGAAATCGAAACGCTGGCAGCGCGAGAGGATGGTCTCCAGAATCTTTTGCGGGTCGGTGGTGCACAGCACAAAGATCACGTGTGCCGGCGGCTCCTCAAGCGTCTTGAGCAGCGCGTTGAACGCCGCCGTCGTGAGCATGTGGACCTCGTCGATGATATAGATCTTGTACTTGCCGCGCACTGGGGCAAAGTTGACGGAGTTGATGATCTCCTCGCGCACGTTGTCCACGCCGGTACGGCTTGCGGCATCGAGCTCGTAGACATCCGGGTGGTTGCCCTCGGCGATGAGCTCGCACTCCTCGCAAGTACCGTCGGGCATGCAGCCGCTTGCACCCTCGGCGCGCGCCGCCTCGGCATTGCGGCACAGCAGCGCCTTGGCCAGAATGCGCGCCATGGTGGTCTTGCCCGTGCCGCGCGGTCCGCAGAACAGGTAGGCGTGGGACAGGCGCCCCTCGGTGATGGCGTGCTCGAGCGTCGAGACGATATGTTGCTGGCCCACCACGGAGTCGAAGGTGAGCGGGCGATACTTTCGGTACAACGATTCCATGGGTGCTCCCCCGGGTATACTGAGTCTTGTTGCCGCGGCGGCCATGCGGTCGCACGGCATACTGCATTCCATAATACCCGTACGGCGAGCCCGCCGCGATAGGAGTCCAAAGAGCATGGCAGACGCAGAGAGCAACCTCGTCCCCTCCGAAGCAGCCGACCAGGTTGAGGTCGCGCTCGAGGAGCAGGCCGCAGCCGACGACGGCATCCTGTACCTCAACGAGTACCAGTACGAAAACGACCTGGTCACCGACTTCGCCCGCCTGGTCGCCTCGCCCAGGCGTCGCGGCTCGCTGTATGTCGCCGCGGCAATTGCCGCGCTCATCGGCATCGGTATGCTGGTGGCCGGCGGCAACTGGATCAAGTTTGGCGTCGTGCTGATCGTATTCGGCGCCTTTTTGGCCTGGTGGAGCAAAAACCTGCACCACACCCTCGCCCGCGACTTTATCGACGCCGTCGAGGCCGACGAGTCCATGGGCGGCCGCTATCGCCGCGTCGCCGCCAACGAGGACGGCCTGATGGTTTGGGGCAAGAGCGGCAAGTCGCAGTTCTTCCCGTTTGACAAGCTCGACCACGTACTCGACGGCGAGCGCATCTTTGTGGCCATGTTCGCCGACCAGGGCGTGACGATCCCCAAGGACACCTTCGTCCGTGGCGATGCCGAGCAGTTCGGCTCCTTCCTTAAGGCGCGCATCAACAAAAAACTCCGCATCGAGACCAAGAAGAAGAAAATGAAGGCCGAGAAGGCCGCCGCCGAGGCCAAGCAGGGCGACAAGGCCCAGGAGACCAAGCGCAAGCAGAAGAAGAACAAGAAAAAGCGCTAAGGCCAAGCCAGGCAGGCAGCCTCGCATCCCGCCATCCTCCCCATGCACCCGAGCGTGCTACACTAGCAGCATCTATGCCACCGCGAACGGCTCGGCTCCGCGCCCGCCGCTCGCAAACGAACTTTAAACGCACGAGGGTTGGCCATGCCGCTTTTCTCGCAACATACCGCCCGGTTCTCGCCGGACGTTCCTTTGGAGGGCACCAGCTCTCGCGAGCTGCTCAAGCGGTACCAGCCGCTCGAGACACTTGCGACCGGCGGTTTTGGCTCCATCGAGATCTGCCGCGACACGCACCTGCGCCGCCGCGTCGCCATTAAGCGCATCCCCCTTATCAACGGTGCCGGCATGCCCGCCAGCGACATCATGGATGTCCTGCGCGAGGCGCACACCGCCGCCATGCTTCAACATCCCAATATCGTGCAGGTCATCGACTTTACGCACGACACAGCCTATGCCTACCTAGTCATGGAGTATGTCGATGGCATGTCGCTTGCCGAGTTTTTGCACCGCGTGGACGGCCACTCACTTACCTTTGACGAGGCCGCAGCCATTGCCGATGCCCTGGGCCAGGCGCTCACCTTCGCCCATAGCAATGGCGTACTCCACCTGGACATTAAGCCCGCCAACGTGCTCATCGACCACTCGGGCAATGTAAAGCTCACCGACTTTGGCATGGCGCGACTGTCGTCTGCCGGTGGCTTTGGCGGCTCACGCGGCGGCACCATCGGCTACATGCCGCCCGAGCAGCTCGATATCGAGACCGGCACGGTCGACGAACGCGCCGATGTCTTTGCCCTCGCCTGTGTGATCTACGAGGGCCTGTGCGGCAGCGCTCCCTTTATGGCGGCCACGCCCGCCGACTCGCTCGACCGCATCATCGGCGGCGCCACCTATCCCAGCGAGCTGATACCACACTTTCCCCCGGGAGCCGAGGCCGCGCTCATGAGCGCGCTCTCCCCCATGCCGCAGGACCGCCCCAACAGCATCGAGGCATTTTGCGACCAGCTCCTTGCCGGTCTGGGCAGCGTACGCGAGGGCCGTCGCAGCCTGGAACAAATGGTTGGCGAGCTTTCGGATGACGAGCAGGAGCTCGACGATATCGAGCCGTCGCACTACGAGGACGACGCCATCGAGATCGACCCCGCACTCGGCTGGGCGGGCACGCGCTGGAGCCATGCGCGCGACTACACCATGCGCACTATCTCGGCGCTAACGTGCGGCACCTTTAGCTTTTTGCTGATGCAAACGGCCGGGGTCGCGGCGCTTCCCGGCCTGGTCATTGCGGCCATCGCGATCGGAGCGGCGGCTGGCCTGGCCCCCCAGATTGGCTCGGCCATCTCGGCTGTGGGCTTTTTGGTGCTCATGGCCAACGCCACCATGCAGGCACAGGGCATCCTGTCGATGCTGCCCGTCGCGGTGATCTTTGCCGCCGCCATGTCCGGTTGGTGGATCGCCTGGGGTCGCACCGAGACTGCCGCGAGCGCCACGCTCACCTGTGCACTCGCGCTTTGCTGTCTGACCGGCAATACCTTCCTGGCAGCTGGGGTCGCCGGCGGCGTCGCGTCATTTTGGCTCGGCCCGGCAAGCGCCGCCGCGGCAACGGGCATGGGCGCGCTTTTTGCCCGTCTGGCCACGGTCGCGCTTTCAGCCGGAGGCGTGCTGGGGCTCGGTAACGTTGCCGCAGCGCTGGGAGACCCACTCCTTTGGGCTGCCTTTGGGCTGGCCGCGGCAACTGCCGCGGCGTCATCTGCGCTGCTCAATGCCCATGCCAAGCGCGCCGATCAGGGCTCAAACCTTGCCGCAATCGTCGCCATCGCTGTCACCGGCATCGGCTGCGCAGCGGCGTCCTGTCTTGCACACCATATGGAAATTGCCAGCCTTGCAGCCGCGGTCATCGCCAAGGCGGCGGTTGCGGGAACCCTATCCTCTATAATCGTTGGGATATGCCTATATTTGCTCGGATACCAAAGAACCTATACGGAGAGTGATCTTTCGTGAACTTCCTGAACATCTTCGAGGACCACGTGGCCGGCATCTTCGGTGCCACCCGTGCCCCGTTCTCCTTTAAGAAGCTTGCCAAGCAGGCCGCTCGCGACATGGAGGATCAGACTCTGGTGATCAACGGCGTCAACACGGCGCCGGCACTCTATACCATCCTGATCGCCGCCGACGACGATCCCATGCTCGCCCCGTTCTACCCCGAGCT
The DNA here is from genome assembly GCA_963628025.1 of Alloprevotella sp. Taxonomy (GTDB): domain Bacteria; phylum Actinomycetota; class Coriobacteriia; order Coriobacteriales; family Coriobacteriaceae; genus Collinsella. The sequence goes on along the minus strand of CAVGCW010000008.1, from coordinate 20,902 downwards.
TTCGCGCGAGGTCCGCGAGTTTGTGAAGGCGCAGGCCGAAAAGCGCCGCTATGTCTTTGTCGGCGAGCCCCTCGTGCGCTTTATGATCGATCCGCAGCTGCGCGCCGGCAAGTTCTCGGTCTTTGCCGAGAACGTCGATGCCCCCACGCTCGGCCGCCTGTACGAAGAAGAGCGCGCCTATCAAAACGGCCTGGGCCAGAACAACTCCGCGGCAAGCCGTGCCGCCAGCGCCCCGCGCGCCGGCCAGCAGCAGTTTGCTGCCCCGCAACAGCAGCGGCCCGCCGCCATGCCCCAGCAGCAGCCGACGCCTCGCGCCGCCGCTCCCGACCCGCTTGCCGTGGCAGACCCCTTCGCGCCTAGCGTCCCCGACCCCGCCGCAGCACCCATCCCGGTGCCGCAGACCGTCTCGCGCGACGCGCTTGCCGGCATGGGCGGAGCCGCCGCGACCGGTGCCGCCGTGGGCCTAGGCGCCGCAGCCGGCATCGCCTCCAACATGGCGAGCACTCGCGCCCCGCAGCGCCCGCTCGCCCAGCTCGTCGACGTCGTGAGCGGCGAGAGCCATAGCATCACCTCCGCACAGGTGACCATCGGTCGCGAGCGCTCAGTTTCCGACATTGCCCTGCGCGACCCCAACGTGTCGCGCCGCCACGCCCAGCTCACCTTTACGGGCTCGGATTGGTCGATCGAGGACCTCAATTCCACCAACGGCACGCTCGTCAACAACCGCCGCATTACGCGCTGCCCGCTGCGCAACGGCGATCTGCTGACGTTTGGCCTGAGTACCTTTGAATTTAGGGGATAGTCGCTTATGAACATCGATATCGTCCTTTTTGCAGGCCGCATCGTCCTGGTCGCCCTGCTCTATATCTTCTTGTTCGCCGTCATGAAGACCGGCGTGGGACTTGTGCGCGGGCAGCGCCGCGACTCGGCTATCTGGACGATCGATGTGGACAAGGGTCCGCGCGGTATCCGCGGCATCCACGTAGACATGCTCGGCCCTGTCATCGTCGGTCGCTCGCCATCTTCGGACATCTGCATCAACGAACCGTTCGTTTCGGCCTCGCACGCGCGCTTTTCGCTGCAGGGCCCGGCGCTCATCATCGAGGACCTCAACTCACTTAACGGCACGCTCGTCAACGGCCGCCAGCTCGTGGAGCCCGCGACGCTGCGTGAGGGCGACGAAGTCCAGATTGGCGACGTGGTCATGAAGGTGAACCGTCGATGATCGACGAGGAGAACAAGTCCGCAACTATGACCGAGGCACCGGCCGCCGCCACAGCTGCGCCGGCCCACGCCGCTCCGGCGGGCTCCGCACCCGTGGAGCCCGAGGACACCGTGTTCTCCCTGCCTCTTTCGCATGTAACGCATGATATTTCGGATCTCGCCGATAACGAGGACGAAGAGGATGCCGTAGCGGCGCCCATCGGCGCACATGCTGCGGAACAGCCCACAGCGCCCGAAACAACCCCAGCGCCGGCTCACTTTGCAGAGCCCGTCGCCGCGGCAATCAACGAGAGCGCTGCGGTGTTTGCGGCACCCGAGCCCGCCGCGCCGGCGTTTCCCATAGCCCCGGCATCCGAGGTTGCGCCCGCGTCTACGCCGGCGCCCGAGCCTATAGACGTCAGCCCGCAAGATGACGAGTCGACCGCCCGCGTTTCCGAGGAGCCCGACTCCCCGGACACCGGCGATTCCGGATCAAACGCCGAGACCGACACCGTCTCTCCCGGTGACACAGCCGAAATCGACGTTGCCGCCGTTGAAGCCAAGCTCAAAGACCCCGGCTCGACCATGAGCTTTGAACCCCTGACCGAGGAGCGCATCGAGACCGACTCGACCTATGATGCCGGCACCACCACGCAACTCATGTGGGGCGCCCGCTCCGACGTTGGCTGTGTGCGCCCGCACAATGAGGATTCCTACCTGGTGCAGTCGCCGCTCTTTTGCGTATGCGACGGCATGGGTGGTCACGCCGCCGGCGAGGTAGCCTCTTCTATCGCTGTCGAGACTATAGCCAAGACGGCCCCACAGTCCGCCGACGCAGCACGCCTGGCCGCAGCCGTCGAGGCAGCCAACGCCGCCGTAATCGAGGCAGCCCTGAACGGCCTGGGCAAGCCCGGCATGGGCTGCACAGCCACCTGCGCCTATATCGAAAACGACACGCTCGCCATCGCCCACGTGGGTGACTCTCGCGCCTACCTGCTCCACGAGGGCACGCTCATCCGCGTGACCCGCGACCACTCCTACGTGGAGGAGCTCGTGGACGCCGGCGAGATCACGGCAGACGAGGCTCGCGTCCACCCCAACCGTTCGGTCATCACCCGTGCGCTGGGCTCGGACCCCGCCATGTATGCCGACCACTTCACTCTGCATATCGAGGAAGGCGACCGTCTGATCCTGTGCTCCGACGGCCTTTCGAGCATGATTCCCGATAGCGATATCGAGAACATCGCCACGCAGTCCTCAACCGCGCAAATCTGCGTCGACAACCTAGTGGACGCGGCGCTTGCCGCCGGCGGCCACGACAACGTAACCGTAGTAGTCGTTGACCTGGTTGACGATGGCGTTATGCGCGAGGCGCAACGCGTGCGTCGCCGCAACGTTACTATCGCCGCCATCCTGGCCCTCGTCTTTGTGCTGGCAGCTGGCATCTGGGCCTACACGGGTGTCACCGGCTCGTACTACCTTGGTACCTACCAGGGCAATGTCGCCGTCTGGCGCGGCCTGCCCGGCAAGCCACTCGGACTCAAGCTCCACTGGCTCGAAAGCGAAACCAGCATCAAGCTGTCCGACCTGCCCGAAGACACGCAAAACCGCCTCAAGGCGGGCATTCCGCAAACAAGTGTCGACGATGCGCAGGACACGATATCCAAGTACCGCCACCAGATCGACGAGGAGCAGACCCGCCAGGTGATCGACGCGCAAACGATTCGCGACAACACCAATCAGGGATCGACCTCCGAATCAGATTCCGAGAAAACCGCCGAACAGTCCGCCGAGGCCGAAGCCTCCGATAAGAATTAGAAAGGGAGTGCCGCTTATGAGTCGCCGCAACACCGAGCTGCTCTTGCTCATCGCCTCGGCGTTCCCCGTCATCCTGCTGTATGCGATGTACGTCCTCACCGCGGGCGCTGCCATCTCCTTTGAGACGCTCGCCGTACCGATCGGCCTCTTTGCCGCCTTTGCCGCGGCCCACATTGCCGTGCGCATCTTGGCGCCCGGTGCCGACCCCGCCATCCTGCCCATCGTATTTATACTTTCGGGCATCGGCATCACGTTTGTGACGCGTCTCGCCCCCGCTCTCGCCATCTCACAGCTCATCATCCTGTTTGTCTCGGTGGCCCTGATGGTGGGAACGCTCGCGTTGGTTAAGAACCTCGACGTGGTCATGCGCTACAAGTACACCTTTGGCATCATCGGCATCATCCTGCTGATGCTGCCCATCTTTATCGGCACCACGATCTCGGGCTCCAAGCTGTGGATTCGCATCGCGGGCTTTACCATCCAGCCCGGCGAGTTCGCCAAGGTCTTTATCGTCCTGTTCCTGGCCGGCTACTTGGCCGAGAACCGCGAGCTGCTCTCCATCTCCAACCGCAAGATCCTGGGCTTTAAGATCCCTCGCCTGCGACTGCTGCTGCCGCTGTTTGCCGTGTGGGGTGTGTGCCTGCTCGTCGTCGTCTTCGAACGCGACCTGGGTTCGGCCGTGCTGTTCTACACCATCTTCTTGCTGATGCTCTACGTTGCCACGGGGCGCTTTTCGTATGTCGTTATCGGCCTTGCGCTCTTAGCCGTTGGAGCCGTGGGCGCCTACAAGTTCCTGTCTCACGTTCAGGTGCGTTTCCAGGTTTGGGTCGATCCGTTTAAGGACGCCCAGGGCCAGGGCTACCAGATTGTCCAGTCGCTCTTCTCGCTTGCCGATGGCGGTCTGGTCGGTGTTGGCATCGGCAACGGCATGGCCAACAACATCCCTGTCGTCGAGTCCGACTTTATCTTCTCGGCTATCGGCGAGGAGATGGGCCTCTTGGGCGGCGGCGCCGTGCTCATCCTGTTTATGCTCTTTGCCGTGCGTGGCCTCACCACAGCTGCCCGCGCAAAGTCCGACCTTGCCGCCTTTAGCGCCACCGGTCTTACGGCAGCCATCAGCTTCCAGGCCTTTTTGATCGTTGGCGGCGTAACCCGCCTGATCCCGCTGACCGGCGTCACCCTGCCCTTTATGAGCCAGGGCGGCTCCTCTCTGCTGGCGAGCTTCATCATCGTCGCGCTCCTGCTGCGCGCCGGTGACGAGGCGACCGGACGCGAGGCCGAGCTTACCGGTACCGGCACCATGGCCGCCATCACCGATGATCAGGTCGCATCTGCCGCCGCCCCGACGGGCACGCGCTTTGCCACCTCGTCTTCCTACGGCAGCGGCAGCCATTCCGTCGGCTCGCGCATGCGCCGTCGCCTGCTCGACACGCCTGAATCCGGTGTGCTCGGCCGCGTTGCGCTCGCCAACCGTCTAACCCGTGCGGTGCTCGCCTTTACGGCGCTGTTCGCCATCCTTATCGGCAACCTCACCTATGTCCAGGTCATCAAGGCCAAGGACTATCAGGACATGCCGACCAACAACCACACCATCGCCCGCTCCAAGTACATCCAGCGCGGTTCCATCATCACGTCCGACGGCGTGACGCTGGCCGAGTCGCTGCAGCAGGAGGACGGCACCTATGTACGCTCCTACCCCAACGGTAACCTAGCAGCGCACGTGGTTGGCTACGTGAGCCAGCAGTATGGCACCACCGCCATCGAGAGCGTCATGAACGACACGCTCACCGGCTCTAAGGATTACTCCAGCTGGAACAACGCCATCGCGTCGCTCGCGGGCCAGACCCAGCCGGGCAACACCGCCAAGCTCACCATCGACTCACGTATCCAGACGGCGGCCGAGCAGGCACTCAAGGGCTTTAAGGGCGCTGTAGTGGTCATCGATCCGCGTACCGGCGCGGTGCTCGCATGTGCCAGCTCGCCCACCTACGACAACACCAACATCGATGCCCTGCTGCAGACGGGCGGCGGCGAGGACGGCTCCATGTACAATCGCGCCATGGACGCGCTGTACACGCCGGGCTCAACGTTTAAGGTCGTTACGCTTTCCGCGGCACTCGAGACCGGTACCGCCAGCCTTACCAGCACCTACCAGGCGCCCGGCTCCATGGACATCGGCAACGCACCGGTCACCAACTATGCCAACGAGAGCTACGGCACCATCAGCCTGCAGCAGGCCTTTGCCGTGTCCTCCAACGTCGTCTTTGGTCAGGTGGCAAACGAAGTTGGCGCAAACACGCTCGTCCAGTTTGCCAACGCCTTTGGTTACGGCCAAAAGCTCGGCCAGGACCTGACCACCGCGGCTTCCATCATGGCCGACCCCTCGCTCATGACCGAGTGGGAGACCGCCTGGGCAGGCGCCGGCCAGCCCGTCGGCATGGACCACACGCCAGGCCCGCAGACCACCGTCATGCAAAACTGCGTGATAGCGGCGGCCATCGCCAACAGCGGCGTGGTCATGGACCCGTTCTTCGTGGCCCAGGTGCTCGCCCCCGACGGAACCGTGGTCAAGACCACGCAGTCCCGCTCGCTCGGCCAGGCCGTCAGCGCCACCACGGCCGAGCAGGTCAAGCAGGCCATGCTCGCGGTTGTCCAGTCCGGTACCGGTACCGATGCCCAGATTCCGGGCGTTAAGGTCGCCGGCAAGACCGGTTCGGCCGAAACCGGCGGCACCAACGTCAACTCGATGTTCGTCGGCTTCGCACCTTACGATTCACCCACAGTCGCTATCTCGGTGGCCTTGGAGGATTACGACAAGCACGAAGTCAAGGCGGCCAAGATCGCCGGCATCGTCCTGACCGCGGCACTTGCCGCCCAAGGAGCGTGATGCCCGTGATCGAAGCACGAGCATGTGGCGCACCGCAGCCAACAGGCTAGCGGCAAGGCGCCACGCGGCCCCAACGGCCATAGATTTGGTACTACACACATCGTTGAGCGAATAAGTTAGTTAGGAGCAGGAATGGAACAGAGGGTCCTCGGGGGAAGATACCTCCTCAAGGATAAGGTGGGAACGGGCGGCATGGCGACCGTCTTCCGTGCGCAAGATCAGGTCCTCGACCGCACGGTTGCCGTCAAGATCATGCTGCCGCAGTACGCCGGCGACGCAACCTTCGCCGCACGCTTTAAGCAGGAGGCCCAGGCAGCAGCCGGCCTCTCCTCCCCCTATATCGTGGGCGTCTACGATTGGGGCAAGGACGGCGATACCTATTACATCGTCATGGAGTACCTGCGCGGTACCGACCTTAAGAGCGGCATCAAGAGCCACGGCGCCCTCGATCCCAAGAAGGTGGCGCAGATCGGCTCGCAGATCAGCTCTGCGCTTTCGGTTGCCCACAAGCACGAGATCATCCACCGCGACATTAAGCCGCAGAACATCATGGTGCTGCCCGACGGCAACATCAAGGTGATGGACTTTGGCATCGCGCGCGCCAAGAACAGCCACCTCACGCAAGACAACAACGTGCTGGGAACTGCCCACTACGTCAGCCCCGAGCAGACCCGTGGTCAGGACCTCGGCCCCACCTCGGATATCTACTCGCTGGGCGTCGTGATGTATGAATGCGCCACCGGCCGCGTTCCCTTTGACGGTGACGACGCTATCTCGGTCGCACTCAAGCAGGTCAACGAGCTGCCTATTCCGCCGAGCCAGATCAACTCCGGTGTCGACGCCGACCTTGAGCGCATCATCCTCAAGTGCATGGAGAAGGATCCGGCAAACCGCTTCCAGACCGCCGACGAGCTGCGTCAGGTGCTCAACAGCTACCTGTCGGGCCGTGCCGTCAACGTCTCGGAGCCCACGCGCATCATCGGTGCCCCCGGTGAGCTGGGCGCCACCAAGACTCGCGAGCTTTCCGATCAGACGCGCGCCATGGTGCGTCCCGTCTCGGGCGTGAGCGGCCAAAATACCGCCCGTAGCTCGGTTTCGGGCTCCACCGGCTCGTACGAGGTCGAAGAGCCCAAATCCAACAAGAACAAGATCATCGCCGCCGTGGTGGCAGCCGTTGCCGTCATCGGCATCGTGGTGGCCTTTGCCACAGGACTCTTTGGCGGCGAGCAGGTCACCGTGCCCGACGTGCTGGGCAAGGACCAGCAGACTGCCGTCGAGCTGATCAAGGAAGCCGGCCTCGAGGTCGGCACCATCGACCAAAGCTACAACGACGATGTCGACGAGGGCAAGATTGCCGAGCAGACCCCCAACGGCAACACCAAGAAGCCCAAGGGTACCAAGGTGAACCTGGTGACCTCCAAGGGCCCCAAGCCCTCCGAGAAGGTTGAGGTTCCGCAGCTCGTCGGCCTGACCAAGGACCAGGCTGAGGCCGCGCTGGCAAGCGTGGGACTCAAGGGCGAAGCAACCGAGGAGGCCAACGAGGCCGAAGAAGGCCAGGTCTTTGAGCAGGGCACTGACGCCGGCAAGGAAGTCGAAAAAGGCACGACCATCTCGTACAAGGTCTCCAGCGGACCCGACACCACCTCCGTCCCCGATCTGACCGACATGACCGAGGCCCAGGCACGCAACGCCCTCGACATGGCTGGTTTTGGCGTCGACGTAAGCTACCAGGAGAACGACTCCGTCACCGAGGGCACCGTCATTAGCTGGAACCCCAGCGGTAAGCAGAAGCCCGGCGCCACGATTACCGTCGTCATCGCCAAGAAGTCCGGCAAGGCAAACGTCCCGAGCAACCTGTACGGTAAGAGTATCTCCTCCGCTGTCACAGCGCTCAACAACGCCGGATTCTACAACATCGCATTCTGCGATCAGAACGGCAACCCCGTGAGTGGCAACGAAAACGCCACCGTGACGGGCGTCTCCCCCACTGGCAAGCAGTCCACCGACAGCACGATTACGCTGACGGTCGCACTTTCTGGTTCGGGCTCGGGCTCGGGCACGAGCACGGGCGACGATTCCGGTACGACCAACTAGTCGCCACCCCACCGCTCATCGCGGCTTTCGCCGCAAACATATTCGCTCACAGGCGCCCGCTTGCTCCCCCAGCAAGCGGGCGCTTCGTTTTTGACATGGCATTGAACCAGAAGAACCCGGCACCGTAGCGGTACCGGGCTCGATATTCCTCTGGTGCCCCCGGGCGGATTCGAAAACTCCCCCGCGGGGAAATGAGTGACGCGGGTGTCGACGGCTCGAATCCTGCCCTTAGACCAGAAGAGCCCGGCACTGTAGCGGTACCGGACTCGATATTTCTCTGGTGCCCCCGGGCGGATTCGAACCGTCGACACCCGCTTTAGGAGGTCTTGTATTTCTATTTGAGCTGGTGTTTTATAATTTTATACAACTTCATATAACCGCATGTAAAACGGCATGTTTAAAGAATCGCGAGATATAGGCTTCAAAAACTTTCTACCCTAATTCTACCCAGATACTCTTGCCTGGGTAGAATTTTGGGATTAGGCTAGGGGCAAGCCTTTAAGGGCTTGCCCCTAGCCTAATCCCAAGGAATCCCACCATGAGCACCAGACCACGAGTCGTCGGAAACGGCAGCGTATATCAAGTTAAAGAAGGGGTATTCCAATACCGCTTCAACCTCGGCAAGGACCCCAAGACCGGCAAATACGCCTACTCATCCAAGAGAACGCTACACTGCGAAGGTCTGAGCAGACGCACGCAACAGGCAATGCTCCGCAAAGCCATGGAAGAATACAAGGAGGAGTTGAACTCCGGTATCGTTCATGACAGCGGAAACCTCACCGTCGCAAAGTACGCCGAGAACTTCCACAGCCTAAGGGAAGAGGGCGGCTTCAAGTCACCGCTCGCCTATGCCCGTGAGGGCAACTATATTAGCCACATTCAAGAGATGTTCGGCCATATCCAACTTACCGACCTCCACCCTGACGATATACGACACATCTACGCAAACGCCCGCAAAAGAGGAATGTCAGAAGCCGAGTTACACGGGACGCATGTCAAGCTGCGACAGATTCTCCAAGACGCCGTAGACAACGAGCTCATCCTTCGTAACCCATGCACGCCAATCAAGCTCCCCAAACCAACTTACAGGGAAAGAACTCCACTTACAGCAGACGAGGCTTCACGATTTCTGTCTTGCCTCATGGATGAACCACTGTCGGCCAAGGCAACGGGCACCATGCTCTTGCTCCAATGTGGTCTCCGACGCGGCGAAATGCTCGGCTTGACTTGGGGCGACATCGATTTTGGGCAGCGCACGTTGAGCGTGTCGAAGCAGTTCACCAATGACAAGACTCTCCGACCGCCAAAATCGAAGATGAGCCGACGCACCATAGCAATCAACGACTCCCTGGCCCGCTATCTCGGCAAATGGAAGCTGGAACAGCGGGCGCAGCTCAACCGATACACTCTCGATCAGGACGACAAGACGCCTATCGTTAACGGCATAAAGGTCGTCACGACCGAGGATGGCATATACGCCACAGTCGTCAACGTAGACGGCCACAACTTCGACCGATGGTTCCGCGACTTCTGCGTCGATAACGGCTTTGGGAGCTACAGCAATATCACCAAAAGATTCCAGCGAAACGGCAAAGAGCACGTGAGGGGCACGGGATACAGTGGGCTCGTCCCCCACGCCCTGCGGCACACGCAGGCGACGCTCCTAATCGGAGAAGGCGCAGACGTGAAGACTGTCCAGGCAAGACTTGGACACGCATCTCCAAGTACGACGCTCTCCATCTACTCCCACGCCATCGAGGCAAACGATCGTAAGGCAGCAGATGCCTTCGGCGAGCTCATTTCCCAAGAGAGCAATTCATAAAGGAAGGGCCGAGATATGCCCGGCCCTTCCCTTGCTTTGAACATAGATAGGCTAATGGCGATAGACCATCGCTCCATATGGAGCTTTATCCTCCCAGGAAAACGATGAGGCGTCACGAATGGGGAAGACGCCGATTATAGGTGCCTTCATCCATTCGTCAGCATTCAGAATCATGCCGTCCTTGTCATAGATTGGCTCAACCTGAGAAGTCTGGACATCACGAATTCCCGGCCATATATCAGCTATCGCATCAAGCACCTCATCCGTAGGGCAGACTTCCTTTGAGGAAAGATAAACATAGTGCGGAATTGCATCGCTTGCATTCCGCACTTCAAGAACGAAAGCATAGTCGCATGACGCAGCATTCGACTCATTGACCACCGGCCAATCGTCGGGGACAACGAGATACGAGCCACCTCGCAGGTCCACGCGTTTCATTGACGGCCCCTTATCAACAAGGCTGTCTTGCGGAACAAATCGCAGCATATGGTTACGAAGAGCCTTGTAATAAGAGAGCTTGTCGTTTAAATCGTCGGCAGCGAGCGACAGGGACTCAGCATCGCCATATCCACTAAGCTCATCCTGAATAGACTTGACCCGTTGCGCACAAAAAGCGCTCAGCTCTGCAGCCGCACCCTTGTTGACGCGGAGACATAGACTCGCGAGAAGGTCGACCACTTCCCCCGGAGTCTTAAACTCTTGCGGATGTTGTTCCTTGAACATGCTGATGTTGTCATCGGTCTGTTCAAGGACGGTCGTCCCAAACTTTCGTTTTTTCGGTTTCCTGGAGCGTTCCATTTCATCCCCCAATCGATTTTCATTGTAAGTATAACCCTGTTTTTCGAGGTAAAAGTGCTTATCCGAAACTTTTCGGAACTTTTTCTGAATCTTCAGCGCCTCGATTGCCAGAAGCAGTATCATCGAATTGCAAAGATAAGCGAATGCCGGAATGGAGGTGCCCAAAGAAGGCCATAGAAACAAAAAGCCGCCCACCCCTCCCCTCTAGTCGCCAAACTGAGGTGGGGAGGAGTGAGCAGACCAAAGGAGATTCTACCATGGTAGATTCCGTTGTTCCCAAAGCGGGTATCGTACCCGCTCCTCCTCGCGTCGTTCTGGGACGCGAGCGTCTGCTCGGCGTCACCGAGATTCGTGAGCTGACCGGGCTTGGGGAGGTTGCCGCCGCATCGCTCATGAAAGAGAGCGGTCGCTGCCTCAAGCTTCATAGCCGCCTCTTCGTCATCGAGTCCAGCTTTTTTGAGTACCTTCACGAGTTGGAGGTGTCGGATCCGTGCAGCCTGTAGCCAATAGCTCATTCAACGTCGAAGCCGATCAGCTCAAGACCTATATCGAGGAAATGAACGGGCGTAAGCCCATGGCTCATATACGCAGCCTCCCCTCTCTCGACAAGCTCATCGGAGGCGTCGTACCCGGAATCCTGACCATAGTCGGAGCGGCACCCGCTGCCGGCAAAACGACGCTCCTCAAGGTTATCTCCGACGACCTTGCCTCCCAAGGCGTGCCCACCGTCTTCTACTCCGCGGAACTCCCCGCGTATCGCATTGCTCAGAAGGGCATCACGCGCCTCGGCAACGGAGACTTCAGCCTTTCCGAAGCGACCGGGGCTATCCCCGAGAAGAGGGAGGCATTTGAGCACGCCTGCGCCATCTACGCCGAGACCGTAGCACCTAACTCGTGCATCATGGACAGCCAAACGTCCATGGAAGATCTCGGGCGTTGCATCGGTGATTGCATTCACGAACGTGGGCAGCGCCCTGCCGTTTTTGTGGATTACCTTCAACTCATTGCAGCAACCAATTTCAATGTTCGCGCGGAAGAACGCGTTGTCATCACCGCTTGCGTCCAAGCCCTGGGCAACATCGCCCGGACGTATGACGTCCCCGTTTTCCTGATAAGCAGCGTCGCGCGCGATAAGTACAACGATGCGAACACCGAGCTCAACGTCTTCGCTGGCTCGCAGGGTATCGACTACGGCTCCGACAACGCTCTCTTCCTGCAGGTCGACGGCAGGGACAAGAAGGAGCGGAGGTACAACTCAGAGCTAGATGTTCGTCCCCTGCTCGTTCGCGTCCTTAAGGCACGCTATGGCACGCTTGGGAGCGCCAAGCTCACCTTCGACGCGCCCCATGCCACCTTCTATGACCAGGAGGGCTAGGCCATGCGCGGCAACAGCAAGACCGCGCATATCAACGTCCGCATGACCGAGGAGGAGCGTGCCGTCATCATAGCGCGCTCCTCCTCTTTTGACATGGCCCCATCGACGTTCATGCGCGAAGCTGCCCTCCGCATCGGGCAGAAGCCCGTCAAGGTCGCCGACGAGGCGACCTTGCGGCAAATCCTCCACCAGATGAAGAAGCAGGGCGGAAACCTCAACCAGGCCGTCCATGCCGCAAACGCCTATGGCGTGGATGCGCAGACGGCCCGACAGCTCACGGAGGCCGTCCGACTGGTGTCGAGCACGGCCTCGCAGCTTTCAAACCTCATCTCCAAGAATCGAGAACTATCATGAAAACCAAGATGCTCACAGCGCTCCTATCATCCCTTTTCCTAGCGATCCTCGCATGCCCCGTACTCGCCGCCCCCATCGACATGCTCGTCGCCGGGTACGGACTCGACGCATCGGCAATTCCCACAACGTTCGACGCGGAGACCGTCCTCGGCTGGTGGCTCTCGGACGGGTTCGTCACCCATTCCCTCGGGGCCTTGTTCGTCTTCCTCCTTGCACTCTGCGCCTGCGCCCTCATCGCCTACTCAAGCGCCCTCAAATCACGAGCCGAGGACGGCGGCGTGCTCGGCGACGCCCACGTTAAGACGGGTCGTGAGGTCGTGAAGGGGTCCATGACATGGGGCGGCTCGACGAACCCCTCGTCGCGCGGGTTCGTCTACGGTTTCACCAAATATCGCGGTAAGCCCTGCTATTTCTACGAGCCGAAGAAGATGATTTTCGTATCAGGGGCCACTGGGTCAGGTAAATCACGCTTCCTCTACCTCCCCTCAATCGACCTGCTCAGCTACGGCGACGCCTCCAACGGCTCCGAGCCCGCGACCCTCGTCGTCTCAGACGTGAAGAACGAGCTCATAGAGCTCACGGGCGATGAGCTTGCCCGTCGTGGCTACCGCGTCCTCCTGCTCGATACGCAGCACCCCTATCGCGGCCAGAGGTTCAACCCACTCAAGCAGGTTCTCGACCTCCATGCCGAGGGGCGCGACCAGGAGGCCGAGCAGGCGGCGGACGCCATCGCGGAGCTCGTGGTGCAGGATGACGAGAAGGGCAAGGGTTCGCACTGGACGGCATCGGCCAGGGGCCTGCTCTCGGCCCTGGTCCTGCTGGTCTCCATGTCTGACGAGTGTCCCGAGGGATCGAGGCACCTCGCGACCGTCTGCGAGGTCTTGGACCGTGGCACCGAGGCCGAGGGCGACGACCCGGCCGAGCCTCTGAAGGCCGTCTTCCGCTCCCTGCCGAGCGGTCACCCCGCCAAGGGCAGGGCGTCGCAGTTCGTCTCCTCGGGCGGCAACGAGCTCAGGAGCATCCTCTCGACGCTCAAGGTGGCACTCCGCCCGTTCTCGTCCGCGCCGGTCGCATGGATGACCTCTGGCTCCGACATCGATCCGCGAACGGTGCTCACGGAGAAGAGTGCCGTCTTCCTCCACGTGCTCGACGAGGGCTCCCCCTACAACTGCATAGCGGCGATATTCCTCTCGCAGCTCTGGGCTTCGGTCCAGGCGGTCGCGGACGTGAACGGCGGAAAACTCCCCCGCCCCGTGCAGATACTCGGCGACGAGTGGGGCAACCTCCCCCGCGTCGAGTGCCTGCCCGCGCTCCTCAGCCTAGGACGCAGCTACGGCGTTTTCTGGGTCGGCGCGACGCAGGACGTATCCCAGCTCAACAAGTACGGCGAGAAAGACGGCCGCAGGAAGATCCTCGCGAACTGCGGCATCAAGGTCGCGATGAAGCTCGCCGAGGAGGAGGACCGCCGGTACTTCACCGAGCTCATCGGCAAGACCACGCGCCACACGCAGGGCACGAGCAACGGCAGGGCCGCGTCAGGCACGTCCTCCTCGACGTCCTACAGCGAGAGCGCCGACGACGTGATACACCCCTGGGAGTGGCGCGACATGGCCCCGGACCGGGACGGGATCATCGTCGTGAAGCACGCGGACAACGGTATGCCCGCATGTCGAGCCGGCGTCTTCCGCTCCCCCGTCACCGACTGCACCAACACGCCCACAAGGGAACACTTCGACCTCGGGACCCCCGAGCACGAGGCGGAGAACCGTCGCGCCTACCAGCGCCGCCTCGACGAGTCAGCTGCTGGGAAGATGCGCGAGGAGGCCTCGGCCTGGTGCCCAAAGTGGCCCGAGCCGGAGAAGAAGAACGGGAGCAAGCCGGGCGGCAAATTCAGCGGGCTCTCGCTCGACTAGGGAGGCGACCATGACGGCGATAAAGCAGACGAGCGTCTGCAGCGAGAAGCACCTCGCGAGGCTCAGGGATTACCTCTCCTGGGACCGCGACAAGGCGCTCGCCCACGGCACGCAGAACATCATCGACGATGACCGCTGGTTTCAGGAGATGGCAGACACGAGGGCGGCCATGGGTCACGACAGGCCCGGCAAGGCCGGTGCCAAGTGTACCTACATGCAGCACCAGATACTCGGGTTCCTCCCAGACGAGTGCGACCTCAACGGCGGGAAGATGACGCCGGAGCTGTGCATGCGCTATGCGAGGGAGTACGTGGCCGAGCGCTACCCCAACCAGGAAGTCGTGATGGTGCTGCACCGCGAGCGCTGCCGCGCGGACGTCACCGACCGCTACGCCGTGCACCTCGGCATCAACCGCAGTGATCTGGAAACCGGCCGAAGGCTCGACGAGGGCCCCGCCCGAAAGGCGGCGGCATCACGCGTGAAGACCGTCCGTACCCTGGACGAAAGGTACGGCCTCAGGCAGCTTGAGCGCGGCAAGGCCAACTCGCGCGTCCACGCGAGGCAACCCGGCACGGAAGAGCGCGACATGGCCCGAAAGGGGCAGGCCGCGCGCTCGGAGAACGCCCGCATCCGCGTCGCGGTCGCTCGCCGAATCGAGGAGGTCGGGCGCATGCGCGACTGCCCCGACCGGATGGGCGAGCTTGAGCGGCGGCTCAAGCGGGACGGCATCGAGCTCGCCAGGTCGAAGGGCGGGAGCCTCCAGTACCGCTTCCCCTCGAAGTCTCTCGGGGGCATGAGGAAGGTCAACGGCGGAAGGCTCGGCTTTGCCGTCGACCGCTCGACTGGCATCGCCGTCCGCTTCACGCTGCGCGGGATAGCGACGGCGATGCGGGCGTTCTGGGAGCTTGAGCGCAGGGCGCTGGAGAACCAGAACGGCCGAGACGACTGAGCATTTGGGCCGGGACGCAACAGGCGTTCCGGCCCCTTCTTTTGCCCTTCGGTGAGAGCGACCTCGGAGCGGTTCGCCGTCCCGGCGCAGGCGGGCAAGATGATTCCGTGCAACGGAATCCATATCTTGCCTGCACGGAGCGAGCCGGTTGCCCAAGGCAACGCGAGCCCGGGCAGGTGAGCGCCGGTTGAACCGACGCCGAGGAGATGCGACCCTGGGGAGCGTCGCACGACGGCGCTCGGCGACCCGGCGCGAGAGGCCCAGCCCGGCGACCACGGCGGAGCGATGGCGACTTCTGGAAGCCATCGAGCGCAGCCGTTCGGCGGGCTGGGCCGGCGTGAGCGGAGGCGGACGAAACGCGACCCTGGGGAGCGTTGCCAGGGAGCCGCAGCGAGAGCGACGCCGTGCGTCGCGGGGGTCCCGCCCATAAGCGGGACCCATCGGCCGCAAGGCCGATTGCCACGCTTCGGCCCTCTCGACCTGCGCGTCGGGGAGGAGTCGGCAGTAACCTCTCCCCGATCCACAATGGAGACCTAAAGCCGCTCGTAGGCCCTCTTCACCAGCTCGCCCATAAGCTGCCTTCGCTTGCCTAGGAACTCCTCGTAATCGAGGTCCTCAAACCCAACAGGCAGGGCATGCTCCTCGCAGTTGCGGCGATACTCGTCCTCCCCCAGCGAGTCGCGGTACTTCCTGACGTACTCGCTCGGAGCGTCGTCCGAGATGTAGATGTTGTTCTGGTAGTCCACGAGGGTGAAGTTGCCCCTGTTGCTGCGCTGCGAGAGGTAGCCCCTGGACTTCAGGTAGTTGTCCGGGAACAGGTGGTGTTTGTCCAGCGCCTTCTTCGAGCCCGACGAGCCCATGAGCAGGAGCTGGGACAGCGGGGCCGTGCTGAACAGCACCTTGGCACCGAGCACGACCTGAGCCGCGACGAAGCCCCACCAGGTCGGGCCCGCCGCCTCGTTTGCGTCGAGGGAGCTGGGCAGCGTGATGGAGAAATAATCGTCCGTCATGATGGCGGCGAGCCTACGGTCGAAGTACGCCCGGAACTCATCGGCGGTCTCAAGGCGCGAGACGTCGTTAAGCTGCTGCTCGAACTCGGATTCGAAGGACCCCACATAGAGCCCCGTTATGGCTGCGGCGAAATACCAGCGCCGCACGAGCCTGCGCACAGCCAACGGCTCCATACCGAACTCGTAGCGCCCGATAAGGTAAAACGCATAACAGAACATGAGCGCATTGCCCGACCCCACCTGGTCGGAACAGACATAGCCCGCCTCCGCCAGCGTGTTGATGAAGGTATGCCAGTTGTTCAAGTCGAGCACGAGATCGAGGGCGCGACCGAATGTGGCAAAGTTCTCGGCCCGCGTCTCGGGCGTCGTTTCCTTTGTCTTGAGATCTCGCCCGCGAAGGATCTGGTAGGCATAACGCAGGCGACCCCTCTTGAACCCCACGCCCACCGTGGCGCGAATGATATGCGTCGGCGAGACGGTCATGAGCGGGTTGTACGAGGTGCCCTTTGCGGGCGCATGACTCATGGCGCAGAACTCCTCTATGCGCTCCCTCATGGCAGGTTCGTAGACCGAAAGCAGGGTCATGATGAAGTCATCCTGCTTAAGCGCCTGCCCTTGCGAGTTCACACGCACGAAGATGTCCGATACGGTCTCCTCGTCAGCCGATTCGGAAATCTCCAGCGTCGGCAGAAGATAGCGCTCAAGCGCGAGTAATGCGTTGAGCCCGCTCTCGACGGCGTCCTCGCCGCCATCGTCGAGTTCGGGTTCTCCCTTTTTGGCATTCGCCTCGTTAAGGCGCTTGATGAACGCCCTGCGATAGGCGCTCAGCTTGTTGTCGTGGTTCGCCGCGAAGGCCTCGGATACGTCGGGCACATAGCGCGAATCCTTCTCGGTCGAGGCATCGGCATTCTTGAATGAGCGTGCGATGGGGTCGTAGGCGATCTTCACCGTTCGCTCCCTGAAGTTCTTGTCTCGCACGGGTACGCCGTACAGAGAGCTCAAGAGGGCAGTGAGCCTCTGCTGTCCGTCGATGACAAGGGACTTGGGGACGGCATACACCTTTTGGTTCGAGCCTATGGCAGACTTCTTGCCCGCATCATCGCTCGGAGAGTCCCACAGCATCACATAGCCGATAGGGTATCCGCGAAGCATGGAATCAAGCAGATCGCGAACCTTTTCATTGCCCCACACGAAAGGCCGTTGCAGATCAGGCAGGCCAATCTTGCCCGTCTGAACATCCTTCAGGATGTTACCGACCTCCAGCGATATGGGATTGTAGATAGAGTTGGTCACTATAGTTCACCGACCTTCTTGGCGTACAGGTTGAAAAGATGGGCGACTATCTTCTCCTCGTCCCCGCCGAAGTCGACGCCATAGGCGGCTTCGACGGCGGCGTCGAGCGCCTTGTGCGCTGTCATCAGCTCGGGGAAGAACGTCTCGTTCTTGGGATCGTACATGTCCGCGAGCGTCGCACCTTCCTGGGCATCTCGGGCGTCGAGCACGGCTTGGGCGCAACGCTCGACTTCCTCGCGTTGGGATTCCGTGGGCTCGGGCCAGACAAAGTTGTTGTAATCAATATTGGCCGAATACTGGTAATCGTCCTTCAATCTTCCGGTTACGATCCTAACCCATGCATTATGGAATTGAGATTGCAGAATGCCATAGTGATAGAGAGAAGCATTGGGTATCAATCTAACCTTGTTGCTGCAAAATATCTCTGGACCAACAAAGCCCATTGGAACACGTTTCCGTCTGCTTGAAGACACCTCTGGGATGATGATGGAACTTCCCTCGGGCATGTTCTCAACGTGAAATCTCGTTGGCTTATCTGCTATTTTTCGGGTTCCAGCGCTTTTACTTGCAAGCCTGTATTCACGAACCTGTTCTACTCTCTTTCTGCACTCAGGAAGCTGCTTTAAATCTGAGAAGGTTGCCTCCCCAAGCCACAGGCACCAGCGATGATAGCCATGAATGAACTCTTTTGATCCAAGCCATGGATGGAAGAAGCCTTCGGCCTTTGGCTCTTTCTTCAGGAAATCGTCTTTCTCCTCATCGGTAAACAGGTAGAATCCCCCATCAATAGGTTTATTTCCGATGCCCATTTCCGGAACATCACAAATAGGCTTGCTGCGGCTGTAGATGAATACATCAGGGGCGTCTTTCAGATACGCATTGATTCGAGCCGTGGGAATCTGTTCTTCGTCGCTGTCCGGGGTCGCGTGGTAGAAGAGCGTCTTGGTCCCCGACTCGCGGGAGAACCCGACGATGACACAGAACACGTGTGCCTTGTCCGCAGCCTCGTTGTCCCACCTGAACGTGTTGTGCGCGAAGTCGATGTGGATACCCAGGTCGTGCAGGGGTTTCCAGAGGTTGGCGACCTGCTCGCCCTGACATATCGAGTTGGTCGAGACCAGGGCGCAGCGCGTGCGCTTCCCTTGCGTGAACCTCGCGGCCTTCATGTACCAGGCCCCGCAGTAGTCGATGTTGCCCGCGTTCTTCGCGCCGTCGAAGACCTCAAGGAGTTCGGCCTTCTGCTCCTTGGATTGGTTGCGGGCCCCAAGGAAAGGCGGATTGCCCACGAGGTACGTGAGGTCATCGGGGAACACCTCGGACCAATCGGTCTTGAGGGCGTTGCCCTCATGGAGGTTGCTGAGGCTCCTGAGCGGCAGGAAGTCGAAGTCATAACCGACGTATATCTCCTGCGTCTTTCGGAGCATCTGCTCCTCGGTGATCCAAAGGGCGGTCTTAGCGACCGAGACGGCGAAGTCGTTTATCTCGATGCCGTACAGCTGGTCCAGGGACACGCGGACAGGGCTGTCCTGCGCAACGACGAGGGATGTCTGCCCCGCGTTGCCGGTCTCCTCGCTGAGCTCGTCCTCGATGATTCGGTTCTCGATGGTGCGCAGCTGCCGGTACGCCTCGGTAAGGAAGTTGCCCGAGCCGCACGCGGGGTCACCGATGGTGATGGAGGCCACCTTGTCGTGTAGCCTCGCCAGGGCCTGCTTGCGCTTGGCAGCTGTCTTCTCGCCCTCGGCCTCGTGCAGTTCATCCCACAGCTCGTCGAGGAAGAGTGGCCTGAGGCAGCGCTCGATATTCTCGACGCTCGTGTAGTGCATGCCCCCGGCGTGGCGCGTCTCGGGGTTCAGCGTGCCCTCGAACACGCCGCCGAAGATGACGCCCGAGATCTCGCGCCAGTCAAAGTCCTGGGACGCGTCAGCGATGGCCTCGAGGATCTCCGAGGTCATCTGCGGGACGATGATGGAGGAGTCGGCGAACAGACCGCCGTTCACGTAGGGGAAGGCCGCGAGGTCCTCGTCCATGTATTCATCCCTCTGCTCTAGGGGCGTGTCGATCGTCTCAAACAAATCGACCAGTTTTCGGCGGAGCTTCGCGGGGTCTCCCTCGCAGTACCTGCCGAACGCCTGGTGCGATTGCAGGAGGTCGGCGTCCTCGGCGTAGAGCAGGAAGATGATTCGGGTGATGAGCACGTTGAGGGAGCGCTGCTCCTCTTGCGCCCGCTCGTCCTTCTCCTCAATGTGGTGGTACTGCTTGGCGAGGGCATCGTAGAGCCTGGAGACGTAGGCCCCAGCCTCGATGGAAAGCTGCTGCTCCTTGTGCAGGCGGCTCGTCTCGTTGGAGGTCAGGAAGGACAGAAGATACAGGCTGTCCGGGAGCTCTTCGAGGGAGAACTCCTGCACGGTATCCTCGGGCCGCTCGTTGTCGAGGTCGTAAAGGCGAAAGGTCCCGAAGTTGCACGTCATCACCCAGCGGGGGCGCTCGGAGTACGGCAGGTGCCGCGCGTACCACATGGCCTGCTGGAGCGGCGTCTCCATGCCGCCGTTTCTGGGCTCGGGCTTGTCGAGGTCGATACCCCACGACTTCTGCTCGCACAGGAAGTTGTGGTCGGAGACGAACACGTCGATGCGGCGGCCTCTCACCTTCCGCTCGAAGTCGACGAAGCTGTCTATGGTGTTGGACGGGATGCCCAGGACGTTGATGAGCAGATCTACCCAGAACTTTTGCGTGTCCTGCTGCTCGTTGTTGGAGCCCGCGGGGATGGCGGCAAGGCGCTTCTGCCACCGCTTGACGAACTCTTTTGCCTCTTTCTTGCTGGCAGGCATACCGGACCTCCTGCGTCGTTGTCACTTTCGGACAATTTTAAGGGGTAAAAGCCCTCTTCCAAGCGGAAGGGCGAGTTTTCAACGGTCCACGGTGTCGCAGGGTCCCAGGCGAAACCCGAAGACGCCGGGGGCTGTTGGAAACTCGCCCATCTCACAGCAGCGTCACCCTAGGTTTTCAACGCTTTCCATGGCCGAAGGGCTTCTTATAAGCCCGTAGGCTGTGGGAAGGGTTGGAAACCGGACTTTGGGCATAGCCCTTCACAAAAAAACTTTCTACCCAAATTCTACCCAACTGACGTTAACGATGCCCTTATATAAGAAAGCAGGTCAGACGATTTATACCGTCTGACCTGCATTTACTTCTGGTGCCCCCGGGCGGATTCGAACCGTCGACACCCGCTTTAGGAGAGCGGTGCTCTATCCCCTGAGCTACGGAGGCATGTTGTACTAGTGTAGCAGATTTGCGCCACTGCCATGCAGCGCATAGCCACTCTTCGAAGTTGCCTTGATTATCGACTTTATCCGAACACCTCCCACATTCATCCGCACATGTTCGGA
>CAVGCW010000007.1:0-132609 GCA_963628025.1 Alloprevotella sp. | reverse complement strand
CCGCACATGTACGGATGAATGTGGGAAGTGTTCGGATAAAGTTGATAATCAAGGAGTGCATTTAAAGTGAGAAAAGCCGTCAGAACCCTTGCGCGGATGTGCGATGTCCCGTATCATAAACAGCCGTTGACGCCTCAGTTGCGTCACCACATGGCCGCCAGCGTAGCTCAGTTGGTAGAGCACCGCTCTCGTAAAGCGGGGGTCACCGGTTCGAGCCCGGTCGCTGGCTCCATTGCACAAGATAGCCGCCTTCGGGCGGCTTTTTTCTTGCCGATTTATCGCACAATGCCAATCCAAACACAACGCCGCCGGCAACTCCCCTACTCAACAAAAAGCCCCGCCAGCCGCAATCCCCAAAGGAACCGCGATCAGCGGGGCCTAAGCGCGCTCCTCCAAAGGAAAACGCTCACAACACGAACAGCTCAGCCGAGCAGCGCGTTACTCCTCCCAGTAAGCATCTGCAAGTAGCTTAAAGCAGATCTTCTTGACCGGCTGTGCGCCATCGCCCGGGAACTCGAGCGTGGGCATGTGAGGCTCGCCGGCAACGAACAGCGCGAACTTGTCGTCAGCAAGATCGCCGGCGATCGAGGCGTCAGAATCGACCAGATCGTAGTCGTCCTTCTCGTCAAACTCCTGAACCAGCGTCAGGCTGCCCGTGGCAACCTTAAAGGCCTCGCGACCCTCGACGTCGATCTGCAGGTCGTGATAGCGCTGATGCGTCTCATAGTGGGCCTCGGCCTCGGGACGCGTCGTGGGAGCCATGACGTTCGCAAAGACCTTGTCACCCAGAATCGGATGGCTGCCGACCTCGAGCTGCGCCGGGTCGTTCTCCTCGAGCCAGTCGATCAGCACGTCGAGGCCCTTGAGCATTCCGCGGTACTCCTCGATATCGCCCAATGCACCGTAAATCATCTAAATCCCCTCTCAGATCGTTTCTTTGGCGGCTACTCGGTAAACGCGTTACCGACGCTGTTGCCACCCACATACGTCTCGACCAGGGTAAGGTCGGGATTGAACACGACAAAGTCGGCGTCGCGCCCCGGCATAATGCTACCGCACTTGTCGTCGGCTCTAACCATAAGCAAACAAGCGATGCCAGGGGCGACGCCCAAGCCCTTACAGCTCGGTCACGACAACGCCGTTGTAGACCTCGTCCCAACGATCCATAACCAAGTGGCCAGTCATGGGATCCATGGCGTTGAGCTTGCCGCAGGTGTTGGCGGTACGCAGCACCGTCTCGTCGTCTGCGCCAGCAGCAATGGCATGCGCGAAGCCTGCGATAGTGGAGTCACCAGAGCCCGTGGCGTTAACGGCAGGGATATCGGGCGTCTTTGCGCGGAACGCACGGCCATTGTGGAAGCCAACGGAGCCGGCAGCGCCCATGGACACGACGACCCAGGGGATATCGGAGAAGCGGGCGTCAGAAGCGAGCGCGGCGCGGAGCTCGTCCACATCGTCGGTGGTAAAGCTCGTGCCCAGAAGGCCGTTGATCTCGGTCAGGTTAGGCTTGACCAGCTCGGGCTTAACCTCGGACTTGAGCGCAGCCTCGAGCGAGGCACCCGAGGTATCGAGCAGCACCTTGGCTCCGGCGTTCTCGGCAATGCCCGTGATCTTGGCGTAGTAGTCCGCCTCGACGCCGCGGGGCAGCGAACCCGAGATGGTGACGACGTCGGCCTTACCCGCAAGCTCGGTAAACTTGGCGGTAAAGGCATCGAGCTCCTCGGGGGCAATTGTCGGGCCGCTCTCGAGCAGCTCGGTCTGGTTGCCGGCGTGGAGAATGTTGAGGCAAATTCGAGTCTCGCCCTTGATGGGCACAAAGTCGTTGTTAATACCGTTGGCGTCCATGAGCTCAGCCATGTAGGCGCCCATGTGGCCGCCGAGCAGACCGGTTGCCACAACGTCGTCGCCCAGCTGACCCAGCACGCGGGCCACGTTGAGGCCCTTGCCGCCGGCGGTCTTTTCGGGCGTCACACGGTTGACGTCGTCGATAATGAGCTCATCGAGCTGATAGCGCGTATCGACAGACGGGTTCATCGTAACGGTGAGGATCATTTTTAGCTCCTTATCTCGCAGGCTCCTTGTGCCTCGCGATACGAGTCGACAAAACGGAATTACAGAATCTCAATCGTGAACGAGCGAACGACGGTCTCCTTGGGCTTGGCGACAAGGCAGCCGCGCTTATGCTCAAGCACGTCGTCCTCATCGGAGCAGGTCGAGAGACCGCCCCAAGGCTCAACCGCCACAAAATCGCCCTCGGGCTTGCTCCACACAATGAGATATGGGAAGCCCTCAAAGCTCAGGCGGACGCCCTTGTCCTCGCCCTTTTTGGAAAGCGTGACCTGACGGCTCTCGAGCACGTCAAAGATGGTCTCCGCAAAATCGAAGAGCTCGTGCGACAGGGGCAGCGTCTTTCCCACCATGGGGTTCTTGGAGCGGTTTGCCACGTCAATCAATCCAGTCGAGGGAACGGCGGTGCAGAGCTCCGCAGCCTCGTCTTTCTCAAAGCGCAACTCGTAGTCCGTATAGGCCTCGCCCTCATCGAGCGGACACCTAAAGCCGGGATGACCGCCGATAAAGAACGGCATGTCCTCAGTCCCCTCGTTGGTCACCTCATAGGAGACGCGAACGGCATCCCCCTCAAGCGTATAACGAGCGACAAGCTTAAACGGGTACGGATAATCGCTCAGCAGCGCGGCGTTATCCTCCGAAGCCAGGCACATCGCCAGCTCGTTCTCGCTCTGGCTCAGCAGCTTCCACTCCTGTTTGCGCGCAAACCCGTGGCGGGCGAGCTTCACGTGATGCCCGGCAAACGTCATGGCATTGTTGTCGCGCAAGCCTCCGCAAATCGGGAAGCAAATCGGTGCTTGGCCGGACCACACGGCGGGATCGCCCTGCCACAAGTACTCGCGACCTCCAGCCTCAATCGAGGTAAACGAACCACCAGCCGTGGACACCTTAATAGAAATCGAATCGTTGGAAAGAGCGTATTCCATTGCCCATCCTTTCGAACAACTGCTTTTTGCTCGCAAGTACCCGTCTCGGCCCTAACCAAAGGACAAACCCGCACGTTCATCGATGCGTCCGGTATCCCAGCCATGTAACGGGGTACCATACAGACATTGATGCAATTACAGCTGAAAGGCCTTCTTATGCGAACCATCATCCTCTACGCCTCGCGCCATCACGGCAATACGAAAAAGCTCGTGGACGCCATCGTCGAGGCACACCCCGAGATCGATACCCTCGACGTCAAGGCGCTCGGTAAAAACGAGTACCCCGACCTGCACGAATATCATCTAATCGGTGTTGCCACGGGCATCTATTACTCCGAGATCGACAAGGACATGGCACGCGTGCTCACAAACGTGCTGCAGCCGCAGGACAAGGTGTTTGGCCTTATGACCTACGGTGGCAAGAACAAATGGTACGGCAAGGATATCGATGGCATCTGCCGCATGAGGCAGGCCATCTTTATGGGTGTCTACGGCTGCCCCGGCTTTGATACGTGGGGACCGTTCAAGCTCGCCGGCGGTGTCCAAAAGGGACACCCGACCGCTGAGGAAATTAAGGGCGCCGTCGACTTCTTCGACAAGATTGAAGACGAATATGGCGATATCATCGTCGAAGAGTACGCCAAGCGCGAGAAGCGTCTAGCATACGAGAAGGAGCATCCTGCAGGAGGCCTGGTGGCCGGCGTCAAGCGCACGGCAAAGAAGATCGCTAACAAGCTGTAACTGTGAAGGTGCTTTTGAGCGTTTAACCCATACGGCGGGTCCGAGCAGATTCGGGCCCGCCGTCTTTTTCTATCGTTACTCGGTAAAGGCGTTGCCGACGCTCTGGCCGCCAACATACGTCTCGACGAGGGTAAGCTCATGGTCGAACACGACAAAGTCGGCGTCGCGACCTGGCATGATGCTGCCGCACTTATCCTCGATGTGCGCAGAGCGAGCCGGCACCTCGGTTGCCATGCGAATGGCGATATCGGCGCTGGCGATGCCCCAGTCGACGATGTTCTTGACGCCCTGGGCAAGCGTGAGCACCGAGCCGGCAATGCTCTTGCCGTCAGCGAGCCAGCACAGGTTGTCCTTCATGATGACGTCCATGCCGCCGCTGGTGTAGCTGCCCTCGGGCATGCCGCCGCAGCCAAGGCAGTCGGTGATGAGCACCGTGTGCTGCCAGCCCTTTGCCTGCAGCAGTGCCTTGATGGCGGCAGGGTTTACGTGCTTGCCGTCACAGATGATCTCGGCGTAGGTCTCGGGCGTGGACATGGCAGCACCCACGACACCGGGCTCACGGTGATGCAGACCGCGCTGGCCGTTATAGGTATGCGTAAAGCAGCTGGCACCGGCATTGATAGCGGCGATGCACTCATCGTAGGTGGCGTCGGAGTGACCGATGCTGGTCACCACGCCCTTGGCGTTCAGAGCAGCCGCATAAGCAGCGGCACCGTCGCGCTCGGCGGCCATGGCGCTCTTAACGATGCGACCGCCCGCAGCCTCCTGCCACTGGTCGAAAACCTCCTCGGAGGGGTCAATCAGGTAAGCGGGGTTCTGCGCGCCCACGTGCTTCATGGTAAAGAAGGGGCCCTCCAGGTAGATGCCCTGAATGCGGGCACCGCAGAAGTCGGGGCCGCGGCCCTCGTCCGCCTTGGCGATAGCAGCGCAGGCGTCCTTGATCTGTTCGACGCCATCGGTGAACGTCGTGGGCAGCCAGCTGGTGGTACCGCGACGGGCGAGCTCGGTTGAGCTGATATCGATGCCCTCGGGATCGTTATCGGTAGTTGAGTGGTTGTAGAAGCCATGGATGTGAGTATCGACCATACCCGGTGCGATCCACGATCCCGTGTAGTCCTTAATCTCGCAAGAGGGCTCGTCGGCCTGCCAGGCGCCAAAAACGCCATCCTCGACCATAAGATAGCCGCCCAGTTGCGGGCCTGCCGGCAAGAAGAACTTGTCAGCCTTAATTGCGTACGTGCTCATATGCACTCCTCGCTTCTAAAGCAGTTGACTGTGGTAATGCTTATACCCAGCTCACGTAAAACAAAAAGCGCCCGCCCGCCGTTATGAGCGGACGGGCGCCCTTACAGGGGGACGCGATTAAGCGGTGAAGGGGTGAATCGTCACGCCCTTAACAACGCGGTTGACCGTGCCGGTGGGGCTCGGCGTATCGGGCGTGTTGCCCACGCGCACGGAGTTGAGCAGGCTGATAGCCTGGGCAAACATCACGAACGGCAGAGCAAGGTAACCCTCGGGAAGTGCCTCGTAGCCCTTAAAGGTGAAGGACTCACCCTCATAGACGGTGGCACCTTCCTGCTGAACGGCGACGGTGTGCTGAGCGATCTTGTCGCCACCGATCTCGTTGAGGATGTCGATGTCGTACTGACGGGTGTAGGCGTCGTTGTTGACGAACACGAAGACGAGCGTCTTATCGTCGACGAAGGACTTGGGTCCGTGACGATAGCCCATGGAAGTGTCGTAAGAAGTGGCAACCAGGCCGTGAGCAAGCTCGAGAATCTTAAGCTGGCTCTCCTGAGCAAGGCCGCCAAAGGAGCCGGAGCCCAGGTAGGTCACGCGGTTGAAGTCGCCAGCGAGGTAATCGGCGACCTCGGACTCGCGAGCGATAACCTCCTCGCCCATCTTGGCGATGGTCTCGACCCACTCGGCCTTCTGCTCGTCAGAGGCAGTGTCGAAAATAAGGGTGGAGAGCAGGGTCATGCAGGAATAAGAACCGGTCATGGCGAAGCCCTTGTCGTTGGCGCGCGGAATGAGCAGCGTCAGCGCATTGGGATCATCGGCAGACTCGACGGCGAGCTTGCCCTCGGGAGCGCAGGTGATGTTGAGGAACTTGACGTTGTGGACGAGCTCCTTGGCAACGGCAACGGCGGCAAGGCTCTCGGGGCTGTTGCCAGAGCGGGCAAAGGAAACCACGAGCGTGGGATCCTCGGCGCGCAGGAAGTCGCGCGGAGCGCTCACGATGTCGGTCGTGGCGATGGGCTTAAAGTCGTAGAGATCAGTGTTGCCAGCGTGACGCAGGTACGGGGCGCAGGTATCGCCAACGTAGTCGGACGTACCGGCACCGGTGAAGACAACGGACAGACGACCCTCGCCCATAGCGCGAGCCTCGGCCAGGAAGGCCTCGATGGCCTCCTTGTTCTCGCGATAGATGTTGAGCGTATCACGCCAAAGCTCGGGCTGCTGAGCAATCTCGGCCGTGGTGATCTGGGCGCCGAGCTCGGTGAGCTCCTCGACACTCTTCTCGAACATTTCTAATACCTCTCTCTAGAAGTAATCCTCTGACGTGCAATTATACACTTCGGTTGGTTATCTGGTAGTAACCAGTTAAATGCAAAGAATCATCATATGGAAACGATGCGGACACTAGTTGCTACGCTGGTGGTAAACCTTGTATTTAAACTGATCGGCACGAGCAACCGAGAGTGTATACTCCACAACCTCGTTTGACTCGTTATACGTAGTCCTGACCAAATCGAGCACAGGCGAGCCCTCGACAATTCCCAAAAGGTGGGCGTCGGTGGGACGGGCTATGCTCGCATAGAACTCCTCTTCGGCCACGCGAATCTTTTGCTGAAAGTCTTGCTCAATCACATCGTAAAGCGGCTTACGCTCCAGCAGTGGTCGCTTTAGGGACAGAAATTGACGAACCGGTAGATAGCTGCGTTCGACCATCATGGGCATGTTATCGGCAGAACGAAGGCGCTTAAGCTTAAAAATGCGATCACCGATACGCAATCCCATATGCTCGGCCAGATTCTTATCGGCCTCCATCTCGCAAAACTCGAGAATCGTGGTCTCGGGGTCGCGACCCATCGCGCGCATCTGCTCGGTAAAGCTGTAGGACTGCATAAGATTGGTTGCTTTTGCCGAACGGTCGGTCACAAAGGTACCGCGACCGTGCTGCCGAACCACCAGTCCTAAACGCTCCAGTTCCTGCAGAGCCAGGCGTACCGTAGTGCGCGAGAGACCATAGCGCTCCGAAAGTTCGCGCTCGGAAGGAATCATGTCACCGGCGCGATATTCATGGTCGATCTTTTCGGTCAGAATATCGACCAGCTGATCGTACAGCGGTTGCTTACGCGCTCCGATCGCCATCCTATCCTCCCTTTTGCTCGAATTCGGCTAACTACCTAGGGTGTTAAGCATTATCAGTCTGCAACACCCGAATCATCAAGAAAACAAAAGCCGCGTGCTCGAAAGAGCGCGCGGCTTTTAACATACACATGGCTTAAGGGGTCGGGGTGTGAGCCGCGTAGGGACACACCCCTCAAGCTAGAGCCTTACCAGATGCTCGGCCAGAGACCAAGCGGGCCAGCGCCCAGGATGCCAAGGACGAAGAGCAGGAGAATGCCCTTGGTCGGGGTCCAGCTGTGCTTAGCGAACATGTAGTAAAGCAGCAGCGTAAGCATAAGCGGGACGAGCTTCGGGACGATGGTGTTGAGGGTGTCGGCAACAGAGAAGTTGACCGGATCCTCGGTAACGGTGCCGTAGGTCACGGACTCCATGCCGTTGCCCAGATCGGTGACGCCGCACTCGACAGCGTTGCCGTCGGCATCGGAAGCGGTAAGGGCGTTGCCGTCCTTATCGGTCATGGCGATGGTACCGGCCTCAGCGGTCTCGGTATCGATACCCTCCATACCGGTGAAGTTCTCGGCCTCCTTCTCGGAGACAATCACGGTAGTAGCGGAGAGGCCGCGGGTGGTGCCGTTGGGGATCTGGAGGTTGATCTGGGTGCCACCCATGGTGACGACCAGGCAACCGACGACGAAGACGCCCATGATGGAAGCGGCACGCGTGAAGGCCTGCATGTTGGCGGTCAGAGCGTCAATAGCGCTGGTGCCAAGCTTGTAGGACCAGTTCATGAGCCAGAAGCGCAGAGCGAACTGAACGGCGTTGAAGATCACCAGGAAGATGATCGGCGCAGCGGCGTTGCCGTTGATGGCCATGTTGGAGGTGATGCCGGCCGTGATAGGCACGAGCGTCAGCCAGAACAGGGCGTCACCGATACCACCGAGCGGGCCCATTGCGGCGACGCGGACGGCGCGGATCGTGGGGATGTCAACCTTGTTCTGCTCGAGCGAAAGCACGATGCCCATAACAAAGGTGACGAGGAACGGGTGGGTGTTGAAGAACTCCAGGTTGTGGCTCATGGAAGCCGCGAGGTCGTTCTTGTTGGTGTGGATCTTCTCCAGACCGGGGATGATGGAGTAGAGCCAGCCAGCGGCCTGCATACGCTCGTAGTTGAACGAGGCCTGCAGGAAGCAGGAGCGCCAAGCCATCTTGTTGAGGGTCTTCTGGTCGAGCTGCGGAGCAGGAGTGAGATCCTCGTAGTGCTCCGGGATCACATACTCATTAGATGCCATCTTCGAAGTCACCTCCGTCAGAAACAGCTGCACCCTTCAGCTCGGTCTGCTGCTGGAAGTCCCAGAAAGCGATGCCGAAGCCGATGAGAGCGAGGATGAGCAGAGCAGGGGTTGCCAGCGAATCGTTGGCAACGGTGATGAGCGCGAGGCCAAAGCCCATGAGGAAGAAGCCCCACATATCGCGGTTCATCATAACCTTGAGCAGGACGGCGAAGCCGACGAAGCGCATCATGCCGCCTGCAGCGGACAGACCGGTCTGCAGCCAAGTCGGGATGGCGGAAGCGATGGTCTGACCAATGGTAGCGCCAGCGATGAAGAACAGGGTGACGACGACAGCGAAGATCAGGCCGAGCAGAGCCATGGCGAAGTAGTTCAGGCGCTCGATGCCCTTGGTGTCCGCGTTGTGAGCCATGTTATCGGCCGTGGACATAAGCGGGGACATAAGCGTGAAGACCAGGGTAACGCCAAGCTGGCCAAGCAGAGCGAACGGAATAGCGAGGCCGACTGCCGCGTTGGGCTCGAGGCCCGTGGCGATAGCGAGAATGGCTGCCATGATGCCGCCGATGACGGCGTTAGGCGGCTGAGCGCCTCCGATCGGCATGTTGCCGATCGTCATGAGCTGATAGGTACCACCCACGAGAAGACCGGTGTTGAGGTCGCCAAGGATAAGACCGATGACGGCGCCGGTGACGATGGGCTGATAGAGAGACTCGAGGAAATCAAACTGGTCGATTGCCGCGATGAACGTAACAACGAAGACCAGAGCGATCTGGATGATCGAGTATTCCATCTTGCTCCTCCTTTCAAAATGAATGTACGCACTTTGAATATCACGTACAGAACGTCAGGGTTTCACTCCTGACAACGTGGATCACGAGGATTACGAGAAGAGCTTGCTCGTGTCCTCAACAGGCGTGCTCGGAACGCGCCTGATCTCCAACTCCACCCCCAATTCCTGCAGCTCTTTAAACGCAGCGACATCCTCGTCGTTAACTGCGACGGAGGTGGCGACTTGGCGCTTTCCTTCCGACATGTGCATGTTGCCGATGTTTACCTTCTTTATAGGCACACCGCCCTTGACGAGCGTAAGCACGTCTTCCGGTGTTTCGGCCACGATGAAGATCTTCTGGCGCGGGCTCGCCTTGCCAATGACGTCGATGGTCTTCTGCAGGGAGAAGAAACGCGTAGCGACGCCGGCGGGAGCGGCCATCTTCATGAGGTTCTGGCGCATGGTGTTGGACGCCACGTCGTCGTTGGCGACGAGGATGAGGTTGGAGCCCAGAGTGGAGTTCCACTGGGTGGCAACCTGACCATGAACCAGTCGGTTATCGATGCGGGTAAGAAGAATGTTGGGTTCTGCCATGTTGATCAGCTTCCTTTCGATATTTGCTGACGACAGTTACTTGATCTCCTGAATCGCGTAACGCGAAACATCTACGACGGCTCCGGATCGGACTTTGATCTGGACCTTCTCGCCTTCGATGCCTTTGACGGTTCCGTAGATACCGCCGGCGAAAAGAACCTCCTGACCCGGCTTGAGCTCGGTGTGCAGCTCCTTGAAGTACTTCTGCTTCTTCTTCATGTTGATTTGCGACCAGATGGTGTAAATCAAGCCCATGATGACAAGCAGGCCTAAAAGGGCGACCGAGGAGCTCAGGACGTTGGCTCCGAAATCGGCCATTAGATGCCGTCCTCGTCGCCGAAGATATCCTCTTCCTCGGAGCCGGCAACGGATGCGACCGTCTGGGCGGTGATGCCCGTCTGGCCAACGGTCACGGCCTGCTCGCCAAGCTCGGCGAGCGTGGCATTGCCGCGGAGGAACAGAAGCTCAATAACCATGGGAAGGTTGGTGCCAGTCAGAACCTCGACGTTGTCGACATCCTGGGCAATCATCATCGACTGGTTGAACGGGGTGCCGCCAAGCAGGTCGGTAAAGACGAGCACGCCATCGCACTCCTCGCGCATGGCGGTAATAGCGGCGCGGAGATCCTCACCGTAGGATGCGGCCTGGTCGCCCTCAAAAGGAACGACGGTAAAAGCAGGCTGGTCGCCGGCAACCATAGCGATAGCGCTTGCAAGGCCGGGTGCGAACTGTCCATGACCGGTAAGAACAAAGCCAACCATTCAAATTTCCCTTCCGGAGGTGTGTACGATCTGAGTCCGATGATTTTCGGAAGCCAGCGGGCGCTCGCCCTTAAAGCTTCTTAGAAAGCGTTCTTTGAAGACCAGTGGTTTCTAAACTGGTAGTAACCACGTGATGTGTTGTTGTCACTATATCACCCCAGAAGAGGTCGCTTTCGTTGATTCATACGGTAAAACGTTTTTGCACCGCTCACGGTGATAAATCGACCGTTTACCGCTCGTTAATACTTCTACCTGCGGTTTTGAAACCGTTTCGAAACGCTTTGGCAAAAGAACGGATCTTTCCCGGTGTCTTAACAACGCAGGGCGGCTAAAAATAGCGTGTAGAAAAAATGCAGGTCATTGTGAAGATATGTGAATTGGTCTTTTTGACTTAATACCAGTTAGAACCAGTTTTGAGATTATCGGTGAACGGTAGTTTTCGACCGTTCACCGGTTACTTGTAATCGTTTGCAGCTGTTTTCCCATATGAATTAGGGGAACCCGATGGAGCGCTTGCGCGATCACAGGAATTTTTGGCATTTGTCCTCATCCCCCGCGCGCCAAACTCCGGCATCCAAAATGAGCTAATAGCTCACGCCAATCGTTTTCAATCATCACTTACTCAGTATCCGTAATTATTTATCGTTTATCGTTAATTCTGATATGATACAAGTATCATCCAAAACGCCGATTGGAGGGGTTATGGTCCATCGAAACGCATCTATATCGAATGAAACCATCAGCCGCGAACAGACGGTAGCCAAACTGAGGAAGCTCGCTCGCATCTGCAAATGGGCCACGATCTGCATTACCACCGCGCTCGCTCTGGGGCTCCTCGCAGTCATTGCGATTGACCTTCTACTCATATTGCCTGGCCTCTCCCAAGGCTCGTGTCTCCAATCCGTAGAACTTCAAGCCGGCGAAGGGCCGTGCCTTGCTATCGTCGGTACCGATGCGCAGGCCCCACTTATGCTCGTCGCACACGATGGTCACACTGCCATAGGGAGCCTTTTGATGACATGTCTCGCGCTTACCATCGCGATAAGCGTGCGCAGGCTTTTCTTCAACATTGAAAAGGAAGGCAGGCCCTTTGACCTTGAATGTAACCACACACTTCGTCGAGTAGGACATTTATTCCTTATCGGCGGCGTTGCCGTGAGGCTTCTTAGTGCCGTAATCACGGGAATGATACTCTCAGGATTTGGTGGCAGCTTTACGGATGCGTTCGTCGGCCAGCTATTCGAGCCCTCCATGCTCTTTGCAGGCCTGATTATTTGCCTGATTGCCAGCATCTTCCGCTACGGGTATATCCTGCAAAAACAAGATGACGAATTGCTCTAGGGGGAATCCATGATTATTCTGCGGCTTGACCGCATGCTCGCCGAACGCAAGATCTCATCCAAAGAGCTTGCGGAACGCGTGGGCATCTCCCAGGTCAATATGTCACGCATTAAGACGGGCAAGGTTTCTGCCATACGTTTTTCAACTCTTGACGCGATATGCCGGGCACTCGACTGCCAACCGGGCGATGTGCTGGAATATATGCCTGACGATGAAGCCGATAACCTTTTTGGACTTAAAGATTCATAGGCATAATTAAGCCGCCAATCACGCCCTCAACGCAAAATGCCCGCCAGAACGACTTCCGTACTGGCGGGCATTTTGCTGTCTATCGGCTAGATGCTCGATGAGCCGTGCGACTCTTTACGCAAACAGGCCGTAGATGCTGATGTTGGCCTTGGCATAGAGGCCGTTAGCATACTCGGTCCACTTGGAGCTAGCGCTTGAGGCCTGCGAGGAATACTGCTGGTAGGCGGTGTAATAGGCGGTCATGGCCTGCTTATAGGTAGCGCTATCGGCCGTAAAGGCATCGTCAGCGAAGGCCTTGGCATAGGTGCTATCGGCGTCCTTCCAGGTGCCCTTCTCGCTATCCCACTCGTCGCCGGCAAGGTTGATGATGTAGTCGGCATAGTCCTTGCTCGCGGTCTCCTCGTTGCCGTCAGCAGGCTCGGTCGGGGCGGTCGGCATGCTTGCGGAGCTATCGCCCACCTTCTTCTTGTAGAGCTTCTGCAGCGTCGCAGACTGGCGGACGATCTGCTTGGCCTGGTCCTTGGACACGCCGTACTGCGTGGCCATGGTCTTGTAGTCGGAGGTGCCGATGGAATCCTCGGCGTACTGCTTCATCTCCTTGGAAGAGACGGTAATGCCCTCGTCCTCGGCAGCGTCCAGCAGAATCTGGTTGCGCACGTAGGACAGGATAACGTCGGCAGACGGTGCGGTGTAGTTGCCGTCGTCGTCCTTGACGGTGTCGAGGCTATACTGGCTCTCGATGGCCTCGCGCGCGGTGATGTCGCTCTTCTTGCCGTTGTAGCTATAGCTTGCCACGGTCGAATCGAGCTGGTCCTCGGTCAGGGTCGCCGAGCCGACGCCCTTGCCGCCAAAACCACCGTTGCCGATAAAGAAGCCGACCACAGCAGCGATCACGATAGCGACCACAAAGGCGGCAATCATCGTCTTCTTGTGCTTGCAAGCGTGGTCGTCCACGTCGGAGTCGTCGTCCTCATCCTGGGCCTCGGGCATCAGATTCTCGTCAGCGGCATCCGCGGCAATCTGAGCCTCCAGTCGGGCGTCCTCCTCCTCGGCGGACGTGCCGGCGGCAATATGTTCGGCAGACGTGCCGGCGACCAGGTCGATCTTTTCGTCCTCATCACCGTCGGGGCCTTCGCCGCGCTCGATGATCTGGATGCCGTCGATCTCGTCCTTCTCGTCCTTCTTTTGAATCAGACCCATATCAGTTACTCCTTGTTAGGAAACATAGTCCCCAATAGAATACGCCCGGCAGAGCGCCGGGCGTATTGATTCTTAGGTTATACGCAAACACTTAAGTACTATTTAGGCGTTTGCAACGTGCATACCTTAGACCAGGTGCGCGATAACGGCATCGGCGAAGGCTTGCGTACCCACCGCACCCTCGACGGAGCCGGTCTGGGCACGACATACGTCGCCGGTAACCTGCTCACCCTCGTCGAGCGTGGCAGAAACGGCGGCACGAATGCGATTGGCTGCATCGTTCTCGCCCAGATGATCGAGCATCATAGCCGCGGACAAAATCTCGGCCGTGGGGTTGGCGATATCCTGGCCCGCGATATCGGGCGCGGAGCCGTGCGTAGCCTCGAAGATGGCGCAGTCGGCACCGATGTTGGAGCCGGGGGCCATGCCTAAGCCGCCCACCAGGCCGGCGCACAGGTCGCTCACGATGTCGCCGTACAGGTTGGGCAGTACAAGGACATCGAAGTCGTTGGGGTTCTGGACCAGGCCCATGCAGGTGGCGTCGACGATCTTGTCGTTGAACTCGATATCGGGATAGTTGGCGGCCACCTCGCGCGCAACGCGCAGGAACAGGCCGTCGGTCGCCTTCATGATGTTGGCCTTATGCACGGCCGTCACCTTTTTGCGGCCGCAGTGGCGGGCATACTCAAAGGCATACTCCACAATACGGCGGCTCTTGGCGATAGAGATGGGCTTGATCGAGATCGCGGAATCCGCGGCGAAGGTCTTCTGGCCCGAACGCTCGACGAGCTGCGAGAGCTCCTCGACCTCGGCAGCGCCCTCATCGAACTCGATGCCGGCGTAGAGGCCCTCGGTGTTCTCGCGCACGATAACCAGGTCAACGTCGCGGAAGCGCGAGCCGTCGCCCGGCTGCGACAGGCAGGGTCGCACGCAGGCGTACAGGTCGAAATGCTTGCGCAGGGCCACGTTGACGCTGCGGAAACCCGTGCCGACCGGCGTGGTGATGGGGCCCTTGATGGCAACCTTGGTCTCGGCGACCGCATCGAGCACGTGCTGGGGCAGCGGCGTGCCAAACTCGTCCATGACGCCGGCACCGGCCTCCTGGACGTTCCAATTGATCTGGACACCGGCGGCCTCGACCACGCGGCGCATGGCCTGCGTAATCTCGGGACCGATACCGTCACCGGGAATCAGGACTACATCGTGCGCCATAATCTGTTACTCCTCGTCTTCGGCGTCGTCAGATTTTTTAACGCTAGCGCGCTTCTTCTTTTTGGAGAGATCCAGGCCAAAACGTTTAACAAGCATTTCGCAAATCTCGCTCGAACGGGCCTTGAGATAGCTGCCCTTACCGTTCTCGGCATCGAACTTAAGGCGCAGCGCAAGCTTCTCGGCGACCTCGGCGTCGATCTCGCCCTGGCAAAACTCGTACAGGCAACCGAGCATGTCGCGATACTCAAGGTCGCCGTGGTAGCACTGGATGGCCTCGTCCAGGATGGGCCAAGCCTCGCGCGAACGCTCGACGCTCGTGGCACCCCACACGCACAGCAGGCGGAAGGCGGCATAGCGCAGCGTGGAGGAGATCTCGTCGAACAGCGCGGTCTCGGCGCCCTCAAAGGCATCGCCCAGCTGCTCGGGACAGGTGGTGGCGAGCGCCGTCAGGGCATCGAGGGCCTCCCAGCGGGTCTGCGCCTCGGGGCGGTCGAGCGCCTCGATCAGCGCGGGCACGCAGGGCACGACACGCTGCGGATCGCGCTCGGCAAGCAGGTGCAGCACGCGGGCGGCAAACTGGCGGATGCGGCGCGTGGGGCAGCCGAGCTCCTTGACCAGACGGTCGACGGCGTTCTCGTTCTCCTCTGCCAGCTGAAGCTGTGCCAGCTCCTCGTCGGTGAGCTGTTCGTCTTTGTTTTCTGCCATAGTTACCTCTTCTTACTATTTCTTAGCGTGCTTGCCAGCACCCTTGCTGTCATCGGTGACCGAGATGAGCTGTCGGTCGGCTGCACCATTGTGACGCGCGCGGCGGCGTTCCTCGGCATCGCCCGAGTCGGCAGCGGCGCGGTGAGCCTTGTTGACGTTAAAGACCTCGTCATGCTTGCGCCACGGGCCGACGGACTCGCCAAAGCTCATCTTAAGGCCGGCGATAAAGCCGCCGAGCCAGCCGATCGGCGCAAACTGCACCAGCGGGAACAGCGAAAACACCCAGGTTAGCAGGACGACTGCCGCCGCACCTGCAAAATTGGCGATCCAGTAGTCGCGCTTGGTGATGACGCGCTTTTCGCACGCCCACTGGCCGCACAAAAAGCCGATGTAAATCGCAAAGATAAAGAGCACCAGCGCGAGCACCACGAACGTCCAGCTCATGGGCGCTACTCCTCGTGATGATGGCCGCAGCAGCACTCGTGGCCGTCATCATGGCCGTGGCCGCCGCAGCACTCGTGGTCCTCGCCATGGTGGTGGCCACAACCGCACTCGTGGTCGTCGCCATGCTCGCCGCAACCGCAGCCGTCCTCGTGAGCACCGTGCTCCTCGGGACGATACTGCGACCAGTCCAGACCGGCGGCAATGGCGTCGGCTTCCTCCTTGTAGAGCACCGTGATGGCCTGGGTGCCCAGCTTGGCGCCACCGATGGCGTCGAGCATGTCGTAGAGCGTAAAGGCCACGTCGGCACCGGGCAGCGCGAGCTCGCGATCGTCGGCGTAAGCGAGCGCCAGGCGCAGGTCCTTGATGAAGTGCTCAACCATAAAGCCGGGCTTGTAGTCGCCGTCGAGCGCCTTGGGCGCCAGGCTCTCCATGGCGCCGGACTTACCGGTGCCGCCCAGGATCATCTGGCGGGTCTTCTCCAGGTCAAGGCCGCTCAGCTCGGCAAATGCCATGGCGTCCGCCATGCCGACCATGCAGGCGCCCAGCGACACCTGATTGGCGAGCTTGGCAGCCTGGCCCTTGCCGGCGCCGTCGAAGCAGCAGATGTTGGCCGCAAAGGTGGCAAGGATGTCGCGGACCGGGGCGATGTCGTTCTCGGTAGCGCCCACGATAGCCGTGAGCGTGCCGGCGATCGCGCCCGACTCGCCGCCGGTGACGGGGCAGTCAAACGCCATGCGACCAGAAACCTGGGCGGCCTCTGCAATGTCACGGGCGAGCTCGGGCGAGCTCGTGGTGAGGTCGATCAAGACCGCGCCCGGCTTGGTGCACGCGAGCAGGCCGTCGCCCGCCAGGTAGAGTTCCTCGACCTCGGAGGGATAGCCCACCATGGTAAAGACGACATCGGCGTTAGCCGCGGCCTCGGCCGGCGTATCGGCCCAGACGGCGCCGCGCTCGATAAGCGCGGCGGTCTTGGACTTGGTGCGGTTGTTGACCGTGACAGGATAGCCGGCGTCCAGGATGTGGCCGGCGATGGGGGCACCCATGATTCCGGTGCCGATGAATGCGACGGAGAGCTTGTTTGCCATGAAACCTTTCCTTTTGGGTTGGGTGTTGTTACCAGGTTAAATACTCGGTGCCAGCGTTTGGGCAGTGAGTTGGGATCGATTGCGGCCGCAGCGCCTGTCTACTGACCGCGCACGCGGCGGGCGATACGGTCGGAAAGCGACGCCTTGTCGGCGCGGTTCTTACCCCAAAACGCGCAGGCCACCATGCCGGGGCCCACGTGCGAGCCAATGGTGGGACCCACGGAGCCGCGAATGATCGTAACGTCAGCGCAGCCCTCCTCCTTGCGGATGGCGGCTTCGAGCCAGTCGCCGTCCTTCTCGGCATCGGCCGTCATGATGGCGATGGGCATGGTGCGGTCGGGCACGTAGTTCTCGCGGAACGACTTGAGAATGGACTTGAGCGCCTTCTTGCGGCCGCGGTTGACGCCGATCAGCGACAGCGAGCCGGCAAGGTCGTAGGAGAGCTCGGGCTTGACGTCGAGCTTTGCCGTGAGCTGCGCCGCCGCGGGAGGAATGCGGCCGCCGGCGGCCAGTGCGTCGAAGCTCTCGAGCGTAAAGTAGCCGTGCACGTAGGTTTTTGCCTCGTTTGCCCAATCGACCAGCTCCTTGGCGGTCAGTCCCGCCGAACGCTGGCGCACGGCCTCGAGCGCCAAGAGCGCGCCGGTCGCGCAGGGCAGAGCGTTGTCGACCACGTAGAGCTCAAAGTTGGGATACTCGGCGCGCACGGCATCTGCCGCCTGGCACGCGGAGTTGTAGCTCGACGACAGCGCCGAGGTAAAGCACAGGTAGACCGTGGGCGTGCCCTCTTTGGCGCACTCGGTAAAGAACTCGATATAGCGACCGAGCGACACAGCCGAGGTGGACACGCGGGCACCGGCGCGCATCCGGTCGTAGAACTCCTTGGGTGTGATGCTCGACCAGATGTCGTCCGTGCGCTCCTCGCCATCGATGATAAAGGGGAAGCCCAAGATATCGACATCGAGGTTCGCGGCGACCTCGGGGCTAAAGTCGCAGCAGGTATCGACGACGATGCGGCAGCGGTCAGAATGGCCGGTAGATGCAGCCTTGTCCATCAAAGCGACTCCTTACGTAAAAAAGGCGACCACCCGCATGGGATGGCCGCCAACCGTTAACTCATGCAAGTTAACGTATTTTACTCGTCAAGTGTTTCGATACGGGGCTTGATGATGCCATATCCACCATTCTTACGGTGATATACCACATTGATGAGACCGGTCGTCGCGTTCTCGAACACGTAGAAGTCGTGGCCCAGCAGATCGGTCTGCACCAGCGCCTGCTCCTCAGTCATCGGGGTGACGTCGATAACCTTCTCGCGGACGAGCAGGTCGTCCTCTTCCTCGGGCAGCAGCAGGTCGGCCAGATCCTCAACGCGCTCGACCGGTGCGACATCCGCGGCGCTGGCACCGCCCTGGCGGTTGTCCACGACCTTGGTCTTGAACTTGCGCAGCTGGCGGGTGACCTTATCGGCGGAGAGGTCGATGGCGGCGTACATATCTGCACCGTGCTCGGCAACGCGAATCACCGAACCGCGGGCACGAACCGTAACCTCGACGATTGCCGGGTTGGGGTTCGAGGGGTTCTTCTCATAGCGAAGTACAACGTCGACCGTCATGGGCTCGATATCGAAAACCTTGAGCGCCTCGCCGATCTTCTCATCCACATGCGCACGCAGAGCATCGGTTACCGTCGTCTTGCGTCCAGAAACCTTGATATCCATACGTGGCTCCAATCTGCCTCGGGGACTTACTGTACTGGCTATGTACCCATTGCCGTGCATTTAATCACGCGGATTCCTAAAGACCCGAATAACGATTGCTTGATACCGCATACCGAAGTCTCGCACTTTTCTGTGGCAAAGTGCGCTATAGGAGGGGCCGGCGGCTTTGAATTTGGTCCCGAAAATTGGCTTTGACCTGCTAGTTTTATTGGGATGAAAAAGCCGGGCTCCCCCATCGGGGAAGCCCGGCAGTGCGTGTTGAAACCGTGAAGAAGTGTCCTTTCCAACGTATAGGAGACGCCACCCCTAGCAATAACTAGCTATTGAGTTTGTTAATGTCGTCGTCGGTGATGGTGCCTTCCTGGCTGGACGAGTTGTCCTCGGAGGATGCGGTCTCATTGTTGGAATCGGAGGACTCGCTGCCGGAGGACGTGGTCTCACTGGACTCAGAGTCGCCCGGCTGCACGTTAGCGCCCGAAACCGTCTTAGTGGTGAGGTCGTAGGGCATCGTGCCATACCAGACAGAGTGGACCGCCTCGAGCGTGCCGTCGGCCGTAATACCGTCGAGGGCATCGCTCACGGCACGGCACAGTTCGTCATTGGACGAGAGGCCCACAACACCAAGCGTCGAGGGCGCCTCGAGCGCACCGACATAGGAGACCTCGCTCATCAGGCGTGCAAGGTAGCCGCCGGCCGTGGAGTCGCAGATCACATAGTCGACCTCGCCGGACTCGAGCGCCTCAAAGCACTCGTTGATGTTGGAGTAGGTCTTTTGGTTGG
The DNA here is from genome assembly GCA_963628025.1 of Alloprevotella sp. Classification (GTDB taxonomy): domain Bacteria; phylum Actinomycetota; class Coriobacteriia; order Coriobacteriales; family Coriobacteriaceae; genus Collinsella. Next base: position 113,375 of record CAVGCW010000007.1, on the reverse strand, counting down.
CGGTGATGCTCTGCTTAGCAAGCGCCTCCTGCGAGGCCGAGGACATCTGAACGCCCAGAGTAGACGTGTTAAGGGTATCGGTGGAAACGCTTAGCGACCCACCATCGCTAGTTTTACCGAACACGGAAGTGGCATCGTACAGGCAGGTGCCGAGCGAGCTAATGTCCCCGTCCGTGGAGTTAATCTCGCCGATAAAGATATCGGCCTTTTTGTCGCCGAGCACGGAACCTACCGAGGACGCATCGACAAAGGCGACCTTAAGGCCCATGCGGCTTGCGAGAGCGCGGGCGGCGTCAACCGCATACCCCGTGAGCTCGCCGTCGGCGTCCTGCATGGCCTGCGGCGCATCGGAAGTATCGAGGGCGACCGTCAGGGTTCCGGGAGTGACCAGGGCATCGTCCGACATCGCCGGCGTGACGGTCTCGTACTCGATCTGGTCGATCGTGGGAGTCGTGAACGTAGACAGCGGGTTGAACGCGCATCCGCTCAGGCCCAAAACGGCGATGACCGCTGCGGTCCCAGCACCTAACCGAGCCGCGTGCATCAAGCTGCCCCTCACCATGTCCACTACCCTGCCTTCTGTGTCGTATACGATCCGTGCGTTGCGCGGAATATCAGGTTGTTCCCACCAGCTGACCTGGTATTTGACCCCACACTTGCGCACCGGGGCGTTTGCTCGGGAGGCCGCAGCCACCTTCACGACTGGCCCGCTCGCCCGCGAGGCGGTATTGCCCCAAAGAAAGTAGAACGGACGGTGCGGCTTACATCTAGGACGCGCCATGATCGCGCCGCGCGCACGCGGTCGCTTACGTGGATCCCTTTGACCGCGTCTGTCTTGGACTAGGACGGGCATTTCGTCCGTCCGCAACCACAGCCTGGCAGGAACGTAGCGCATTATAGCTAAGTTCAAGCTAAAGTTTAAGGTTAGGGGCGTTATTCGCATCGCGAGTACAGATTTCGCAGGTCGGGGCGGACCATTCGTGCCCCTATGAAGCCCGGAGCTCCCCCACGGGGAGCTCCGGGGCACCCGTCTCAGGGCGCCCTGTGCAAAAAACGGCAAATATGAGTACTGTCACCAATTTAGTAGCAGCGTATTACCGCCTCACGAGCCCTTTTTGAGTTCCGCACAGCCTGCTTGGCGCCAAGATATTCCACATTCGTTTACTATCTCTTCGCTGAATCCAGATTTTCGGCCCAAGTTTCTTTGTTTTTGCTGTCACTAATCTAGTAACAGTACTCATATTTGCCGTTTTTTGCACAGAGCATATAAACAGACCCCCTATAAAGCCGTAGTTTTACGCTGGCTTGAGCCCAAAGCACGCTCGGAGCGTATTCAGCAGAGCATCTTGCCTCTTTCGACGAGCCTCTACGCGATTCTGATATCGCTTACCCATACGCTGGTGGATGCGCCATGCGAGCGCTTCCATCGCTTCCATGTCGCGGAGCATTTCGTTGTTGACCGTCGCGACCTCGATTCCCATAGTAATCAAGCCCGTGTTGCGTTTTTCATCATGGATACGTCCCCTCCGGGAGGAATGACCCAGCTCACCGTTGTATTCCAGGTCAAACCGGGCTGCCGCCTGATACGCATCGCAAACTGCATGCGGCATCCCCGAGATTGCCTGCGCGCGGTCATCGAACTCAATCTTGTAGTCGGTCTTAAAGGGACCGCAGGCAAATCCGCCATAGGAAAACGGAAGCGAAAACAGAGCGAGCATGATGCACTCCATGGGCGACAGCAGGTTTTCTGACAGGTAGGGACACAGGCGCAGCAGCTGTTTGGCCGTGCTTCCTTTGCACGCCGCAAGGTAATCTACCAGGCGATCGGGTGTCAGCACGGGCTCGACCTCAAAGTAACCGACATCTGGCGGCTGGTCTTTGTCCTTTGCCAATTTGTTCACGACAGGCGATGTGTAGGGAGGTAGATACTGCCCGCGGTCACTCAGCGAAATCTTAGAGCACAGCTCCTGGGCCAGGGCAAATGCCTGGATACAGCCGACCTCGCGGGCGACGGCAACACAAAGGGCCTCGGGAGATAGACTATACACCCCTGGTTCCACCTCTAGAATCGAGCCGGCGGGCAACCCAGAGCATACGGACCAGCCCACGCCAGGCATGCGGCGGCGCTGCGCCGCAGATCCCACCAGCAAGCAAAGATCTTCTTGCACCTCGCCGCTTGCGGCCCCACTCCGCACCAAGTCGGGAAGATAGATGTCCTCGATCGAGGGCGACGACGCGCGCAGCACACGGCACTCTTCATCGGGACTGAGGTCCCTCCAGCTGATGTAACCCATTTGTCGGCGCTCGGCGCGCATCATGCGTAGCGCCGAGGCGCCGGTCAGAATTATGGAGGCCGCCAGTTGCTCGCTTGTCGGCTCGTCACACCGCGCTATTTTCACTGCCACAAAACCACCCCTACCAAACGTGTGCGATAGCGAGGCCATCGACTGCTGCGGCGCCGGCGCGCTTGAGTTCCGCCGAAGCCGCTGCCATCGTCGCACCCGTGGTGATAACGTCGTCGATAAGCAGCAGGCGGCGGCCGTGCACGTCCTCAACCGTCTCGTACATACCTCGGGCACGCTCGCGGCGCTCCTCACGACCGAGTTCGCGCTGGTCGCCATGCCCGTACTTGACGAGAGCATCGAGCAGAGGAACACCCGACAGCTCGCAAAATGGGCGCGCAATAGCCTCCATATGATCAAAACCACGCCGCCGAAACGCTGCCGCCGTCGCAGGCACAAACACCACCGCATCCGCACCGGAAAGCACGCCTCCGTAGCGATCGGGAGCTACGACCTGGGCATGCAGGGCGGTGTCGTAGAGCAGCTCCGCCAGATACGGAGCCAGACGTCGCTCGCCCGCATCCTTGTACGCTTTAATGATGCGCGGCAGCGGATGCGCATAGACGGCGCACGCCAGGCAGCGGTCGAGCGCCTCCGCCATTGCCGAAGACGCGCCCTCGATCGAACACTCAGTGCACAGCAAATCCCCAAACGGGGCGCCACATCGGGTGCAGCTATGACGTGGGTCGATGAGCGTGAGCGCGGCCAGGCAGTCTTGGCAAATAAGCGCACCGGCGCGCTCGCAGCCGGTACATCGTGTTGGCGACAATGCCTCGAGCGCCTCGTACGTCGCGCGCTCGGCAAACGGTAGCAATTCGTCCGCAAACGGTAGGGCACCGGCTCCCTGCAGACGGCTCAATATGTTCAGATGGCTCTTCAAGACACAACCCTCCCTACGCTCGGTCGCAGGGAGGGTTGTTGATTCGGCGCTATGATACCCCGATGCGCTCGGGGCAAGGCGGGCTAAATCCGCTCGCGGGCGTTATTCGCCGGCGGGCGGTTGTGGTGCGGGCGAAGACGGGGTCGAGCCCTCGCCACCATCCTGGCGCGGCTTGCGGGAACGGCGACGGCGACGGCGCTTTTGACCCTGGTCGGCCGAGCCCTCGCCACCGCGATCCTCGCGCGGCTCGCGCTCGTCGCGAGCGGCGCCACGCGAAGCCTTGGCAGCCGCTCCCCCGCCATCTCCGGGACGACGGCGCGTGACCTTGACCTCGCCATCCGAGACCTGATCGGCCACGGAGGGCACTGAGGGCTTCTGCTGCGCGCCCGAGGAATGGCGACGGCGCGGACGCGGCGCGCGCTCCTCCTCGCCACGTGACTTGCCGCTCTTGTCGACAGGCGCATCGGAGGCCGAGGCGCCCTTGGAAGCGGCACCGGCCTCGCGAGCAGCTGCGGCGCGGAAGGCGTCCTCGCGCTCCTCGCTCGACAGATGACGGCGGCGGCGACGTGTGGGGTTCATGCCGCCGCCGCGATTCTGCTGCTGGGGCTGCTGAACCTCGCGCTCGCGAGAGGCGTTCTTGCCCGCGGCTGCAACCTCGGTAGCATCGCCCGAGCCCGCGCGCTTGCGACGGCGACGGCCATCGGCCGCCCCCTCGGCCTCGGGTGTCTCGGCCTTACCGCGGCCCTTTCCGCGGCCACGGCCCTCGCCCTGACCCTGACCGGCGCGGGCATCGGATTCAGCATCGCGACGACGGCGCTTGGGCATCGACGTGCCGGCCAGACGGTCGGCACTCGACAGGCCATCGCCCACATCGACGCCGTTTTCGCGATCGAGCTCCATGAGCGCCAGACGCATCTCGGGCGACTCAATGCGCTCGAGCACGTCGCGCGTCACGCAGTCGGGGCGGCAGTTGCAGCCCTGCTCGGCGGCCTTCTTTTTGCAGCCCTCCGAGCACGTCATATCGGCCAGGTTGACCTTAAAGACTTTGCCGTTCTCCAGGCGCAGCACCAGCTGCTCACGCGGCGTGTCATACTCCTGGATACGCGCCTTGCCAAGCGGCGTATCGATGAGCGTCTTCTTTTTGGGCGCACGGCTCTTAAAGTCCTTGTAGGCCTCGAACTCGTAGCGCAGGCAGCACATCAGACGACCGCACACGCCGCTGATCTTGGAGGAATTGAGCGGCAGGTCTTGCTCTTTTGCCATGCGAATCGAGACGGGCTCAAACTGTCCGCCAAAGCGCGTGCAGCAGAGCTCCTGCCCGCATTGGGCATAGCCACCCACCAGGCGGGTCTCGTCGCGCACGCCGATCTGGCGCATGTCGACGCGAATGTGCAGCGTCGAGGACAGATCCTTGACGAGCTGGCGAAAATCGACGCGCTCCTCGGCCGCAAAGTAGAACACGGCCTTCTCGCCGCCAAACAGGTACTCGACGCCCACCGGCTTCATCTCGAGGTCGAGCTCTTTGACCAGACGGCGGAAGTCGACCATGGCTTCGTCGCCCTGGATGGCTAGGTCGTCCGCAAGCTGCAGGTCGATGTCGCTCGCCACGCGCAGCACGGGCTTGAGCGGCTGACCGATCTCGTCTTGCGGCACCTCGAAGGGATCGGCCGTGACCAGGCCGATCTCGGTTCCGCGCTCGGTGGAACAAATGGCATAATCGGCCTCGAGGATATCCAGATCCTGCGGGTCGAACCACAGGTCGCGCGAGGCGTAGGTAAACTTAACGGGTACAACTAACGGCATTTCAGTGCCTTCCTGATATCGAACAGCATGACCTCGATGGCCAGCTGGGGAGTAACGTTTCTGGCGATGTTGCGCTCGGCGGTCGCGACTGCCTCGAGCGCCTGGGTGGCACCCGCAACATTGGTCGCGGCGGCAAGCCGACCGATCGTGTCGCGCACGTCTTCGTTCACCACGTCGGCTGCCTCGTCCTGAAGCGTCAGCAGCACGTCGCGCATGAGCGTCCGCGCGCTCGCCAGCGCTTCCATGATACCCGAACGCTCGCGCGCGTTGAGTTCGCGCTTGTTGCGGTCCTCAAGCTGCTTCAATGCTCCACGCGACAGGTAGTCGGCGTTTTGCTCGAGCACCTTTTCCTGTGTGGACTTGACCTCGGCGAGCGGCGCCTTAACGGCGACGATGAGTGACTTGGCGCGGCTGAGCACGTCGGCCTCGTCGGCGGCGATAAGCGAATCGATGGCGCGAACCATCTGACGGCGGGCGTCCTGGCGCTCGGCGCTCTTGAGGAACTCGATGCCACGCGTGGGGCTTCCCGCCACGGCGACGGCCATGCGGCAACGCGCAGGGTCCTGACCGGTGGCGCGGCTCACGGCCTGCGCGGCGACGGCGGGCGATACCAGCCGAAACGGCACGCACTGGCAGCGGCTCACGATGGTGGGCAACATCACGTCTGCCGAGGTGCCCAGCAGGATGAACATAACGCCCTCGGGCGGCTCCTCGAGTGTCTTGAGCAGCGCGTTGGCGGTGTTGGCGCGCAGTTGCTCGGCACGGTCGATGATGTAGACCTTGGCCTTGGCACGGATGGGCGCCAGAGGCACGTCATCGAGCAGCTCGCGGGTCTGGGCGATGAGGTAGCCCGTGGCGCTCTCGGGCGTGTAATAGTGCACGTCGGGGTGCGTATGGCGGGCGACGCGCACGCAGCTATCGCATGAGCCGCAGCCATCCTGCTCGCACAGGAAGGCTTGGGCGAGCGCCCACGCGGCGTCGAGCTTGCCCGCGCCGGGCGCGCCCAAAAACAGGTAGGCGTGCGATGCGCGACCGCTGGCGACGGCATTGGTCAAAAAGTCGCGCACGCGCTCTTGGGTGTCAAGCTTGGCCAGCAGGCTTGTCTGAGCGGGGGCCATGTTACTCGGCCTCCTGGGCAAGCGCGGCGGTGACGGCGTCCTGGGAAATGTCGAGGCCGTAGACGCGAACCTGCTCGACCGTCCGCGCGAAGACGTCCTCGATGGACGCGGTCGCGTCGATGAGCTTTACGCGGTTTGGTTCCTCGGCGGCGATGGCGCAAAATCCCTGGTAGACACGCTCTTGGAAGGCCATGCCCTTAGCCTCCATGCGATCTGCCGCGCCACGGGCTGCCATGCGCAGCGCCGCCTGCTCGGGCGTGATGTGATAGACGAGCGTGAGCGCCGGGTGCGTCCCCGCGACGGCCAGGTTGTTGGCATCGCGCACTATCTGGCGATCGAGGCCATCGGCAAACGCCTGATAGCAAGTTGTGGAATCGTAGAAGCGGTCGCACAGGACCACCTTGCCGGCAGCAAGGGCAGGCGCGATGACCTCGTGCACCAACTGGGCGCGCGCGGCCTCGTAGAGCAACAACTCGCAGGTGTCGCCCATCGCCGTATTGGCGGGGTCGAGCAGCAGAGCACGGATCTTTTCGCTGATGGCGGTACCGCCCGGCTCGCGCAGGCTCACAACCTGGTAGCCAGCGAGTTCGAGCGCGCGGGCAAGCAGGCGCGCCTGCGTGGACTTGCCGGCGCCATCGACGCCCTCGAGCGTGATAAAGCTATGTTGAGCGGGCTCAAAAGCCATGGGCGCAGCCCCTTCCTACAAGGCGCGTAAATGCGGATATATCAACCAAGCCATGATACCCCAGCGTCCGGCGCACCCCCAATGGCTAAAGGTGCCTTTCTAAAGTTGCGGTGAAATAGGGACTGATTGAAGCTCTGAGACCGCCAAACAGTCCCTATTTCACCGCAACTTATGATGGAGAATTTTGGACGCTGGGTATAATCGTCGTATTGCATTGAAATGTGGCGAAAGGAGTGGCAATGTCTCGGTATTGCGCCTCGTGCGGCAAGCTTCTTGCAGATAATGCCAAGTTCTGCACCTCGTGCGGTGCACCCGTTGAGCAAACAACCGCGAGCGATAGCCAGCCCGCTTTTGAGCAGACCGGCTCCCTTGATACGCCGCAAGCCAAGGCGGACGACCCCCTCGCCTATCGCCCCGACCCCACCGCAAGCCCCGCGGCCGTCGAGACCACGCAGCGCATACCCGTCGCGAGCGGCTCGCCCCAACAGCAGCCGGCTCCCGCATACGCGCCCGCTTCGCCACAGACCCCCGCTCCCAAAAAGAGCGGCGCCGGGCCGCTTATCGCCGTTATCGTTGTGCTGGTGGCGATCATCATCGCCCTGGTCGTTTTCTTTGTGATCAAGCCTTTCGACAGCGCCGCCACGCAGACGACTGCCGAGGTAGCTAAGCTGCACCATGACGTCGACGACGATGACCTAAAGCCTCTCGGCGATCCCAACAGCCTGTACGACGATGATGACGATGACGACGAGGATGGCGGCGAAGCAACGCTCTCCGAGCAGAATCTCTACCGCCGACTGAGCGAATACTACGACCTGCTCGAAGACCTCGACAACTACGTCCGTGGCTGCGCGCAGAACTTCAACGGCAGCTATCTGGAAGAGGATCGAACCACCCGTCAAAATCTCGCCGACGTCGCCGAGCGCACGGAGGACACCATCGAGCAGTATTACGACATCGTCGAGGACCTAGACGTTCCGACGAGCTCCAAGAACTACAGCTCCTGGAAGGACATCATCGCCCTGTACGATGACCTGGATCACCGCATTGACGCAATCTGTGATGCCTGGGAGATCAGCCTGAAATACACCAAGCCTGCGGATCACAAGAATGAGATCGTGGCGCCGCTGTCGCGCGACAACGTGGCGGGCACCAATGACAATAAGTACCGCCTAGACTTTGAGGAGCGCTACCCCGGCGCCAAACCCGTCGAAGTGAACTAGCGCTTTGTCGTTCCCGAGCCGGCAGTTAGGGACGTTCCTAAACTGCCGGCAGAAAAGGAACGTCCCTAACTGCCGGATAAAAAACGAGCGAGGATTTTGAGGTCCTCGCTCGTTTTTGTTTTAGGTGATGCTTCGACCGTGCGGCTACTTGTCGGCAGCGGTCTTTTTGGTAGTCGACTTCTTGGCCGTCGTCTTTTTGGCGGTCGTCTTCTTGGCAGCAGTCTTCTTTGCCGCCGTCGTCTTCTTGGCCGTGCTCGCCTTAGTCGTGGTCTTGCGGCCGCGGGCGGGCTTCTTCTCCTTGGTCGGGCAATCCATGTTGACGCAGATACGCCACGGACCGCGCACCGTGTTGACCACCACGATGGGGGCGCCGCACTCGGGGCAGGTCTCGCCCGTCGCCTCGAGCTTGCCGCGCGCCGGCAGCGGATAGCTCACGCCGCAGTCATCGTAGTTGGTGCAGCGGATAAAGCGCTTGCCGCTCTTCTCGCTCTTGTGTGCAATCAGATCACCATGGCGTCCGGCCTCGGCGCACACCTTGCACTCGCCCACCTTAAGGTCGGGCTCGTAGTTGGTGGGGCACGTCGGGTTCACGCAGATCTCGAAGGCCTTCTGGCGGAACGGCTGGCACTTAATGCGCGGTGCACCGCACTCGGGGCACACGGCCGCCTCGCCCTCGAGCGGGCTTACCTTGACGCCGCTCGGCACCGGATAGGTCACGTCGCAGTCGGGCCAGCCCATGCAGCCGATAAAGCTGCCGCGGGTCTTGGCGCTCGTCTTCATAACCAGATCCTTGCCGCACTTGGGGCAGGCGCCCACGCGTGCATCGGCCGTGACGGCGTCGCTGATAGCGTCGCCCAGCTCCTGCGTATGCTTGAGCAGCTCGTCGAGCACGCCAGCCAGCAGCGCGCGCGAGTGCATCACGACATGCTCTTCGGTATCCTCGCCGCGCTCCACACGGGTCATGTCGCCGTCGAGCTCGCTGGTCATATCGGGGCTCGTGATGCGCGGGGCAAACTGCGACAGCGCATCGATGATGGCGATACCCAGCTGGCTCGGCTCAACGGGATCATTTTTGAGATAGCGCACGGCGTACAGGCGCTCGATGATGCTCGCGCGCGTGGACTTGGTGCCCAGGCCGCGCTTCTCCATCTCCTGCACGAGCTTGCCCTGGCTGTAGCGCGCGGGCGGCTCGGTCTGCTTGGCCTCGAGCTTAATGTCGAATACGTCGACCGTATCGCCCTGCTCAAGCGGCGGCATCTGCTCGTCGCGTTTAAGGCCATACGGGTAGGCCTCGCGGAAACCCGGGGTCACGAGCACATCGCCCGAAGCCACGAACGGCTCACCGTTCACATCGAGCTCGAGCTTGGTGTTCTCGATGGTCGCGGGACCCATGAGCGTCGCCAGGAAGCGGCGGGCGATGAGGTCGTAGAGCTTGCGCTGGCCGCCGTCGAGCGTGGACGGATCGCCCTCGCCCGTGGGATAGATAGGCGGGTGGTCGGTGGTCTCGACTTTGCCGCGCGTAGGCTTCATGGGGCCGGCAAGCACCTTTTTGCATACGGGCGCCAGCGCCGGGTTGATCTTTGCCAGGTCGCTCACCACGGCGCCCAGATCGAGCGTCGCGGGGTACACGGTATTGTCGACACGCGGGTAGCTGATGAGACCGGCCATGTAGAGGGACTCAGCGATGCGCATGGTACGCGCAGGCGAGATGCCCTCGGCCGCGGCGGCAGCCTGCAGCGAGGTGGTCGCAAACGGCGTGGGCGGCTGCTGCTTGCGCGAGCGCTTGGTCACCGCGGCGACGGTTGCCGTCGCGACGCCGTCAACATGGCCGTACGCCGTCTCAGCAGCATCCTTGTCGGTAAAGCGCGCCGTCTTGTGCGCGATCTTAAAGCGATCGTCCTCGGCAGCGCCCTGCGCGGCACCCATGCCGCGAATCTGCCAATAGTCCTCGGGCACAAACGCCATGCGCTCGCGCTCGCGCTCGACCACCAGGGCAAGCGTCGGCGTCTGCACGCGGCCGGCGGAGCGCACGTTACCAAAGCCGCCAAACTTGGCGAGCGTCAGGTAGCGCGTCAGCACCGCACCCCAAATGAGGTCGATGTGCTGACGGCTCTCGCCTGCGTCGGCCAGGTTCTGGTCGAGCGAGACGAGATTATCGAAGGCCTGCGTGATCTCGGCCTTGGTAAACGAAGAATACTGGGCGCGGGCAACCGGCAAGTCCGGCGCCACCTCGCGCACCTTGTTGAGGGCGTCCGAACCGATCAGCTCGCCCTCGCGATCGAAGTCCGTAGCGATGATGACGCTGTCGGACTTCTTGGCAAGGTTCTTGAGCGAGCGAATGAGCTCTTTCTCGGCCGGCAGCTTAATGACGGGTGCCCAGGTGAGATAGGGCAGACTCTCGAGCTTCCAGCCCTTGATGGAGATGCCATCGGCAAGGAACGGCTTACGCTTGGTGTCGTAAGGCGGACGAGCCAGGCCATCGGGCATGTCGGCCGGCAGCATCTCGCCGTCCTCGGTGACCGAATACCAGCCCAGCTTTTTATCGAACAGCACGCTGTCGCAAAAATCGGGCGCAAGGATGTGACCGGCAAGACCGATCGTCACGCACTCCTCGCCCTTCCACTCAAAACGGTAGATGGCGGTGTTGTACACCTTGTCCTTTTTAGGCTTACCCGTGGACAGCCGCTCGGCGATCTGACGCGCGGCGTCGTTTTTCTCGGCGATGATGAGCTTCAAAAGAGGCTCCTATCTCGTATCTCTACGGCTACGCCCGCCCGTATGGCGGCCGATTTACGCCCTTGCTTGCTCGATCTGCCCGATGAGCCAATCGCACCAGGCGTCCATGCCCTCGCCCTTGCGCGCGCTCACGGCAAACCGCGGCGCCTGCGGATTGAGGTCATCGAGTGTCTTAGTATACCTATCCATGTCAAAATCGAAAGCCGGGGCCACGTCGACCTTATTGAGCAGCTGCGCGCCAGCGTGCTGGAAGATGCCCGGGTACTTGATGGGCTTGTCGTCGCCCTCGGGCACCGAGAGAATCATGATGGACAGGTTCTCGCCCAAGTCAAAGTCGACTGGGCAGACCAGGTTACCCACGTTTTCGATAAAGATGACGTCGATGTTTTCCAGACCCACAGCCTGGTCAAACGCGTCAACGGCCTCCATGATCATGTTGCCCTCGAGGTGGCACAGGCCGCCCGTGTTGATCTGGATGGCGGGCATGCCGGCTTCCTTCATGGTGATGGCGTCGACATCCGAGGCGATATCGCCCTCGATGACGGCACAGCGCAGGCCGGCCTTGTCACGCAGGCGCTCGTTGGTGCCCAGGATCGTGGTGGTCTTGCCCGAACCGGGGCTCGACAAGACGTTGATCACATAGGTGTTTGTCTCATTAAATCGCTGACGCAGCTGATCTGCCAGGCGCTCGTTGCGCGACAGAATCGGCGACGCGATATCAATCGTTTTCTCAGCCATACTTAGCGCTCCTTACTTTGGCCCCTTTATACCCCATCACCAGATGGCTAGCGGGCTAATCGTCGGGGGTTTCGATTTCGATACTCGCGATATCGAGCTCGCGGCCGTGCAGTAGGCGCACGTTGGCACCACCACACTGGGGACAGCGACAGTGGAAGCGATCGTGGTCGAAGACCTCGCCGCAGTCCAGGCATTCACTTTGTGGGTGAATCTCCTCAACCGCGAGCTCGCAGCCCCGCGTGAGCGGGTCCTCATCGCGAAATGTCTCCCACGCAAAGTCCAGCGCCTCGCGCACAACTTCGGTCATATCCCCGATACGCAGCGTTACCAAAACGGCGCGCGAGGCCCCCGCCCCACGCGCCGCGCGAATCACTGTATCGAGTATGCCGTTGACAATGCCAACCTCGTGCATACCGATTTACTCCTCGTCGTCCTCATCGTCCGAGAACAGGTCCAGACGGCTCACAAACAAGCCCTCCTTGCCCTCGCGCGCGGTAATGACCACGCGGGCAATGGCGAGCGAAATCTCGTAGAGCGAGAGCAGGGCACCATACATGAGGCCCAGCGTAACGGGCGAGCCGTCGGGCGTAATCACAGCCGAGCCCACAAGCAGGCCAACGTATACATAACGCCAGGCACCGCGGAAAGCAGCGTAGGACACGATGTGGAAGACGGACAGATAGAAGATGATGAGCGGCAGCTCAAACGCCACGCCAAAGCCGATCATAAAGAGCAGCTCCATGTTGACGTAGTTCTCCAGATCGGGCAGCGCCGTAGCGACGGCCGAGGTCTCGCCGATGAGCCACTCAAAGCCCGCAGGAATGATGATGAAGTAGCAAAAGATGGCGCCCAGGAAGAACAGCACCGTCGAGGCGAGCACCGTGGGCACGACCCACTTGCGCTCGTTGGGGCGAAGCGCCGGCAAGAAAAACGCCAAGATCTGCCAGATGATCATGGGCGTGCACATGACAACGGCCATCTTGATGGCCAGCGAGAAGCGCAAGCCAAAGCCGCCGAGCGTGGTAGTGATGTAGAACTTACCGTCCGGCACAAAGGAGCGGATGGGATCTTCCAGGATGTCGAGCACAACAGGCGTGGCGAAATACAGCACGATAGCGGCGGCAAACACCGACACGACCACGATGGTCAGGCGGCGACGGAGCTCTCCCAGGTGATCGAAGAGCGGCATACGCGCAGGTCCGATAGGCATTACTCATCGCCTCCCTTCGGGGCGTCGGCGGCAGCAGCGTCGTCCTCGGCCTCGAGCTCGCGAGCGAGCTGGTCGACGACGGCCTTGCGCTTGCGGGGACGACGGGCGTAGAGGTCAGCCGTCGTGGGCTCTGCCGGCTCGGGCTCGGACTCCGGCTCTGCAGCAGGCTCGGGCTCGACGACAGGCTCGGCGGCAGCGGCAGGCTCGGCGCTCTCGGCCTCGGACTCCTCAGCAGCACCCTCGCCCTCGGCGGCAGCCTCGCTCGCGGCCTTCTCGGCGGCAAGGCGGGCACGGCGCTCGGCAAAGGTCTCCTTCTTTGCGGGCGCAGCCGTCTCGACGGCATCCTCGTCTGCATCGGAATCGTCATCGACGGCAGCCTTCTTGGGCTTGACCGGGGCCGACGCGGCCTCGCTCACCGGATCGATTATCTCGGACTGAACAACGGCCGTCATCTTTTCCTGCGTCTCGCGGAACTGACGGATGGCACGGCCGATCGTGCGGCCCATCTGTGGGAGCTTATCCGGGCCAAACAGCAAAAAGCCGAAGACCACGATGATCGCGAGCTCACCCTCTCCAATACCAAACACACATACCTCCAAGGCTCGATGTGAGTCGAGCCCGCACCGCGCCATTCGGCCGGAACTCGTCTATTCATTCGGTCAAGTATAGCGCCCGGACGCCAAAACGTCCGAGCGCATCACAAACATATGCCAAACGGCATGCCCCTTTGGGGGCAAAGATTATGCCGCCGTGATCGAAATCTCCTGGTCGACGCCCAGCAGCTGAACCACGCGCATCACCTGGGGCTGCACATTAGTGCAGCTAAAGCGCTTACCGTGGTCGACCGCGTGGTGCGCGGCGCCCACGAGCACGCCAATGCCCGTCGAATCGATGTAGCTCACCTGGGCAAAATCGAGCTCAACGGCCTCAGTGGGCTGCTCGAGCGCCAGGTCGATAGCATTGCGCAGGCTATCGGCGTTAGAGATATCGATCTCGCCGGTTACCTTAATGGTGTAGATCTCCGGCGTGGGGTTGGTGGAAATACCCAAATCCATGTATACGCTCCTTTACGTATCGAAAGTGCGGATAGTACGGGAAGCCGCGCGTTAGGCGCGCTCGGCACGCGCAAGCTCGGCAGAGACAAGCTTGACGGCCAGCACCAGCACATCGAGCGCGGCCTCCAGGTCCTCGACCGTGGGATAGCTCGGCGCGATGCGGATGTTGGTGTCGCGCGGGTCCTTGCCATAAGGCCAGGTGGCACCAGCCGGCGTGAGCTTGACGCCCAGGTCGGCGCAGAGCGCGGCGACCTTCTGGGCTGAACCCTCGGGACCATCGAAGCTTACAAAGTAGCCGCCGCGGGGGTGCGTCCAGGTGGCGCAGCCCGTCTCGCCCAGGCCCTCGGTGAGCTTGCGCTCAACGGCCTCAAAGCGCGGGCGCAGAAACTCGGCATGCTTTTTCATGTGCTCCTTGACCGCCTCGATGGTGGGAAGGAAACGCACGTGACGTAGCTGGTTGAGCTTGTCGGCGCTGATGAGGCCGGCCTTCAGGCGCTTGGAGAACTCGGCGATGACCGCGGGGCTCGCACCGATAAAGCCGATACCGGCGCCCGGGAAGGTGATCTTGGACGTCGAGGCAAATGCCACCACGCGGTCCTCGGTGCCCGCCGCGCGAGCGAGGTCAAAGATGTTTGCGAGCTCGTCGGTCTCGTCGTACAGGTCGTGCACGCAGTAGGCGTTGTCCCAGAAGATGCGGAAATCGGGTGCGGCCGTGGGCATCTCAACCAGGCGGCGCACAGTGTCCTCGCTAAAGGTGATGCCCGTGGGGTTGGAATACTTGGGCACGCACCAGATGCCCTTGATGGAATCGTCGGCGGCGACGAGGCGCTCGACCTCGTCCATGTCGGGGCCGTTGTCGGTCATCGCGACGGGGACGTTCTCGATACCCAGATCGGCGGTGATGCCAAAGTGGCGGTCGTAGCCGGGAACAGGGCACAGGAACTTGACCTTCTTGCCGTCGTGGGCAGCCTCGTAGGCATCCCAGGGCTCGCTGCCGCACGAGCCGCAGCGCCAGAACATACCGGCGATGTCGTGCTCGATCAGCAGGCTCGACGAACCCAGCACGAGCGTCTGCTCGGCGGGGCAGCCCAGGAACTCCCCCGCCAGCTTGCGTGCCGAGGGAATGCCCTCAAAGCAGCCGTAGTTGGAACAGTCGACGTTGCCGTCGTGCAGGTCGGCATCGGCATTGAGGATATCGAGCATGGGTCGAGAGATGTCCACCTGGGAGGGCGACGGCTTGCCGCGGGCCATGTCGAGCGCCAGGCCCTTGGCCTTGACCTCGGCGACCTCGGCTTTGAGCGCCTCGATGGCGGCATCGAGTTCGGTGGTTTCCATCTTCTGGTAGATCGTCTGCATGGGTGCGACCTTTCACGAAGCGGTACGTTGCAATTCTTCTAAGTATAGACCGCCACCGTCACAACGTTATGAAGCCGTGATAGATTAAGTCCATCGCAATAAATTACGAATCGCCGCGCATGCCGGCGTGAAGCGCCCAAGGAGGCACTATGGAGTACGGATCGTTCCAGGCCGAGGAATTCGGCGACCTGCAGCGCCTGGTCGACGGACTGTTTTACGACCGCCACACCATCGACCGCCTGGATCTCATCGTGCAGGCCGAGATCTTGGACCTCGCGCCCGATCTCATGGAAATCGTCAACCTGCTACCGCCCGGCTATTACGACCGCCAGTCACTTTGCGACCAGCTCAACTCCGCCTTGGCCGCCCACGGCTGGGGCGCCATCTACGGCACCGTGGAATAAGCCTAGTCATTTAAGAACGTCCCCAATGACTAAAACGCCGCTTGTGATGGTGTTCACAGGCGGCGTTTTCAAACTTGTATGTGCTCTTACTCGTCCTTGGGCGCGGGGTGTTTGCAGACCACGCTCATGTAGATCATGCCAAGCACGGCCGCGGTGACCGAACCGGCAAGGATGGCGGCCTTGGCAGCCAGAACCTCAAACTGGGCCGTCGGGAAAGCAAGACCGCTGATGAGAATCGACATCGTAAAGCCGATGCCGCCCAGAATGCCCACACCGGCAATCATGTGCCAGTTGACATTGCGCGGCAGCTCGGAAATCTTGAGCTTAACCAGGGCAAACGTCATGCCAAAGATTCCGATCGGCTTGCCCAGCAGCATGCCAAAGTACACGCCGAGCGTCACCGGGTCGGTGAGTAGCGTGCTCATGTCCACGCCCACCAGGCGAACCTGCGCGTTGACAAACGCAAAGATCGGCAGGATCACAAAGTTAACCGGCGTGGAGATCAGGCGCTCCATACGGATGAGCGGCGGGGTGACGCGGTGCATGACGCGCTCGACCTTGGTGGTCGAGACGGTAAAGTCGTGCTGGCCCAAGATGTGTGCCTCGTCGTCGTAGCGGTCGTCGAGCAACGGCAGGCACTCGCCCAGCCAATCGGTAAGGCTATCGAGCTTAACGCCGCACTTGGCCGGGATGGTGAAGGCCAGGATGACGCCGGCAAGCGTAGCGTGCACGCCGCTCTTGAACATGCAGAACCACAACAGCAGGCCCAGTACCGAATACGGGGCAAGGCGGTAATGCTGCGTCTTGTTGAGCCACACGAGCGCACAGGTCACAAGCGCGGCGGCGCCCAACCAAAACGGATTGGGGCTCTGACCGTAGAAGATGGCGATGGCGGCGATGGAGATGAGGTCGTCGGCGATGGCGAGCGTCGAGAAGAACACGCGCACGCCGTTGGGCACGCGGTTGCCCAAAAGCGACAGCACGCCCAGCGCAAAGGCAATATCGGTTGCCATGGGAATGGCCCAGCCGTTGTGCGCGCCGGCATGGTTAAAGATCAGATAGATGCAGGCGGGAACGACGACGCCGCCCACGGCCGCCAGCATGGGAAGCATAGCCTGGCGCGGGTTCTTGAGCTCGCCAACTGTCATCTCGTACTTAAGCTCAATGCCCACCAACAAAAAGAAAATCGCCATGAGGAAGTCGTTGACGAATAGCTCAACGGTGAGACCGGCCGTAAGGTTGCCCAGACCCACATACAGCGGGGTCTCCAAAAAGTGATGGATGGCCTCGTAGGCATCGGTATTGGCGCAAATGACGGCGGCGATGGCGGCGAAGACCATGACGGCGGCGGAAATCGTGCCGTTCTCGGCGATGCGCTCCCAAATGTCATGGCGCTCAAAACGCTTGCGCTCACGGACGTTGAACAGCTGCTCGGGTGCTGCCATGGGCGGCTCCTTTCACGGGAAAGCTCCCGTCTTAAAAAAGCACGGCCCGCCCAAGTGGCGGCGCCGCGCTCTAACGTATTACGCTTGCATCTAGCCTACCCTGCACGACAAGCGCGCAAGCGTAGCCGAAAAGCGGAACCACAGGTTGAACATTATTTGCTCAACGGCACGGGCACGCCTATCCAAGAGACGACGCGGCGCCGTGCACAAAAAACGACCGGAGCACGGGGCTTCCGCGATCCGGTCGTGGCGTTTGGTCGACTAAACCTAGCAGGCGGCCATGATGGGGGCAGCGACCTGCTTCTTACGGGAGAGGACGCCCGGCATCCAGACGCCGTCGTGCTCGTCGGCAATGCCCAGGCCCTTCTGAGCAGCCTCGGTCTCGCCCTCGAGCAGGACCTGCGAGCCCTCCTCCATGATGTCGGTGATGCACAGGACAATGCCGTCAGCACCCTTCTCGGCGGCGTAGGCGCGCATGGCCTCGCGAATCTCGTCGATCATGCCGAGTGCGCGGCTCTTGTCGACGGTCTCGTACTGGCCGATGAGCAGCTTCTTGCCAGCGGGCTCGAACATCTTGATGTCGTTGCCGACCATCTCGGCAGCGGTGAAGGAGCCGGACGGACGGGTAAGGAAGACCTCCATGCCAAACTTGACCGGGTCGACGCCCACCTGCTCGCCGAGCTTGGCGGCGACGGCGCGGTCGACATCGGTGGTGGTGGGGCTCTTAAGCATGAGCGTATCGGTCATCATAGCCGAGAGCAGCAGCTTGGCCTGGACGTCGGAAAGCTCAACGCCGAGCACGCCGGCGAGCTTGGTGACAATGGTGCAGCTAGAGCCCCAGGGCAGGCAGATGTAGTGCAGCGGGCCGGCGGTCTCGAAGTCGCCGATGCGGTGATGGTCGACAACGCCAAAGACCGTGGCGTCCTTAAGACCGGCGACGGACTGGGCGGACTCGTTGTGGTCGGTGAGGACGACGAGCTGACCGGCCTCGACGGACTCGATCACGCGAGGCTCGGCGATACCGGCGTCGGCGAGCAGCTTGGCGGACTCTGCCGGAAGCTGACCAAGGGCGCAGGCCTCGTAGGTGTTGCCGGCATACTCAACCTGGTTGAGCAGCTGGGACAGGACGACGGCGCTCATGATGGCGTCGTTATCGGGGTTCTGGTGACCAAAGACAAGAACGTTTGCCATGGATATCCTCCACTTGATATGTGTACTTGGACGTAGCTATGGTAGCACGCCGATGCCGAGCCTTCGCAGACGGAAGGGCCACGGCATATTTTGGGGCAGGCACGGGGGCCAAGGCTGTCCCTTTTACACCGTGTTGGTGCAAAGTAACCTGACCCCCTTGCACCAGCTATTTACCGGCGGCGCGCAGAGCTACGTAGGCGGCGCCGATGATGCCGGCGTCGTTGCCGAGCGAAGCGACCTTAATGGGCGTCTCGCGCGAGGCGGAAAGCGCGTAGTGCTGGAAATGCTCGCGAACCGCGTCGAGGTAGACATCGGCCGAAGCGGACGCGCCGCCACCGATCAGGAACATCTCGGGGTCGACCACGTTGGCGATAAGCGCAAGGGCGCGGCCAAGGTAGTCGGCCATGGTATCGGCCGCAGCCAGCGCGAGCTTGTCGCCCTCGCGGCAGGCCTGGAACACGTCCTTGGAATCGGAGGGGCCGGTGAGCTCGATGGGGTCGACGCCCGCCTTCTTGCACTCGGCAAGGTAGTTGCTCACCACGCCGGTAGCGCTGGAATACTGCTCCAGGTGGCCATGGCCGCCGCAGCCGCAGGTGCGCTCCTCGGCCGGGTTCAGGCACATGTGGCCAATCTCGCCGCCGGCGCCCACAACGCCCGATACCACATCGCCGTTAACGATAACGCCGCCGCCCACGCCGGTACCGATGGTGACCATCACCACGTTCTGCACGCCCTTGGCAGAGCCGAGCCAAGCCTCGCCCATGGCGGCGGCGTTGGCATCGTTCTCGTACTTAACGACCGCGTCGGGGCAGTGCTGCTGAATGGCGATCCTCAGCTCGGGCAGGTTAATGGCAATGTTGGCCTTGACCTTGGCATCGCCCGATGCCGGGATGGGGCACGGAACGGCCAGGCCAATGCCCGCCACAAAGGCGCGCGGAATCCGTGCCTTGGCGACCACCTGGTCGATAGCCTCGGTCACCGCGGCAAAGCCCGCAGCGTCAACGATGGGAGGCGTAGGCACGCTGGCCTTGGCCAGCAGGTTGCCGTCCTCGTCGAACAGACCCTCCTTAACCGAAGTGCCGCCGACGTCAATGCCGATGTAGTACTGCTTAGGTTCCATAGGAGCCCACCTTTCTCGTTTAAACATTGCCTGTATGGTACCGCTCCCAAGGCAAAAACCTACCAAAAAGGGACAGGTTTGTTTTGGCAGGTTTTATCTGGGGAAACGCAAATGGCCGCTCAACAGGCCGCGCAAGACCATCCCCAAAAATAAAGGCGCCGGGAGGCGGAGACTCCCGGCGCCCGTCAAAGGGACTATGTTGTCTGTCGGGCCGCATGGTCCTTCGCGGCGATAACGCCGACTAGGCCTTAAGTGCCTGCAGCTGCTTGTGGATTTCGATGAGCTCCGTCGCCATGACGCGCATGGTCTCGGTACCGGCCATCTGGTCCTCGGCATGCAGCAGAATCAACGGGGCCTCGCCGTTACGCTCGCCGTTGGCCTCCTTCTTCAGAAGCCCCATGTGAACATCGTGGCCACCGTTATAGGCCTCGTCGCCCTGCTTGATAAGCTCCTCGGCGGCGTCAAAATCGCCCTCCTTGGCCTTTTGCACGGCATTGATGTACATGCTCTTGGCGGTACCGACGTAGCTGATGATCTCGAAGCAGGTCATCTGCAGTTCGTTCATATCCTCCATGCGGAGCACCTATCCCATCACGCTGACGCAGTGGTCGATGATGCCGGCAGCGTTCATGCGGCCGTAGTCGACCATGTTGATGACCTCGACCGGAAAACGACCGGCGGCCTCCTTCTCAAAATCGCCCTTGGTGTAGCCGATCTGCGGGCCAAGCAGCAACATGTCGCACTCGTCCAGGTGATCGTGGGCCTCGTTCATGGGACGAGCCTCGATCTCGATATCCAGACCACGGTTTGCAACCTCGGCCTGCATCTTCTGGACCAGCAGGCTCGTGGACATACCGGCATTGCAGCAGAGCATGATCTTCTTCATGGTTTCCTCCTTATAACTGCGCGGCGCGCAGACGACAACTGGTTTTATTCCTTGCGGCTATTGTGCCCACCCCCCTGCATCTTTACACAAGGGAGAGAGCCGCGGGCACCGGCACCGCGTACCGGCGCCCGCAAAGGTGAAAGGGGCGAACGTTAGGCGTTCTACTCGGCGAGAGCCTCCTGCTTGGCGATTGCCTTCTCGGAAATCTTCATAAAGGGCAGGTAGACGGCCATGCCAATGACAATCTCGAGAGCCTGCCACACGCCGGCGCGCCAGTCAAAGCCCGTAGCGAGCAGGGCATTGATGACGGGAGGCATGGTCCAGGGCACCTGGGCGATGCAGGGGCTGATGATGCCTGCGCAGGTAAGGCCATAGGTGATGCCGATGAACAGGTCGGGAAGAAGGACAAACGGGATCATAAGCGGCAGGTTGTACACGATGGGGTAACCGTAGATAACCGGCTCGTTGATGTTGAACAGACCAGGCAGGATAGCCATCTTAGAAACGGTCTCGGAAGCCTTGTTCTTGGAGAACAGGAGCGTGTCGAGCAGAAGCATGAGGGTGCAGCCCGAGCCGCCGATGAGGGCAAAGCTGTTAACGATCTGCATGTTCATGTAGTGATCGGGCTGGATGGTGCCACCGGCGGCAAAGGTAGCCATGTTGTCGACGATGAGCATGGTCAGGATCGGCTCGACGGTAGCGCCAGAGATGGTGGACTGGTGAATACCGACGCAGAACAGCAGGTTGGCAAGGGTGTAGATGAGGATAACAGCCCACGGACCGGCGTTCATGATGCTCTTGAGCGGGTTGGAGATGCACGTGGAGATGATGGTGCACAGATCGGTGCCGGCGCACACGGCGAGCAGGGCTGCGGCAAGAGCGAAGATCGCGAGGTTGAGCAGCATCGGGATCATGACGTTGAAGGAGTTGGAGACCGCGGGAGGCACGCCCTCGCCCAGCTTAACCTTGAGCTTCTCGACGCCAGAAATCTTGATGAAGAGCGAGACGGAAAGCAGGGCGATGATAATAGCCGAGAACAGACCGTTGGTGCCGGTGTTGGCAGTCGAAAGGGCGCCCGTGACCTCGGCGGAGGTGATCTTGTCGGTGAGCAGCGGGCTCGTGGCGGCAAGCGAGGCGGTGATCTGCTGCGGCATCATGATGACGAAAGCAGAGATAGCGACGACCACGCAAGCGAGCGGGTTATCGAAACGCTTGTTCTTAGCGAGGCTGTAGCCAATCAATCCGGCCAAGATAATGGCAGAGACGTTGAGGGTGCCCAGCGTAATTGCCGAACCCCACGTCTGAAGGTTGGCAAGGCCCGCCGCATCGAGCGGGAACAGAGGGAACACGACGTTGTTAATAAGAACCGCGATACCCGCAAGGATATAGAGCGGCGTGATGGTCGCGAAGGCGTCACGCAGGGAACGCAGGTGAACCTGGTTTCCCACCTTCGCAGAGACCTCGGCAAACTTGTCGAGGAAGCTCTTTCCGTTGTCACTGGCCATGATTGCTCCTAACTTTCAAATCCGGCCTTTTCCTATGCGCACGGTGGTCTGTCGCCCTCTGCCACCAGATGTGCCATGTGTTGCGCGCAGCGGCGCGCGGTCTGGGCGTTCGCCCGTTCGCTAATCAACCACGTGAGTCGTGGCGACCTGCTTGAGCCAAGCTGCCGACTTCTTAAGGCGGCGCTTGTAGCCGTCCATAAGGTCGACCTCGACAAAACCGTAACGGTTCTTAAAGGCATTCGCCCAAGACCAGTTATCGATGACGGCCCAATAATGGTATCCACGGCACTTGGCGCCCTCGGCAATTGCCTTGGCAACCCACTCCAGGTGCTGGCGTACAAAGTCGACGCGGTAGTCATCCTGGATGGTTCCTTCGGCGTCTCGGTTCTTGTATTCGTCCATGATGCCGATGCCGTTCTCGGAAACGAACCACTCAAGATCGGGGTAGTTCTTAGCGCAGTCCATGCCAAAGTCGTAGAGGCCCTGCGGGTAGATCTCCCAGCCGCGGCTCTCGTTCATAACGGCGTCGGGCCATACGTACTCGTCGGCAAAGTGCGGCAGGCCGTACTGGTCGACCTTGCTCGCCGGCGCCTGAACACGCGTGGGGTGGTAGTAGTTGCAGCCTAGCCAGTCGACAACACCCTGCTTGAGGATCTCTTGGTCGCCGGCGCGGAACGGGAGCTTAACGCCGCCCTCGGCCAGGCTGTCGAGCACGTCGGCAGGAAGCTCGCCCTTGGTGATGAGGTCGAGCCACCAGCGGTTGTTGATGCCGCTGGTCATGCGCACGGCCTCGAGGTCCGCCTCGCTGGGGTTCTCCTTGGTGTAGACCGGGGTAAAGCAGTTGATCATGCCGATCTTGGCATCGGCGCGAATAGCGCCCTCGTCATAGGCGCGACGATAGTTGGCCACGGCCAGCGCGTGCGCCAGCGAGATGTGATACTGCACGGTGCGGGCGCGGTTGAAGTCGTGGAGCTGCGGGAACCACACGCCCTCCTGATAGCGCTGCTCGGGCTCGACGATGGGCTCGTTAAAGGTGAACCAGTACTTAATCTCCTGGCCAAACTCGTGGAAGGCGACGTCGGCGTAATGTGCGTAAGCCTCGACAACCTCACGGCTCTCCCAGCCGCCACGGTTAAAGAGGTAGGTGGGCATGTCAAAGTGGTACAAGTTGACAAACGGCTCCAAGCCGGCTTCGCGAGAGGCGCGGAACAACTCGTGATACCACGCGGCACCTTCCTCGTTGAGGTTGCCGTCGGCATCGAGCAGACGGCTCCACTGGATGGAAGTGCGATAGGTATCCAGACCCAAGTCCTTCAAAATGCGAAGGTCTTCCTGGTACTTGGCCATAAAGTCATTGCCGGCGTAAGAGCCAACGCGGTTGTAGAACGAACCCAGATCCTGGATGGACCAGGTGTCCCACAGGTTCTCGAGCTTGCCGCCCTGGTTCCACTGACCCTCAGTCTGCGGGCCGGACATAGCAGCGCCAAAGAAGAAGTCGTTGGGCAGCTGATACTGTGCCATCAAAGTCCTCGCTTTCGTGTTCTAGAGCTTCCGGTTGGAGACGGGTTTGCTTTGGCAGGTTATCCGGCGCGGGCGCGCACCGGCCATACCGATATCCAACCCGCCAAAACAAAACCGTCCCCAAACGGTCGATCCTGTTGTGCGGAAGGATTCCGTTCGTTGCTTAAACTATAGCGCTCTAATTTTAAAAGTAAAGCGTCTTTTTCTTTTTTCTTTCTCGAACTTCTTAGATAAAAGTAATATGGATGCCCTGTTGAGGGTTATACTTACTTTTTGTATTCATATATGTCGGAAAGGAGGTTCCATGATTCCCAAATACGAGGCGATAGCTGCAGATATTCGTCGAAGTATCGAGGATGGCGCTCTTAAACCGGGCGACAAGCTTCCCACCGTCGTTGAGTTCTGTGAGCTCTATAGCGTTTCCAAAATCACCGTCAAACGAGCTATCGAGCAAATCACCGAGGAAGGTCTTATTACCAGCCGGCGCGGATCGGGCACCTACGTTAAGGACACGGCGGGACTTCCCGGCCAGGCGTTTTTCCAGGGCAAAAACGACCGTGCCCAGGGCTTTTCGTATGAGCACCGCGGGGAAAAGGTGACCTCGGTGGTCTACGATTTCTCGATTGTTAATCCACCAGCGGACATCGCAGCCCAGCTGGGAATTGCCGAGGATGACTTTGCCTATCACGTCGTGCGCGTGCGTCAGGCCGATGGGAAGCCCATCGTTATCGAGTACACCTACATGCCCCTCGAGCTGATTCCGGGGCTGAAAAAGAAGGACCTGTACGGATCGGTCTACCATTTCATCCGCGAGCAATGCGGGCTGAAAATTTCGAGCTTCCACCGTACCATTCGCGCCGTGGCAGCAACCGAGGAAGAAGCTGAGCGCCTGGACACCAAGCCTGGCTCTCCCCTGCTCGAGCTCACCCAGATTGGCTTTTTGGACAGCGGCGCCGCCTTTGAGTATTCGGTCTCGCGCAACGTTGGCGACCGCTTTGAGTTGCACAACGTAACGTTGGCATAGGTTTTTGCAGTCATGCGGGCGCTCGTTTTGAACAGTTTTACGCAGCGCCCGCGCAACACAATGAGGTATGAATATGTCCGATTTGATTAAACTGACGCCGATCTTCCACGAGAAGATCTGGGGCGGTCGCCAGCTCGAAACCGTATTTGGCTACGACATTCCCGATGGCCCCATCGGTGAGTGCTGGGCCATCTCGGCCCACCCCAACGGCGACTGCCAGATTGCGGAGGGCCCGTATGCCGGCCACACGCTGTCGTGGCTGTGGGCCGAGCATCGCGAGCTCTTTGGCAACTGCGAGGGCAAGGAGTTCCCGCTGCTCATTAAGATTCTGGACGCCAAGGACGACCTTTCGATCCAGATTCATCCCAACGACGAGTACGCTGCCGAGCACGAGAACGGTAGCCTGGGCAAAACCGAGTGTTGGTATGTGCTGGACTGCGAGCCCGACGCCACGATCATCGTCGGCCAGCGTGCCAAGGACCGCGCCGAGGCCGCACAAATGATCGAGGAAGGACGTTGGGACGACATGCTCAACGTGTTGCCGATTCACAAGGGCGACTTTTTCCAGATTGATTCCGGTACCGTGCACGCCATCAAGACCGGCACGCTCATTTTGGAGACGCAGCAGTCGAGCGACGTGACGTATCGTCTGTACGACTACGACCGTCCCGGCACTGACGGCAACCTGCGCCCGCTGCACATTGAGCAGAGCCTCGACTGCATCGACTTTGATGCTCAGGCTCCGACCGACGGCACGGTGACCGCGCCCGAGGTGGACGGCGTGACCGAGCTCGAGTCCAACCCCTGCTACACCGTCGATCGCGTGCGCGTCAACGGCAGCAAGACCCTCGACCAGCGCTGGCCCTTCATGTGCCTGTCGGTCATCGACGGCGAAGGCACCGTCTGCGGCGACCCCGTCCACAAGGGAAGCCACCTGCTGGCCCCCAGTACCGTGGACCAGATCGAACTCGAAGGCAAGATGGAACTGATCATCTCGCACCTGTAGGTCGCAACAACAACCAAAACGCAACAAGGGGCTCCCCCGTTCATCAACGGGGGAGCCCCTTGTCATGTCTAAGTATTCAGCCCACCCGGCTCTCCAGATCAAAAAGCGGACGAGCAAGGCGACGTTCGCAAGCAACGTTACCCAAGGACCTGGGCGGGCGTATAGGGCAACATCGATCGCGAGTTCCGCACGCAAAGGAGGCCACTTAATGTGGCCTCCGTCTTGCGCAGGACTGCCCGAGCAGGCGATGTTGCCCCATACGCCCGCCCAGGTCCGCCGGGATTACGACAGCTTAACGATCGGTGCAAAGCCCTTCATCAGCTTTTTGGTCTGGCCGGTCTTTTCGAACTGGACCTCGATCATGTCTCCGGCGACCGAGATCACGGTACCCGTGCCAAAGGTCTTGTGGCTCACGGTATCGCCCGCGGCAAAGTCCTGCGATGCGCTGGCGCGATCGACCTTGCGCTCCACCGTCGGAGACACCTTGGACGACGGCTTTTTGGCTCGCGGCGCACCCGAACCAAAGGTCGAGGCAACACGGCCGGCGTCGGGCGAGACCCCACGATGGCGCTCGGTCCCGTAGCTGCTGCCGCCAAAGAAATCGTCAAAGCTCGATCCGCCGCGCGAACCGGAACCGCCGGTCGAGCGCGTATGCGAACCGAACACCTTGCCGCCATACATATCCGAACCCATGCCCGAGCCAAAGGTGCCGTGACGGTCGCCGCGCTTCTCCCAGCCCGTGCCCTCAAAACCGGCAGAACCGATACCGCTAAACTCGATATCCTCAAACGGAATCTCGTTGAGGAAGCGCGAGCGCGGGTTGGCAGAGGTCGAGCCGTAGGTGCGACGCGTGGCCGCATAGGTCAGGAACAGGCGCTTACGGGCACGCGTGATGGCGACGTAGGCCAGGCGACGCTCCTCCTCGAGCTTACCCGGGTCATCGCTGCCGCCAAAGTCGTGCACATGCGGGAAGATGCCCTCCTCCATGCCGGCCACGAACACCGCCGGGAACTCCAGGCCCTTGGCGGAGTGGATGGTCATCATGGTAATGGCATGCGTCTCGCCGGCCAGGGAATCCAAGTCGGAGCGCAGGGCCAGCCACTCCATGAGTGCCGGTAGCGCCTTACAGGTGAGCGGACCATAGGTGCGCTCAATCTCGTCGGCATGCACGGCACCCGCCGGCATCCCCGTCGGCGCGGCATACGCGTTGCCCGCGATGGCGGCGGCCAGGGCATCCTGCGGCGAGAGCGCCGGGGCGGCTAG
This sequence comes from Alloprevotella sp., assembly GCA_963628025.1. GTDB lineage: Bacteria > Actinomycetota > Coriobacteriia > Coriobacteriales > Coriobacteriaceae > Collinsella. The sequence continues at coordinate 86,864 of CAVGCW010000007.1, read as the reverse complement.
GCTATCGAGCGGATTGGAACCTGCGGCATCGCGCGCGCCGACGAGTGCCTCAAACGAGGATGCCGGGGCAAATGGCCCCGGTTCGGGCGCGGGCGCGCTCACCACGACGGGCTCGGCGCCGGCAGGCACGTCGGCAACGCCGGCTGCGCGCAGCTCTTCCAAGCTCTCGAGCGTACCCTCGATATCCTCGTGCGTCTCCTCAAATTCGGCGGCGACGCCCAGGAATTCCTGAATGTTCTCGGCGCGGCTCTCGGACTCCATGGTGCCCTCGGCGCGAAACGCCTGCAGTAGGCCCGTCTTATCGACAATCATCTCGACAACGTCCTTGAGCTCGCCGTCCATGCGGCGACCCTCGCGCACCAGCGACACAAAGCTCGACAGGCCGTTGCGCACCTTGGCACTAAACATGCCGGTTTCGGCACACGCGATCTCGCAAGCCTGGAAGAACGAGCAACGGTTGTCGCGCGCCAGCTGCTCGATTTTTTGGATCGAGGTGGAGCCGATGCCACGGCGCGGTGTGTTGATGACGCGCTTGACGCTCATCTCGTCGGCCGGGTTCACGATCATCTTGAGGTAGGCCATGACGTCGCGGATCTCGGCACGGTCGAAGAATCGCGTGCCGCCCACGATCTTGTAGGGCACGCCCGCGCGCAGGAACATATCTTCGAGAATACGCGACTGGGCGTTGGTGCGGTAGAACACGGCGATGTCGTCGTAGCTCGTACCTTTGGCGTGCAGCTTCTCGATCTCGCCGGCAATCCAGCGGCCCTCATCGCGCTCGTCGCTCGCCTGGAAGGCCTGGATCTTCTCGCCATCGCCCTCGGCCGTAAACAGGCGCTTGTCCTTGCGCTGCGAGTTGTGGCGCACCACGGCGTTGGCGGCGCTCAGGATATGGCCCGTGGAGCGGTAGTTCTGCTCCAGCTTAACGGTCTTGCAGTTTTTAAAGTCCTGCTCAAAGTCCAGGATGTTGGTGATGTCGGCGCCACGCCAGCTATAAATGGACTGGTCATCGTCGCCCACGACCATGAGGTTTTGGTACTTGGCGGCCAGCAGGTTGGCGATCTCGTACTGGACGTGATTGGTGTCCTGATACTCGTCGACGCTAATGTAGCGGAAGCGCTCTTGGTACTTGTCGAGCACCTCGGGGCGGGTGCGCAGCAGCTCGAGCGTGCGCACGAGCAGGTCGTCGAAGTCCATCGCGTTGGCGGCGCGCAGGCGGCGTTCCAGCTCCAAGTAGACCTGCGCGGCCTTTTTGTCGTTGGGGCTGTCGGCGGATTTGAGCATGTCCTCGGGGCCGATCATGGCGTTTTTGGCCGAGCTGATCTTGCTGCGGATCATGTTGATGGGGAACTGCTTTTGCTCGATACCGAGCGCCTGCATAATATCGCGCACCATGCGCTTGGAATCGTCGTCATCGTAGATGGTGAACTGACCGGTGTAGCCCAGCAGATCAGCGTCCTCGCGCAGCATACGCACGCACATGGCATGGAAGGTGCACACCCACATGCCACGGGTGCCGTTGGGAATGAGCGCCGCCAGACGCTCACGCATCTCGGCCGCGGCCTTGTTGGTAAACGTGATGGCAAGGATCTGCCAGGGCTTAACACCCAGGTCGCCGAGCATATGTGCGATGCGGAAGGTCAAGACGCGGGTCTTGCCCGAGCCGGCGCCGGCAAGGACCAGCAACGGACCCTCGGTGGTCAGGACCGCCTCGCGCTGGGCGGGATTAAGGCTGTCGATGTCGACGAGTGGCTTGGCGGGTTTGGGTGCCGGCGCGGGAGCGTCGTAGATGTCGAGCGGAACGAGCTCGGGCTCCGGCGCAGCAGGGGCGGTGTATGCATCGAGCGGCACGGGTTCCGGCGCGGGCGGCACGGGTACCGCGGCGTTCTTTTCCCAGGGCAAGGGCTGGGTCATGGGCGACTCCTCATCTGACGGACGGCGCGCCTGCGGGCGGCGCCATAGTTTGAGCCGTACCAGTATACCGAGCCGCGCGGACACCGACGCAAATCACACCACGACTCCGTGCGCCGCCGTCAGGCCCGCCCCAGCGGATTTGGTGCATTGGGGGGCCACCGATGTCATGGCAGCAGCGAGCGGCGGCCAGAGCGAACAAATTGGCATGAAAAGGGGGCGGCATAGACCTTTTGGTCATGCCACCCCCTTTGAATGACAAGTTGTCGCTCTGGTCGCCGCGCAGCGTCAACCAAGTTACAGGCCGAGCATAGGCTCCAGGACAAAGAAGTACGCGAGCACCACGATGCCCAGGATGATGCGGTAGACGCCGAAGCACTTGAAGTCGTGACGGCGCACGAAGCCCATAAGCCACTTGATGGCAATGAGCGACACCACAAAGGCGACGACGCAGCCCACGCCCAGGATGGCGATTTCGTTGGTGCCGAACGTGCCGCCCTTAATAAAGTACTTGACCAGCTTGAGCGCACTCGCGCCAAACATGACGGGAATGGCCAGGAAGAACGTAAACTTGGACGCCACCGAACGCGTGCAGCCCAAAAGCAGGCCGCCGATGATCGTGGAGCCGGAGCGCGATGTGCCCGGAATCAGCGAAAGCACCTGGAAGCAACCGATACCCAGCGCGGTCTTCCAGCTCAGATCCTCGAGCGTAGTGATGGAGCCAAAGTCCAAGCTATCGTCATCGTCTGCGGCGGCAGTCGCAGCGGGCGCGGCAAAATGCGCACCGGCGGGACGTCCGCCCGCCACCACGGCACGCGAACCAAACGAACCGGCAAGAGCAGCCTGGTCGCGCTTGTTCGCGCGCCAGTTCTCGATCACGATAAACAGCACGCCGTACACAATGAGCGCCAACGCCACGACGGGAGCATTGTAGAAATGCTCCTCCATCCAGTCGTTAAGCGGCAGACCGATCGCCGCGGCGGGAATGCAGCCGAGCACAATCTTGCCCCATAGCACCCAGGTGTCGCGACGGCCCTCCTTGCCCTTGCTGGGAGAAAACGGGTTGAGGTCGTAGAAGAACAAAACGCAGACGGCCAAAATGGCGCCAAGCTGAATCACGACCAGGAACATATTCCAGAACGTCTCGCTCACGTTCATCTTGACGAACTCGTCCACCAAGATCATGTGACCGGTCGACGAAACAGGCAGCCATTCGGTGATGCCCTCGACCAGGCCCATGAAGGCAGATTTTAGAAGCTCAATGATATCCAAAGGGACCCCCCTCGTTAGACACCCGCCGATATTGTTCTGCGGACGGTGCGGGCGATGTCCCATTATCAACCGTTGGCGGCGCGCCTGCGCCTACCCTTACCAAAAAACTCGCCCGTTCACAGAATTGCGAGCGGTCAAACCCAAATCCTTGGGTATAACTGCAACAAGATAAAGTGTCCGGCGGCCACGCATCCGCGCCCGCCCGACGCACGAGCCCCGCGCCCGTGCGATAGACCAAGGAGGAAACCATGAACGAGGGCTATACCAAGGTATTTGTTTCACTCGACGGTACTGAGCAGCAGGATTTTGTGCTCGCACGCGCCATCAAGGTCGCCGCGAACAACGGCGCTAAGCTGATCATCGGCCACGTTATCGACTCCACCGCGCTCGAGAGCGCCGGTTCCTATCCGGTCGACCTGGTCAACGGCTTGGAGGAGGCCTTTAACAACTCCATCGCCAAGCAGCTCGAGGAGGCCAAGGCCAATCCCGACATTCCCGAGGTCGAGGTCATGATTCGTACCGGCCGCATTCGTGAGACGCTCAAGGATGAGATGCTCGACGTGGTCAAGCCCGATCTGGTACTCTGCGGCGCCCGCGGCCTGTCCTCAATTAAGTACGCGCTCCTGGGCTCGATTTCAACGTTCCTGCTGCGCAATACGGACTGCGACATTTTGGTCGTGAAGTAGCGTTGCTCCCACCGGCCGCGGGGCCTGCGGGGTTTCCACGGGCACGTCCTCGCCGCGTTGCGGCTGCGGGATGTGCCCTTAGGAAACCCCTCCCGGCCCCGCGGCCTTCGCAGACTTACTTCAGCGAGTTGGCTGATAAAAGATGGCGTGCCGCCCCGGTTGGGACGGCATGTTTTTGTTTGGGGCGGCACGTTTTTGTTATAAGGCGATCCTGCTTAGACGAGTTTGCACTTCTGGAATGATCTTCTCGAACATTACCTCCGCCTCGGGAAAACCCTCTTCTTTGAGACCGCGCGCGGCGTCTCTTAGCGCGTCTGGAACCTCATTGCAGGTATCAGCAATCATTCCGGCAACAATTCCTCCGGGCAAACCCGCCCCAATCATTTGGCTCATCACCGACCCGCGCGTTACCTCGTCAATCTTGCGGCTCCCACCAAACGAGACGCCCATCTCGCGAACGAGACTAGGGTAAACCGTTGTGCACAGCACGTCATAGAGCGGCGCCAACCTCACCTGCTTCCAACTTTCGTCCCACACGAGCGACCAGTTCTTTAGATGGTTATCGCAGTTACCTACGGCATAGTCGAACAGCTGGTTATAGCCGACAAGGAACCTGTCCTCCATTTGATTTGTCGACGCCCTTCGCACCGCATCGACGATAAGTCCCAGGTAATTGACGCCCGTCGGCTCATATTTAAGCTCACGCGAGATGCCCTTGGCCTGACAAACATCTTCCTGGTGCAAACGGTATGGAATTGGCAATCCGTCAACCGAGCGTCCGGCATCAGGCATTACTCGGTCAAAGCGCTTCACGGCGATAATTGGCTCAGCATCCTCAACTCGGATAAGAAAACACTCTTCGGCCGATAGGTCCATCAGAGAGGCGGCTCTCACGCACATTGCTTCGCACACCGTCTCACCCGGGAACGTTTTGGACCCTGCCTTGAGAATGTGCGTAGATGGAGCCGCTCCATGAGGCAGGTACCATCCGCCACATGGGTCATCGCCCGTATGGTAGAGACCAACCTTCGCCTGAGCACCTGCAAGGGAGATTCGGCTCTCTAGCGCTAAATCAAAAGCAACCTCCGCCGGTGCATATGCCAGCCCGCTTAGCTGCTCCTCACCTATCTCTTCATAGCCCATTTCGAGACTGTCGCCCGAAGGCTCTCGCGTCAAAACCAGAGCGCCGACGGGTTCATCGCGGACCAAATCGAGCACCTTAAAGTAATCTCCGCGTTCCGCTCGCGCCCTTTTCTCAAGATCCCTGTTGAGCTGCCCCTCCGGAATGATGCCGGAGAAAAAGGAGCCCGTTGCGTCCGGACTAAATGCCTCGACCGTCAACGGCAGCGAGATCGAAATCGGGGCCGCATCACCGCTCTCGAGATATTTGGGGCTATAGGTGAATATCGGAAGCCCCGCGTTTTCCTCCAATATGCCAACCGGCTGGTAAGACCCATTAAACTCACGGTGAACGAACAGCGTGCCATCCATTACTTCCCCCTCACCTTCAGAATAAAATCAATATCTACGATGGAGGCGTAATCGAAAATGACACCAATTTCGACCGTTGTCCGCCCCCGCTCGATATCACCAATCACACGAAGGCTGCGACCCGTCATAGTCGCGACGTCACGTTGAGTCAAGCCGAGCTCACGCCTTCTGAGCCTGAGGGCCTTCCCTATCTCGGCGGGATCGAAAACCGTGCGCTCCGAGAAAGCGACTTCCGACGGTTTGAGCTTGATGCGCCCATCCAGCTTTTTAATCGTTGTCACCGTTCTCATGATGCCTCCAGCTATATTCCTGTTCGTGAACATAGTATAAACCTGTAGCACTATGTTCATGTACGTGAATATAGCGTTGACTACATTAGCAATGTTCCTGTTCAGGAATATAGCTGCCGAAAAGCCTGATTCCTTCTTAAATGGGAAAATCCTGAACGGCTACGCCATACGAGCTGGCTACTCAAAGTATTGGAACTTGTTAGTTGAGAAGGCAAACGTGACGACGAAGCCTTCGCCCGGCTCCGATGCCGCGGTGACGTCGATGCCCATCTTGGAGCACAGGCGCGCCACCAGGTAGAGGCCGATGCCCGTTGCGCGCTTGGTGGCACGGCCGTTATCGCCGGTAAAGCCCTTCTCGAACACGCGCGGCAGGTCGGCCGCGCTCACGCCGCAGCCGTTGTCCGCGACGGTGAGTTCGATGCGCTCGCTTGCCAGGCCCTCGTCCAGCAGCGCACCCGAAAACTCGATCTTTGCGCCGTCCTCACGCGCATATTTAATGCTGTTCTGAATGAGCTGGCCCAGAATAAACTCGAGCCATTTCTCGTCGGTGAACACCTCGAAGTCGAGGTTCTCGCACACCGGCGCCACGTGCGCCGCAATGAGCTCACGCGCGTTGGCCTTAATGGCACCCGTCACCAAGGTCTTGAGGCTCCAACGACGAATCAGGTAGTCGCGCTCCACGACTTCCGAGCGCGCATAGTACAGCGCCTGGTCGATATAGCGCTCCACGCGGGCAAGCTCGCGTGCCAGGTCATCAACACGCGACAGATCGTCTTCGCTGCCGTCCAGGTTTTCCAAGATCAGATGGGCCGCCGCCAGGGGCAGTTTGGCCTCGTGGACCCAGCTCTCGATATAGTCGCGATAGTCATCGGTCTGACGCCTGCCTTCGGCAACCTCGTCGCAGGCGGCTTTGCCCACCCGACGCAAGACCTCGTATTCGAGCTCGCCCTCGGCATAGGTCGGGCATTGCACCATCTCCTGCACCCATGTGGGACTCTCGAGCTCCTCTGCCGCGCGCTCCAACTGACGCAGAAAACGGCGACGGCGAGCGTACTCGATCACGATGCCGAGCATACCGAAGATAAAGGACACGCCGACCGCCACGACCATGATGGAGACGGGAGCACCGGCGACCGTCAGCACAAAGCAGCTCAGCAGCACGCCGCACGTCCACACGGCGACGGGAAGCAGTGCATCTTTAAAGAACTTGCCAAACGACATAGCCGGCCCCTAGACCGAATAGCCTTGGCCGCGATGCGTGGTCAAATACCCCTTGATGCCGATTTTTTCGAGCGTGGTGCGCAGGCGGTTGATGTTGACGGTGAGCGTATTGTCGTCCACGAAGGCGTCGGAGTCCCACAGGTCCTGCATGATGGCCGAGCGCGAAACAATCTTGCCCGCGCGGCTCAGAAGCAGTGAGAGGATACGCAGCTCGTTTTTGGTGAGCTCGGTGCTAGTGCCGGTTTGCGTGTTGGTAACCATGGAGCGGGCGAGGTCGAGCTCCAGCCCCTTGTGGACAAGTGTGCTGCGCTCGCCTGCCGCCGCGGTGCGACGCAGCAGTGCGTTGATGCGCGCCACGAGCACACGGGCGCTGTAGGGCTTGGGAACAAAGTCGTCCGCGCCGAGCGTCATGGCCATGACCTCGTCGATCTCGGTCGTGCGCGACGTGAGGACGATAATGGGAACCTCGGATTCGCGGCGAACCTCGTGGCAGATATGCTGGCCGTCCTTGACGGGAAGTGTGAGATCGAGCAGCACCAGGTCGGGCGCGGCAGCGAGAATATCGCGCGAGACATGCTCAAACGATTCGCAGACCTCGATTTCAAACCCGGCGCGGGCAAGGATGTCGATAAGCTCACGACGAATGGGCTCGTCGTCCTCAACGACATAGATCAGCGCCATGTGTCCTCCCATTTCGCGTAACTTGCACCTTCCACACCATTATGCCCACGGCGTCGCAACGATACGACCCCGTGGGCACCTAATATGACAAAAGTGTTCGATAGCCTTAAGAGAAAATAGGGGCCTCGGTCCTAAACCGATCGGCCCCATCACTTCGACCTCGAGCCTCTACTCGAGCGTACGCATGTATGCAGAGATGGCATCCAGGCCCTTCTGCAGGTCGTCGGTGTTATCGGAGTATGCATAGCCGATGCGCATGCTCTTGGGCTCCTCGAAGCAATCGCCCGGGGTGACGAGCGCGCCGGACTTCTTAATCATGTCGATGCAGAACGTCCTGGAGTCGATGTCGTAGTCGTAATACACGAGCGCAGTGGTACCTGCCTCGGGCTTGACGAACGACAGGTGCGGCTCGCTCTCGACCCACTTCTCCAGAACAGCAAGGTTCTGACGGACGATGCGACGGCTGCGCTCAAGGATCACGGAAGCGTTGCCCAGAATCAGCTCCGCCACCGACTCGCTGAATATGCCGGCGGAAATCAGGTTGTAGTCGCGATGCGAGAGCAGCGCGCGACGGAGCTCCGGGCTCTTGGTGACCGCCCAGCCCAGACGCAGGCCGGCGAACGACCAGACCTTGGACATGGATGCGGTGACGATGGCCTTGTCGTACAGGTCGATCACGGACTCGGAGTACTCATCCGTCTGAGTAAGCAGACGGTAGACCTCGTCGCAGAGCACCCACGCGTCGTGTTTGCGTGCGACCTCGACAACCGCCTTGAGCGTATCGGTGTCGAGCAGGGCGCCCGTGGGGTTGTCCGGGTTATTGATGCAGATGAGCTTGGTATCGTCGGTCACCAGAGCATCGAGCGCGTCGACGTCGACGTGGTAGCCGTTCTTGCGGTCGAGCTGAAGGATATCGACCTTCGCGCCGCACATCTCGGGAATCGAGTAAAGCTGCTGGTAGGTGGGCTTGACGGAGACTACGTGATCGCCCGGTTCGACGAGCGTGGAAATAACCAGGGAGTTAGCACCGGTCGCGCCGTGCGTGGGCACGATATGCCCGGGCTCGACCGTCTTATAGAGACGAGCGACCCCCTCGAGGAAGCCGGGCTGCCCCTCGATGTCTCCGTAGGTGAATCGGCGCGAGCACAGGCTATCGAGCCATGCCTTCTTGTCGGTGTTCGTAAGCTCGAACAGCTGGTCGAGCGTGAGGGAGTAGACGCACGTCTCCGCAACGTTGTGGGTGCACTTGGTCTCCCACTCGTTCATCCACTGCTCGACGGCGAAATCCTTGATCTGCATTGTCGCTTCCTTTCCTTGACTTTCTTACAGTTCCACCACGGTGCCCAGCCCTGCCTCGACGGCGCGGTCGTAGGCGATTTTCGATGCCGAAAGGTCCTGAACGGCGATGCCCGACGTATCGAACACCGTCACCTGCTCGTCATCCGAGCGCCCCGTAGCCGCGCCGGCGATGACTTCACCGAGCTCCGCTTTGATGTCCTCGGGCGTGATGGCACCCTCGGCAACCGGAATCTCCAGCTCACCGGACGCGACCGATTGCTCGCGGTCGTCGACGTAAACAGCGGCACGAGCGACAAGCGCCGAGGCGAGCTCCTGCTTGCCGGGCATGTCGGCACCGACGCAGGAGATATGCGTACCAGGACGCACCCATGAATCGGGAATGATGGGCTTGGTCGCCGGCGTGATCGTCACGATGATGTCGGCCTCTGCCGCGGCGCCTTGGCCGTCGGCCGTCGCCTCGATGGAATAGGTGGATGCCTCGCGAGCATGCTCGCAGGCGCCCAAGATATGGGCGACCTCGTCTCGCATGCGCTCGACGCGGGCCTCGGGCGCGGCATCGGAAACTGGCTCCCACACCTTGACCTCGCTCACTTTGGGACAGGCGGCGAGCACGCCCGCCACCATATAGGTGCTCATGTGGCCGGCACCCGCAACAAGCAGTTTGGACGCATCCGCCCGAGCCAGCCACTTGGCACCGAGCGCAGCGGCGGCACCGGTGCGAAGTCCAGTGACGGCGGAGGCATTGAGCAGCGCCAACTGCTCTCCCGTCGCGTTGTCGCACAGCAGCGTGGTGCCAAAGATCTCGGGCAGCCCCTTTTTGGGATTCTGAGAGAACCAAGCAGTGAGCTTGAGACCGAAGAGGCCGCTTCCCGCTAACTCGCCCGAGCGGATATCCATATCGGCCACGCCGGGTTCGAACTGCTCATATACCATCGGCCACGCAACACCCTTGCCCGTTGCCTTCTGGCGATATGCCTCCTCCACGGCAGCGATTGCATCCTCAATCGTCAGCACCTTGGAAACTTCCTCGGCCGAAACCACCACCATCTGCCCCATCATCGCTCCTTTCAGTGAAAGCTTTACGTTGCTTCACTGTACGGTTTAGTAACGATGCCGCCAAGGATCATTTCTTGTTGGAATCTACAACGATTCTCGATCTGATTTTTCGTTCTATCAGCAGGTATTTGAACTATTTATCGCATCAAAGGCATACGGATGTGCAATTATCCTATTTGTACAGGTACTTATTGTAATGATTTACAAGGTGATGCTGATGCTATACACCATCTCGGACTTCTCACGGGAATATGAGGGGTCGGTCCGTCTAATCGCCGGCAGCGATGGCGTCTCGCGTGCCGTCTCTGGCGTCGGGATCCTCGATTATGAACTCATGCCCGGCCTCAAGAACAAGTACCGGCGCGTCAACTTCAGCTCAGACGAGATCATCCTCAGCACTTTCCTCTATGCGAAGGACGACCCGTACCTCATCACTGAAGCCGTGAAATACCTCGTCGCCAAGGGAACGAGCGGTCTCATCATCAAAAACGTCCTGCACATCCCGATTCCCGACCAAGCCATCCGCTACGCCAACGCGCGGCACTACCCGGTCTTTCTCACGACCGACGACTCACTGTTCTTTGACAGCGTCATCTATGAGGTCAAACGGCATATCGAGCAGCTCGCGTCCATCGACTTCGCACAGCGCGAGATCGATGCCCTGAGGACAGACGTATCGCCCGAGTCCATCTGCCGACGCATCCGAAGCCTCAGCCCGTCATTTCTGGACGAAGCGGTCGCCCTGTTCGCATCGTTTGCAGAGCCCCTCGACCCGCGTACATTTTTGCAAATCGAACGTCTCTGTGCAAAATCGACCCTCGCCGGATGCCACAACATGCTGGCACCCTATGACGGAGGTTTGTTATTCGTAGCGACAAGCGACTCGGAGCAGGCGCTCGATGTGGAGCGAATCGTGCAGGCGCTCACGGAGCTCATCGAGGCTAGCGGTATCGATGGCGGAGCGGAAGGGCTCGGCATCAGCGATATTCTGTTTGGAGACGAGGCGGTGGCGCAGGCGATCTCGCAGGCGATTTACGCACAGCGCCTATCTTGTCAACGAGCCGAGGGTCCCGTCCGCTATACGCAGCTCGGCATCCTGAGAACCGTGATGCCTTTTGCGGAAACCCCGGAGATGCGATCGTTCTCGGAGGCAATTCTCTCGCCGATACGCGAGCACGACAGTGAGCATGGCAGCGAACTGGAATCCACGCTCGCTGCATTCATCGAGAACGACCGACGTATCGAGCGAACCGCCAAGCAGACCAGCCAGCACCCGAACACAATTCGATATCGCCTCGATAAGGTGGCAGCTCTCACCGGACTGAGCTACAAATGTGCCCCGGAGATGGAACAGTTGTCGCTCGCCTACGCCATCGAACGCGCTCGCTCGCTTAAGTAAGCCCACCCCGCCTTGAGGTTAGGAGCGGCGGGCACGGAGCTTTTCGTAGCCTTCGGCGAAGAAGGCGACCGTGGCGGCGTCGGAGTCGGCGGCGTCGGAGTCGGCGGCGGCAACCACACCGTGCTCGTCGCTCACCAGGAACAGGGCACCCTTGAGCTGCGCGGGAATATCTACGCGCGTGACCGGGATGCCCTTGGTCTGGGCCAGCTGCTCAATGAGCGTCGCCGTGCCGCACAGGCACTCGTCCTCCGGCGCCACAAAGGCCAGCTCACCGTCGTTGACGGCAGCGAGCAGCTCAGGCGCCACGCCGGTCTCGTCGGCCTCGGAGCGGGCCTCGGCGGAGCGGGCACGCAGCGCCTTGGCCGAGGTGTCAGCCAGCGGCTCGTACTCCCCCACCGTCATGGCGGCATTGCCGTTGACATCGATCACCAGCATGAGCACGCCGTCGTGCGCAGTGTAATCGCCCTCGGCAAGCGACCACTCAACGTGCTGCTTGGCCCAGCTGAGCATGTTATGGGTAAGCGGCTCGCCCTGCACCAGGCGCTCGGACAGTGCGCGAATGTGGCGGTTGAGCATGGGCACCTTTTTGTTGGACATGCGCCAACGGCAGACAAGCGCGGGCTTGTCGAGCGTGAACTTCTCGACCGCCTCCTGATTGGCGCAAAAGTCCTCGTACGCACGCTGATCCTCGGCATTGCCAAACAGCTCGGCATCATCAATCTGGGGCATGGTCATACCTTTCGTGTTAGTCATTCCGTCCTCTTATACCAAAAAGACGGCCCTCCAAACGGAGCAGCCGTCTTTTGCGGAGATTATTTTGACGATATGGTCAGGCGACCGATCAGCTTAATGGGATAGAACAACATCCCATTAAGGGTTTTCCAAGTGCCCGAGATTGCCCCGAAAGAGGAGCGCCGCGTACTAAATGTACGCAAACGACGGTTTGAGGGGCAAGGTCGGGTGCTTGGGAAAGCCTCTAGTGCCTAAAGTGGCGAGCGCCCGTAAACACCATAGCAATATTGTGCTCGTTGCAGGCCTGAATGCTCTCGTCATCGCGCTTGGAGCCGCCGGGCTGGATGATGCAGGTCACACCATGCTCGGCAAGCACGTCGACGTTGTCGCGGAACGGGAAGAACGCGTCGCTTGCACAGGCAAAGCCGCCCTTCTCCACGCCCTCGCGCTCGCAGAAGTCCTCGGCGCGCTCGCAGGCAAGTAGCGCAGAGTCAACGCGGTTAGGCTGACCCGGGCCCATGCCAATGCCGGCCTTACCCTTGGAGACCAGGATGGCGTTGGACTTAACGCCCTTGCAGACCTTCCAGGCAAACTCGAGCTCGGCCATCTCGGCGTCGGTGGGCTTGCGGTCGGTGGGGAACGTAAAGGTCGCGGGATCCTCGGTCACGTGGTCGACCTCCTGCACCAGCATGCCGCCGTCGACGGAGCGCAGCTCCACCTGAGCGCCGTGGTCCACGCCGCCGGTCGCCAACACGCGCAGGTTGGGGCGCTTGGCCATGCGCTCGAGCGCCTCGGCGGTGTAGCTCGGGGCGATGATGACCTCGACGAACTGCTTGTTCTGATCGGCAAAGTGCTCAACCAGATCAAAGGGAACCTCGCGGTTGCAGGCGATGATGCCGCCGAAGGCGCTCTTGGGATCGCAGGCAAAAGCGCGGTCGTAGGCAGCCGTGATGTCCTCGGCAACGGCGGAACCGCAGGGGTTCTGGTGCTTGAGGATTACGCAGGCCGGCTCGTCGAACTCGCGGACCAGGTTCCAAGCGGCGTCGGCATCCAGATAGTTGTTGTAGCTGAGCGGCTTGCCCTGGATCTGCTTGGAGCCCACGAGCGGGAACTGCGAGCTCGCGGTGTTCTCGCAGCCCTCGGCAAAGCGATAGACTGTGGCTTTCTGCTGCGGGTTCTCGCCATAGCGCAGGTCGTCGACCTTCTCCAGCGAAATCTCGAGCTTGGCAGAGGTGTCCGCCACGTCGCTTGCCTGGGCGGCGAGCCAGCGGGAGATGGCCGTGTCGTAGGCGGCGGTGGTCTGGTAGACCTTCACCTGCAGGCGACGACGGGTGGAAAGCGTGGTGCAGCCACCGGTCTCGTGCATCTCGGCCAGGACGGCATCATAGTCGGCCGGGTCGGAAATGACGGTAACGCTCGTGGCGTTCTTGGCGGCAGAGCGCAGCATGGAGGGGCCACCGATGTCGATGTGCTCGATGGCGTCCGCGAAGGTGACCTCGGGGTTGGCGACGGTCTTCTCGAACTCGTACAGGTTGACGACGACCAGGTCGATCAGCTTAATGCCGTGCTGAGCCGCCTCCTGCATGTGCTGCTCGGAATCGCGGCGGGCCAGCAGCGCGCCATGAACCTTGGGGTGCAGGGTCTTAACGCGGCCGTCCATCATCTCGGGATAGCCCGTGAACTCCTCGATGGGGGTTACGGGAATGCCCGCGTCCTCGATGGCACGAGCCGTGCCGCCCGTAGAGATGATCTCGACGCCAAAGTCGTCAACCAGCGTCCGTGCGAAATCGACGACGCCCGTCTTATCGGTAACCGAGATCAACGCGCGTGCGATCTTCACATCAGATCCCATGCAGTCCTCCTGTCTGGTACGCCGCCGTGCTCTGTGAGTCGGTGATACGTCGATCTGCAGCGCTCGCGCAGCGGCATTGAAAATACTGATTTAATGTAGCGCATCGAGCGCATCGATGCACCCCGCAACGGGCGCATGTGCAGAAAAAGTTTGCGAGCGGAGGGGATGGGCATGGCACCGGGCACGGTGAGTTCATGGAACACAGGGGCACCATAATTAGATGCCAATGGCGTGGTAGAACTGTGCTCGATATGCATCCGCAAAAGAAAGAGGCACCATGGTCTCGCGGGTTCTCTACCGACCGTTTGATACCGAAGACTTCGACGCCATCGCGCTGATTCTGCAGCAGCTTTGGCATAACAATTCGGATAACGATGAGTACAACCGCCTTGAGGCCGCGTGCGACCTCGCCTATTGCCTTTCGTCGTCGACGTTTTCACAGGTTGCCGTAATCGACGGTCAGGCGCGTGGCATTTCGCTCGCGCGTGCGGGACAGAGCTCCGGCGCCACTATCAACGAGCATTGGATGGATACCGAACGCACGCTGCTATCGCAGATGCGTGAGCTAGAGCCCGATGCGTGCGCCGAGTATCTCTCGTTTGTGCGCGCAACCATCCGAACCAACAACCGCCTGCTCGAGAGCAGCCCGTTGCCGCACGACAACGAGGTCACGCTGCTTGCCGTGGATCGCGATGTCCATGGCCTGGGCGTTGGCACGGTTCTGCTCGATGCCGCGGTCTCGCACCTGTCCTCGCTTGGAGCAACGAGGGCGCACCTGTACACCGACTCCAACTGCTCGTGGAAGTTCTACGAGCTGCACGGCTTTAAGCGCACGGCCGCGCACCGCGCCAACCGCGAAGAGCGCCGTCACGACATGCCGCGCGAAAGCTTCCTCTACGAACTCGATCTAACAGCCTAAACCCAGCAGCCATACCTAGTCATTTAGGAACGTTCCCAGTGACTAGTCGTTGGGGACAGTCTTCGTAGGTAGCGCATAAAAATGGGATGGATTCGTCGGCAGTCGCCGGAGAAGATCCATCCCAAAAATCAGAGCGCGCTAGAACGTTCCGCCGCCGCCTCCGCCGACGCCGCCGCCTCCGCCGCCAGAGAAGCCGCCGCCTCCGCCGCCGCCCGAGCTGTCGGAGCTCGACGCCAGCTCACGGATACTCTCGTGATACACGTCATCGAACGAATCGAGCGGAGACTCGATACCGTAATGATGGTAGTACCACCAGTAGCAGGGGTAATTGTCGTAGAAGCCGTCGGCCTCGCGCACCTCGGGAGGAACAGCCTCGGCAAGCTGACGCAGGACTTCCTTCGAAACGCCCAGCGCCACGCCCATCACCAGAAGTTTATTCCACAGGACCAGATCGCCGGGGACGGCTTCCTTTAGGCGCGTGAAGTCCTCGAGCCAATGCTTGAGCGCCTTGCAGCGAGCCGCCGCCTCGGCGCCCTCCGGCGTAAAGCGGCGGAAGGTGAGACTCACGCCAATGCCCACAAGCACGATGGGCACCGAGATAATCGCAGCGATAACGTTTGCCTGCGCGCCATCGGTAAAGAAAATGGATCCAATAGGAATAAAGGCAATTAGAATGCCCAGGACCAGGCCAAACACCATTGCGACAATGCCGTCCGAGGCAACGTACTCGCTATCGGCCAGCTTGCCCTTAACGGTGTTCTGATAGTCCTCGAGCTTATCACCCACGGGTGTAGCGTGCTGCTTGACGTAGTGCTGCAGCTCGTCGAACGTGCGCGAACGGTCACCGTTCTCGTCAGGCTTAGCACCGGCAAAGAAGACCTTGAGCACCATGTGGTCAATGCCCTTGGCCGACTTCCAGCCCGCATCACTCACCGTCACGCGATACGTCTGCTCTTCTTTTTCACGCCCCAACAGACCCTTCTTGGCCTTGGTCACGGTCGCCTGCTCCAGCTTGATCACACGGTCGTCAGTGAGCTTCATGAGCGTGGCGATATATGCCTGATCGGGCACCTCGTTCCAGCTCATGAGGGCCGAAAGCACGGCGGGATGGTCGGCCGAAGGCACATCGCGGAAATATTCGTCCTGGAAAAGCGGCTTGGGCTTGCGCTTGCGCAGCTTGAGCATAACGATTGTGCCGGTAAAGGCCACCGCCGCAACAACACTTAGCACGGCAAGTGCATTGGCAATCATGCGAGCGTGAGCGCGGCGGGCGTTAGCTTCGTCGGCCCATTCCTTCTCTTCGCTCAGGATCGTTGACATGCGCTCTTCGCCCGAAGCGGCAAGCTGCGGCACCCAGTCGCTAGGGAAGGCGATGCGTGCCTCGGCGAATTCGCCCTGGTGCACGCAGGGAATGGTATAGGTGACCATGGGCTCGTCCTCATCGAGCGACACGTCGCCCGTCAGCGGACCGTGGCCCCATGCGCGGAAGTTATCGCCTTTGACGGCCGCCGTCCCGGCAGCGGCATTTGCGAAGCGCACTTCCATCTCGACGTCATCGGAATCCGCAGACCAGCCGTCACCCACGAACTTCCAGTAGAGCTCGGCGGTATCTGCCCAGTTCATGACCGCACCGGTCATGGTGTAGCTCACGTAATAGATCGCGCTGTCGCCGCTCTCGTGAGGGCTGAACACCTTAATCCTTACGCCGTCACCGGTCTGCTCGACCGTATAGACGCCAGAGTCGCCCTTGTTCGCACTATCGACTTTGTTAAACGCGGTGTCCTCTTCCTCGACGCTCAGCACATCGACGCCCGCCGTGCCGCCCTGCTGGTTGGTACCCGTATTGATCTCCCAAAACACGCCGTTGATGTCGTCGTCGAAATCAAACTGGCGTCCCTCGACAACGGTCAGCGATCCATCGGCCTCGACCGTGGCGCCGATGTAGGTTTGGGTCATGGAGTAGCCGTCGGCGTGCGCGGCGACAGGCAGCAGCAACAACGCAAGCGCGACGAGCACGCAGACGGAAGCGAATCGCGCAAACAGGTGGCGCTGCCGGCTGACTTTGGCGGCGAGGGTGTTCATAGGCACATCCTTTGTCTGTAAAACCAACAGCGCCATTGTCCCACGTTTGCGGGTACGCATGACGAACATCTAGGCGACCGGAGCGCCAAACGGGATGAAAGTCACACCCGCACCCCAACAGCCAGTCATTGGGGACGTTCTTAAATGACCAGTCATTAGGGACACCCTTGGCATGGCCTGCGCCAGCAATAGATACCACTTCACAGCTCCGTCACAGGTGTAGCGGCTTTGTGTGGGCGCGGCATGCGCTGACTGAGCCGCCAGCCGAGGGGCATAAAGCAGTTGAGCGAAAACGGTTTGCCCCTTTGCCGTTCGCTCGAGGATCATGTCCCCCTTTTCCGCGGAAACCCCGGCAGTTGCGAAGAGCTGCCGGGGTTTCTGTCGTTTGTGAGGCTAAGTCGGTACGCAGCGATCGAGACCTTGAGCCGCAAACCCACCGTGCACAATGCGCACCGCCGCCAACTTGTGAGCGCGGCAACGCCTTCCCTGCCAAGCCCCGCGCTATACTCATCCGCATGGATATCAAAACACGCAACATAGCAACGCCCGCCGCGGACGCACCAGCAACGGCAGTGCCCACCCCCGTCGTGGGCCGCTTTGCCCCGTCGCCCTCGGGCCGCATGCACTTGGGCAACGTGTTCAGCTGCCTGTGCGCATGGCTTTCGGCCCGCAGCCAGGGCGGCAGCATCGTGTTGCGTATCGAGGACCTGGACGATCGCTGCAAGCGCCCGGAACTTGCCGCTCAACTGATTGACGATCTGACCTGGCTGGGGCTCGAGTGGGACGAAGGCCCCTACTACCAGCACGATCGCCTGGATCTGTACAAGGACGCCCTGCGCCAGCTGCAAGACGCCGGCCTCACCTATCCCTGTTTTTGCACGCGTGCCGAACTCCACGCCGCGAGCGCGCCGCACGCCAGCGACGGCACGCCCATCTACCGCGGCGCCTGCCGAGGCCTTTCGGCCGAAGAGGTCGCCCGCCGCAGTGCCCCGCGTGCTCCGGCCACGCGCCTGCGCGTGCCCACCGTCGACGACCTCGCCAGCGACGTGATCGAATTCGTGGACCGCACGTACGGAGCTCAATGCGAAGCACTCGCCACCGAATGCGGTGACTTTTTGGTGCGCCGCAGCGACGGCGTTTTTGCCTACCAGCTAGCCGTGGTGGTCGACGACGCTGCCATGGGCGTCACCGAGGTCGTGCGCGGATGCGATCTGCTGGGCTCCACGCCCCGCCAAATCTACCTGCAGCATCTGCTGGGACTTCCCACGCCACGCTACGCGCACATTCCACTGCTCATGTCGCCGGACGGGCGCCGCCTTTCCAAGCGCGACCGCGACCTGGACCTGGGCGAACTACGCGCCCGCTTTGGCACGCCCAAGACGCTGCTGGGCTGGCTCGCCGGGCAAACGGGCATCGAATCGGACACCACGCCGCGCTCTGCCGAGCAGCTGGCCGAGCATTTTAGCTGGGATGTTATCCGTACGCATCGGGAAAACATCACTGTAACGGTCGAGTAGCCAGCCACCCCGCCCCTACGCAACATCCCAGGGCTGAAGTTCGTCGCCCAAGCGAACGATGCAGTCGAAGAGCACGGTATAGCGCTCGGCCGGGTTGGCGTCACGGTGAAAGTGCCCGTAGTACCAGTGCTTGTAGTCCAGGCGGTCCTCCAGCTCGTCGAAAAACGTGGTGAGTCGATCGACATCGGGATAATTCCAGCCGGGTGCCGGATAAAGCGTGGGCGAAAGCATGCGCGTGGAGCAGGTGTGGGTGATCGCATAGTCGACCTTCCAACCCACGCTGTCGAGCTTTGCCCGCGCCTCCTCAAAGTTGCGCTCGTCCGGCAGCTCCTGTGGCCACCAGCTAGAATAGGGAATGCGGTATTCCTTATCCACGCTCGTGGCGCCGCCCATGGTAAAGATCGTTGAGCCGTCGAGTTCAAAAACCTCGCCACGCGTCAGACGCCGTATGGGCGAGGTATCCGACAGGCGCTGCGTCAGCCCACCGTGCCACAGCTCCATGGGACGCTCCGCCCAGTGATCGAAACGCTCGTGGTTGCCGTCGACAAACAGCACGGTATAGGGACGCGATTCCAGCCAAGCGATGTCGGCACATTCTTCGGCAGAGAAATCCCACGGAAAGCCAAAGTCGCCGGCGATAATCAGATAGTCGTCGCTCGTCAGACTATCCCCAAGGTCCCAGTCGCGCAGCTTTTGCATGTCGACGCCGCCGTGAATATCGCCCGTCACATAGACCGTCATCGGATCACCACTTCCCTGTAAGTCGCTAGCCCGCATTC
This sequence comes from Alloprevotella sp., assembly GCA_963628025.1. Taxonomy (GTDB): domain Bacteria; phylum Actinomycetota; class Coriobacteriia; order Coriobacteriales; family Coriobacteriaceae; genus Collinsella. The sequence continues at coordinate 67,677 of CAVGCW010000007.1, read as the reverse complement.
TGCACGATCACTAAGCCAACCGTTCCAGCCCTTAGGGCTTACCCCTCGTTCTTCCATCCAAACGGGTCAAGCACCCAAAAAACCAGATCGAGCACGCCGCCGGTCATCATGGCGCCGGCAAGGGCCATGCAAACGTGCAGAGAGACGGCACTTCGGAGCACGTCGAACGGCCCCAGAACAGCCAGCAGCGCAACCGCTGTGCCGGCAAGGCACAACGCGAGGCACGGCCACGCGTCCTTGACGCACTTCTTTGCGAGATGCTTGGTGTTGTCACTCATCAATATCGAACTCCTTAGAGGGTCGTTGTTCAGATACATGCCGCCGCGACAGAGCGGGGCGGCAGGGTAAGTGTCACATGCTGTGCGGACATCAATGGAGAAACCACCTGCTCGACCAACCCTTGACGCCGTTTTGCACCGGCATCCCATCCCCCGCTATCGAGGTCTAATACTTTTCCCACCGCTACCCAAAAACTCATCCAACATTAATCTTGGCTCAAGAATCGCTTAATCTATAACCTGCACTATAGAGTTCGACCAAGGGCGGGGCAGCGCCGCGCAACGCAGGCCGCCGAACGCTACGCTCGCGCCCGGGCAGATCGCCCGGCGTCGCGCCCATCGAACGAAAGGACAGGTCATGGACGACCTCGAAAAAGTTGAAACCATCCGCACCAAGTGCAACGTGAGCTACACCGATGCCAAGGCCGCGCTCGACGCCGCCGACGGCAACGTTCTGGATGTCATCATTTGGCTCGAGTCGCAGGGCAAGACACAGACCACGTCGGCGCACGCCGCCACCGAGTCCGCGCCGGTCGACGAGCCCTCGGCCGAGATGGTCGCCGCGCAGGCCGCCTACGAAAAGTCGAGCGAAAAGACCGACTTCTCCAAGAAGATGGACAGCGTGTGGGAGTACCTCAAAAAGCTCTTCCGCCTGAGTTTGGACACCAAGTTTATCGCCACGCGCCGCGATGCGATCATCCTCAACATTCCCATCCTGATCCCCATCGTCGCGCTGTTTGCCTGGGGCGCCACGATATGGCTGATGCTGATTGGCCTGTTCTTTGGCATGCGCTACCGCATCGACAGCGACGGCGACGTGCCCGGCAGCATCAACAACCTTATGAATCACGCCGCCGACGCCGCGGACGACATCAAGCAAAATCTCAACGACGACAAGTAATCGCAGACGGGGGCACGTATGGCACGAATCCTGATCGTAGAGGACGAGGAGAAAATCGCCCGCTTTGTGACGCTCGAGCTGGAGCACGAGGGCTACCAGGTGGAGCACGCCGCTGACGGCCGCACCGCCGTGGACCTGGCGCTGGAGCGCGACTACGATCTGATTCTGCTCGATGTGCTGTTGCCACAGCTCAACGGCATGGAGGTCCTGCGGCGTGTCCGCAAGCACAAGGATGTGCCGGTGATTATGGTCACCGCGCGAGATGCCGTGATGGACAAGGTGGCCGGGCTCGATGCCGGCGCCGACGATTACCTGACCAAGCCGTTTGCGATTGAGGAGTTGTTCGCACGGATCCGCGTTGCGCTGAAGCGCTCGGAGGCCGTGCGGGCGGCTTCGGGCGTTGGCGGCGTTGGGACCGGGGAGGGCGCTACGGGTGCCGCTGCGATACCCCCGGCTGGAGACTCGGCCAAGACCTCAGCCGCGCCCTCCCCCGCCGCGCTCACCGTGGATTCGGTCGCGCTCGATCCCGACCGCCGCGAAGTCACGGTCGGCGGCTCGCCCATCGTGCTGACCGCCCGCGAGTTCGACGTCCTCGCCCTGCTTATGGCACATGCCGAGACCGTGCTCACACGCGAGCGCATCGCGCACGAGGCGCTGGGCTACGAATACGTGGGCGACACCAACAACGTCGACGTGCACATCGCGCACCTGCGCGCCAAGATCGAGGACGCCGGCGGCGCCCGCATCATCCAGACCGTGCGCGGGGTGGGCTATGTCTGCCGTGCGTAACGCCGAGGCCAAGCGCGTCACCTCCATCGCCCGCGCCATCAACTGGGGCTATATGTGGCGCCGCCTGGTGAGCTACGTCTGGCTCGATCTGTTGCTGTTGGTTATTACGGTGGCGATCCTCGTCTATGGATACAACCAGACGCTGCCCAACGGCGCGTTTACCGCAGGATGGATCCCCAGCGCCACCGTTCGCGGCATGTCGCTGACGCCCGCGCGCGGCTGGGACCTGACAACGCTCACCTATACCGTCGAGCTTGCGCGTACCACCAAGACTTTCCCCCTCGCGCAGGACCTCGTCACGCTATGGCCTCTCTACCTTGTCATTGTGGGTTGGCAGGTCATCAGCGTGCTCAACATGCTCGGCGGCGCCCGTCGCGTGCGCCGCACCATGGCACCGCTCAACGACCTGGCCTTGCGCGTGGACGAGCTCGGCCGTATGCAGCTCTCCGGCGGCAAAATGGAAACACTGGAGCAGGCCATCGAGCGCGCAAGCGTCGACTCGCCGAGCGTCACCACCGGCGACGCCGACCTGGCAAGCATCGAGGTCGCACTCAACCGCCTGCTGCGCCAGATGCAAGAGGCCAAGCTGCAGCAGATGCGCTTTGTCAACGATGCGAGCCACGAGCTGCGCACGCCCATCGCGGTGATTCAGGGCTACGTAAACATGCTCGACCGCTGGGGCAAAGACGACCCGGACGTGCTGGCGGAGTCTATCGCGTCCCTCAAGGCCGAAAGCGAGCACATGCAAGAGCTCGTGGAACAGCTGCTGTTTTTGGCACGCGGCGATGCCGGGCGCACGGTCCTGCGGCGCGCGCATACCAACTTGGCTGCACTGGTCAGCGAGGTATGCGAAGAATCGCAGATGATCGATACCGAACACACGTATCGGCTGGCTTCTGACGCTGCGCTTGCCAGTGACCCGCGCTGCGACGCGCCCGTCGACGTGGCGCTCGTGAAGCAGGCTCTGCGCGTGATCGTGCAAAACGCCGCCAAGTACTCGGATGCGGGAACGACCGTCACATTTGGCATAACGCCGGATGCGGGCGCGGGCACGATCGACATAAGTGTTGAGGACGAGGGCATCGGCATGAACCAGGAATCCGCAGCTCACGCGTTCGAGCGGTTCTACCGTGCCGACAACGCGCGCGATGCCGGCGCACAGGGTTCGGGCCTGGGGCTTGCGATCGCCAAGTGGATCGTCGACAGCCACGGCGGCGTCATCGGTGTGACCTCGGTCGAAGGGGTCGGCAGCCGCTTTACGATTCGCCTGCCACGATAGGAAGCCCCTCGGCATAAATAAAGGGATAGGGCCACGCGGCCCTATCCCTTTTTGCCAGCTATGGCAGCTTGTGCGCTACTCGCGGCACAGGTGCACGGCGAAACCGGCGAACTCGCGCTTAAAGTACACGAGCTTGGTACCACCGTCGGGCAGCAGCGCGCGCGACTCCTCGTTGACCTCGAGCCCGCGCTCGGCAAACCACTTCTCAGCTGCATCGATGTCGTTAACGGCAAAGCCGATGTGGCCCTTGGTGCCACGACCGTTCTGCTTCATGATCTCGACCAGCGAATCGTTGAAGTACGAAACCGGGGTCTCGATGACGGGCAGGCCCATCATCGTCGAGAACAGCTCCGCGATCTCCAGGGCGTCTGCCGGGTCGGTGACGTTAATGCCCACATGGGCAACGCGCATACCAAAGAGCTCTACCGGGTTGGCGTTCTGCTCACTCATGCAGTCAGCGCCTACTGAGCCATGACGTCGAGAACGGCCTTCTCGGCGGCAACGCGGTTCATGCCGGTCATGAAGGGCACGCCACTCACGTACGGGCAGGTGAGGCCCTCGGGGGCAACGGTGGTGGCGATCAGCAGGTCAGCGCCCTCGTCGCAGTAGTCCTTGGCCTCGGAGATGGCGCACTGCACGATCTCGTACTTGTCGGCGTAACCGTTGGCGTCGAGCAAGGTGGCGACCTTCTGGGCAACGAGTGTGGAAGTAGCAGCGCCAGCACCGCAAGCCAAAACGATCTTCTTCATAGGTAATGTCTCCCTTCATGGTTTACTTTAGGTAAGTGTACCGCAGCGAGCGATGGCACTCAGCCTCGATGAGCTTTTATGCCAGTTTGCTTGCGCGCTGCGTATAATACATCTAGTACGTGTTGTCATACCGCTCGCTTTATGAGCGACTAAGGATCCCAATATGCCCGATTCCCGCACACTCTGGACCACCGTCGTTATCATCTGTATCGCCGTGTCGGTGTTCTTTAGCGTCAAAAAACGCACCACATTTAAGCGTCTGCAACAGCTTATGGCTGCCAAGCAGTGGGACGATTTCGATCGTTTGCTCGACGGCAAACTCACCAGTATGCTGTACCCGCGCTATAACCGCGACTACCTGCGCCTGAACTCATATCTGCTGCGCGAGGACCACAAGCGCGCCGACGAAATGTTCGACCTGCTGCTGGGGCTCAACCTCCCCAAGATGCAGCGCGTCGATCTGGTGATCAAGGCCTTTAACTACTACGTTGGCCAGGAGGACCGCAAAAAGTCCAAGGAGCTGCTGCACGAGATCAAGGGCTTTGAGGGCGGTCAGGCCGAGGCAGTTGCGCACGAGTGCCAACTGATGTACGACACGATGATCCTCAAGCGCCACAACGACATTCCCGAGCTGGAGCGCATGCTCGAGGAGGCCGGTGACGACAAGGTCAAGAGCTGCCGCCTGGAATACCTGCTGGCCCTGCAGTACAAGAACAAGGGTGACGAAGCCAAGTTCCAGGAGTTCCTGGAGAAGTCGGGCCAACACTCGATGGCCGTCAACGCGTAACGGACGGCTTGTGCTAGACTTCTAGTCTCACGGGGGCGTGGCGGAATTGGCATACGCAGGAGACTTAAAATCTCTCGCCGCAAGGATTGTGGGTTCGAGTCCCACCGCCCCTACCATATGGAGCTTTCGAGCCCGTGTTCCTCAGGGATGCGGGCTCGCTTCTTTTAGATGCCGGTGGGACTCGAACCCGCGAGGGGGCGAGCGTTAAGCGGACGCGCAGCGTCCGTAGCGAGCCGGCGAGGGCGCCGACAGGCGGCCGAAGCCGGTGCGTATTTGCGCGGCAAATGCGCGGATATCCCACCGCCCCTACCATATGGAGCTTTCGAGCCCGTGTTCCCCAGGGATTCGGGCTCGTTTCTTTTACACGCCGGCGGGGCTCTAAGTTGCGGTGGAATAGTTCCTGTTTTGGCAGTTTACCAGCCCATTTAGGAACTATTCCACCGCAACTTAGGTTGGTATTTACACATTTTCCGATGGAAAAACGTGGTTGTCTCCCACATTTTCCGATGGAAATTCCCAAATGGCCTTATACTAGCCGAGAGGGTTGGGAGGCAATATGCAGCGACAGCTTATGAGTGAACTTATCGCTTGGAAATCAAGGGCGAATCGCAAACCTCTCTTGCTTAAGGGAGCCCGCCAGACAGGAAAGACTTGGCTTCTTAACGAATTCGCAAGCCAGCAGTATCGAAACGTCATTCGTTTTGACTTTATGCTCGAGCCGAGCACACGCTCGCTGTTCGATGGGGACCTCGACCCCAAGCGCATCATCTCCCAGATAGAACTCCTACGTGGCCAAACCGTAACGCCGGCAGACACGCTCATCATCTTCGACGAGATCCAAGAGGCGCCACGCGGGATCACCTCGCTCAAGTACTTCAACGAGCTTGCACCCGAATACCACATCGTAGCAGCCAGTTCCTATATGGGCCTCGCGCTCCGACGCGAAAACGAGTCATTTCCCGTCGGCAAAATCGACCAGCTCACCATGCGTCCCATGGGGTTTGCTGAGTTCGTTCGTGCCGTCGACGGCAACCCACTCGCCGACGCCATCCTTGCCGCAGACATGAACCTTCTAACAAACGTTACCGAAAAGCTCGAGCACTTGCTCAAGGAATACCTTGTTGTCGGCGGTATGCCCGAAGTTGTCTCCACTTTCGCCGAGACACGCGACTTCATCGAAGCCCGAAGGCTTCAACAGCAAATCATCGAGGCTTACGAATCCGATTTTGGCAAACATGCACCCGCCCGCATCGTCGAGCGCATGAGGTTGGTTTGGAAATCCCTTCCCGGCCAGCTTGCAAAGGAGAACAAGAAGTTTGTCTATGGCGCCCTTCGTCCCGGAGCGCGCGCACGCGATTTCGAGGAAAGCCTCCAGTGGCTCACGGACTACGGAATCGTTCATAAGGTGCCACGTGTTTCCGCTCTAAAGGCGCCGCTCTCGAGCTACGAAGACCTCTCGGGCTTCAAACTGTTCTGCATCGACACCGGCATCCTCGGAGCGCTCTCCGGTCTCTCTCCGGCCGTCGTTCTTAACGGACCCGCTGTTTTTACCGAGTTCAAAGGTTCGCTGACCGAACAATACGTCGCGCAAGAGCTCTTGCTCCAGGACAAAACTCCCGCGTATTGGTCCTCTACCTCCGGCAATGCCGAAACCGACTTTGCCATCGACCATGCGGGAACCGTGCTTCCGCTTGAGGTCAAGGCAGCAGAGAACCTTAAAGCGAAGAGTCTGAAAATAGCCTGCGAAAAATTCAAACTCGAGCGTTGCGTGAGGAGCTCCCTGGCGGCATATAGAGACGAGGGCATGCTCGTCAATATTCCGCTTTGGGAGATTGGGCAGATCGACAAGCTGGCATAGGCGCTGTGGGGACGCCCCGCAAGGACTGTCCCCAGGTGCCGGCTGTTGAGTTGCGGTGGAATAGGGACTGTTTGGTGCCCGAAAGGGCGATTGTAGTCCGTATTTCACCGCAACTTATTTAGAGGGCGCTGAGGCTGGGGGTCCAGGCGATGGTGGGAGTCGCGCCGTCGAGAACCTCGTTGATGGTGGCGACCATGCCAGCGAGTAGGCTGTTCTCGCTTACGGTGAGCGTGTCGTAGCCGCCGGCTCGCATGAGCTCGCGAATCACCACGGCGCCAGCGAGAATCACGCCCGCGCGCTTGGGCTGCACGCCCGGCAGCGCGGCGATGCCCTCCACGTCCAACGTGGACATGCGCTCGATAGCGGCCGAAACCTGGTCCAGCGAAAGCTCGCGCAGGTGCACAAAGCTCGAGTCGTACGGCTCCAGTTCGTGGACCAGCGCCACGAGCGTGGTGACGGTACCGCCCACCGCAACGAGGCGCTCGGCGCGCTCAAAGTCGCTGGGCAGGCCCTCAAAATAGGCGGAGAACTGCTCGCCCGCCCACGCGGCGGCAGCCGCAAGCTTGTTCGTCGACGGCGGCAGTGCCGAGAAAAACCGCTCGGTCACGCGGCGGCAGCCGATGTCCAGCGAGCGCGTTCCCTCCAGCGCAAAGACTCCGCGCTCCGGCGCGTACACGCCCGTCGCGAGCTCCGTGGAGCCACCGCCCGAATCGGCGACGATAATGCGCTCGCCAGCAAAGTCGTGCGCCACGCCAAAAAATGTCAGGCGCGCCTCAACCTCTCCCGGAATCACCTGTGGCTCAAGCCCCAGATCGCGCAGTCCGCCCAGTAGCAGCGCGGCGTTGGACGCATCGCGCGCGGCGCTCGTGCACGTGGTGCAGACGCACGCAGCCCCAAAGGCACGGGCCTCGTCCACAAACATCCGACACGCAGCGAGCACGCGCTCAACGGCCGCCTCGCAAAAGCGCCCCGTCGCGTCCACGCCCTCGCCCAAGTCGGTAATCTCGGTATGCTTGGACGATTCCACGATCGCCCCGCCCTCGACCTGGGCCAGCACCAGCCGCGACGAAACCGTCCCCAGGTCAATCGCGGCCACCTTATATCGTTTGCGATTTGTCATTGCGGGCTCCCCTCCGGGCGCTACTCGCCTACTCGCCGCTGGACGCGACCGTCTGACCCTCGACGCCGTTAAATCCAAACAGCATGTCGAGCGTCTGAATGTACCACGGCGCGTCCTTGCCGACTTCTTCGATCTCCTTGGCCACCTCGCTGGCTTTCTTGGCGTTCGACGACTTCTGGCTCGACGAGGCATCCGAATCGCCGTCTAGGCCCTGCACTTCAATCCTCTTCTCGCCGGGCATCACCAGGCCCAGGCCCTCGGATGCCGCATCCTTGATGCCCTCCTCCGAGAGCAACTTGTCGACGCTTTTTTGCAGCTCATCATTGTATTGCTGGCGAATCTCGACCTGCTTGGCCAAGATATCGCTCGAGCGCTTTGCCACATACAGGTCGCGCACGGGGAAATACAGGCTCACGAGCACCAGGGCAACGACGATGCCGATGAATAGCCCTCGCTGAGGACCGTGGGTAAAGTCGTAGATCGCCTTGACCACCGCGTTGTCGTTGGCGTAGTGCATAAAGTCCGAGCCGGAAAGACGACTTGAGGAACGGCGCGGCTTGTCGGACGCCTGGGTCGAAGGGCGCGACGCATGCTTGGAACGCGATGGGCGCACCGGACTATCCGAGGAACTATTTGGCTGAGCATTGGGATGCGAAGTCACCGGCGAGCTATACCTGGAGCGATCAGCACCAGCATAACCAGACCCGCCAAGCTGCGCGGTACGCGCACGACGAGACGACGGCTCATGCGAACCGGCGGAATAGTACCTGTTGTCGTAAATCTGATCCATGTGCGCCTTGTGCGGTTGAGGTTTGTTTGCGCTAAGTCCTTTAGTTATAGCACGAGCGCCCGCACCGCCTTCGCCAGCCTTTGCTCGACATAAAAAAGGCGCTGAGCCATATGGCCCAGCGCCCAATGGCGGCCATCAGAAGTGGAGCGGAGCCGAGTCAACCCCGCCCCCGCGAGCACCACTTGTTTAGCGAATGTTGTAGAACGCAGACTTGCCGGCGTAGCGCGCGCTGCCCTCGAGCTCGTCCTCGATGCGGATGAGCTGGTTGTACTTGGCAATACGGTCGCTGCGGCACGGGGCGCCCGACTTGATCTGACCGGCGTTAACACCCACGACCAGGTCAGCGATCGTAGAGTCCTCGGTCTCGCCGGAACGGTGGCTCACGATGCAAGCGTAGCCGGCCTCCTTGGCGGTCTCGATGGCCTCGAGCGACTCGGTGAGCGTGCCGATCTGGTTGACCTTGACCAGAATCGCGTTGGCGGCGCCCAGCTCGATGCCCTTTTTGAGGCGCTCGGTGTTGGTGACGAACAGGTCGTCGCCCACCAGCTGCACCTTATTGCCAATGCGCTGGGTGAGCTCAACCCAGCCGTCCCAGTCCTCCTCCGCCATGCCGTCCTCGATGGAGATGATGGGGTAGGTGTCGACGAGCTTCTCCCAGTAATCGACCATCTGGGCGCTCGTGTACTCCACGCCCTCGCCCTTGAGCTCGTACATACCGGTCTCGGCGTTGTAGAACTCGGTGGACGCCGGGTCCATGGCGTACATGAAGTCGACGCCGGGCTTAAAGCCAGCCTTCTCCACGGCCTTGGTAATGTACTCGAACGGCTCGGCATTGGTCTTAAGGTTGGGGGCAAAGCCGCCCTCGTCGCCCACGCCGCCGCCCAGGCCGGCCTCGTGCAGCACGCCCTTGAGGGTGTGATAGACCTCGGCGCACCAGCGCAGGCCCTCGGCAAAGCTCGGAGCACCCACGGGCATGATCATGAACTCCTGGAAGTCAACGTTGTTGTCGGCATGCACGCCACCGTTGAGGATGTTCATCATGGGCGTGGGCAGCAGATGAGCGTTGACGCCGCCCAGGTACTGGTACAGCGACAGGCCCGCCGACTCTGCCGCAGCGCGGGCAACGGCCAGCGACACGCCCAGAATCGCGTTGGCACCGAGCTTGGTCTTGTTGGGGGTACCGTCCGCGGCGATCAGCGCGGCATCGACAGCGCGCTGGTCGAAGGCATCGAGGCCCACGACGGCATCGGCGCACTCGTTGTTGACGTGCTCGACGGCCCGCGAGACGCCCTTGCCCAGGTAGCGACCCTTGTCGCCGTCGCGCAACTCGCATGCCTCAAAGGCGCCGGTCGAAGCGCCCGAAGGCACCATTGCGCGGCCGAAGCTGCCGTCCTCGAGCACGACCTCGACCTCGACGGTGGGATTGCCGCGGCTGTCGAGCACCTCGCGACCGTAGACGTCCAAAATATCGCTCATGTTGTCTCCCTCTCACTTGGAAACGTAGTGGATGCAAGCGACTGGCCGACTGTGCACCGTCGGTGCACCTCCGTAAGTTAGCCTTGTCGCACTTTTTGCATTATGCCCTAAGTTAGCCGAGGGATACACTTGTTTTTCGAAAAATTTAGCGGGAACGATGAGGCGTGTCAGCCCGTCGTTCCCGCAGTCTTACTCCTCCGCCTTTGCGGCATCCCACAGGTCGTTGAGGCCGTGGGTCGAAAGCTCGGCCAGATCCACATGGGCGTCAGCCGCCATCCGCTCCATTGCAGCCCAACGACGGCGGAACTTTGCCGTGCTGGCACGCAGGGCGCTCTCGGCGTCAATCCCCTCTTTGCGCGCAACGTTGACCAGGGCAAAGAGCAAATCGCCAAACTCCATCTCGCGCTCGGGCGAGCCAGGGGCCTCGGCCTCAAACTCGGCACGTTCCTCGGCGACCTCGTCCCACACGTCTTGGACCGTCTCCCACTCAAAGCCCACGGCAGCCGCCTTGCGCGACACCTTCTGGGCCTGCATCAGCGCCGGCAGATGCGTAGGCACGCCGTCGAGCAGACCCTCGGGCGCGGCCTCGCCCGCCGCCACGGCCTTGTCCTTGGCAGCCTTCTCGGCAAGCTTGACCTCGTCCCAAATCTTGAGCACCTCGTCGGAGCTCTCGGCATCCGCATCGCCAAACACGTGCGGGTGACGGCGGATGAGCTTGGCGTCGATATCGCGCGCCACGTCGGCCAGCGTAAACTCGCCGGCGTCCGCCGCAATCTGCGCATGCAGCACTACCTGCATGAGCACGTCGCCCAGCTCCTCGCGCAGATGCGTGGCATCGTCGGCCTCGATGCAGTCGAGCGCCTCGTAGGCCTCCTCGATCATGTTTTTGCCAATGCTCTGATGCGTCTGTTCGCGGTCCCACGGGCAGCCGTCGGGCTGACGCAAGCGCCAGACGGTCTGCACCAGATGTTGTAGCTCGACCGACGCGTCGACCAGCGTGGACAGATCGCGCGAGCCCTCGGCATTTTGCTGAGCCATGTGCTCTGCCATGGTTAGTCCTCCTCCAGGATCACGTGGCGGAACGCTCCGCCCTCGTAGATGCCGTAGCTGTGCGTGCCGTCCTTGGGGATGCTCACGCTGCCGGAGTTGAAGAGCCACAGGCCCGGGTACGCGGCGCTCTCCTCGTTGACCTTGACGTGCGTGTGACCGTAGACGAGCGCGGAGCCCTCGGGCAGCGCGGGCGCGTGGTCGACGCTGTTGTGCATGCCGGCGCCAAAGACGTGGCCGTGCGTCAGGAACAGCTCGCGGCCGGTCTCGTCGAACAGCGTGGCGTAGTCTGCCATGACGGGAAAGTCGAGCACCATCTGGTCGACCTCGGCGTCGCAGTTGCCGCGCACCGCGATGATGCGGTCGGCCAGGGCGTTGAGCAGCGGAATCACGCGCTTGGGAGCGTAATCGCGCGGCAGGTCGTTGCGCGGACCGTGGTAGAGCAGGTCGCCCAGCAGCACGATGCGGTCGGGCTGCTCGGATTCGATGGCGGCGACCAGGCGCTCGGTCCAGTATGCCGAGCCGTGGATGTCGGAAGCGATGAGGTATTTCATGGGGAGTCCTTTCGAAGCGGAGTTGATGGGGGCTGAATACGGGGTCCGGCGGATGTGGAGCCCATCTACCGTGTTACTCGAATCGCAGCGCCGCGCTCTGAGCCGCCTGCATCACGCGTTGGAGCGGCACGTTGCGCTCGCGGGCGAGACGGGCGCAGTCCTCGTACTCGGGAGCCGCGCGCTCGCTGCCGTCGGGCAGGGTCGCCACCTTAACGGATACCTCGCCCCAAGGCGTTGTCACCTGCTCGAATCGGCGCGGCAGGCAAACGCGTTCCATCACCTGGCGACGAACGGCGTTGGTCGTGGTCTCCAAAAAGATAATCGTCTGTAGGCGCTCGATATCCTCATGCGAGCAGATCACCTGCAACTGCCATCCGGGGCGACCCTTTTTGCAGTAGAGAGGCAGCCAGTGCACCTCGCGCGCACCCGCCTCGCGCAGGCGGTCGGCAGCGTAGGCGAGTACCTCGGGCGACGCATCGTCGATGTCGCACTCCAGCTTGACGATGGTTTCGGGCGCATCGGTCTCGCGGGACAGCGGGGATGTGCTATCGCATTGCATACGGTCCGGATCCTTTCCGCGCGGGCTCGTTTTGTTCATCCAAACGCTAGCACATCGGACGTGGCACAGGCGTGACTTTCGTCCGTCGCTGCCCTCGCTCCTATCCAAACATGTACATCAGCCTCCAAACATGTCATTTTTTGTCAGTTTTGGAGGCTGATGTGCATGTTTTGACGCGGGGCCGATGCTGCGTGGCGACCCTCGCACGCGACCCGCCTTTCCAGTCGATTTCAGTCCCCGGCGCGCTCGTCGCATCGGGGGCCGCGCCATTACAATGAAGCGGATTCGCTTGACGCAAAGGAGCTGCCATGTCTGCTTGCCCGCTGGTCGATTGCCACACCCACACCTCGTTTTCGGACGGACATGCCTCGTTTGAGGAAAACGTCCGCGCTGCCGCGGCCGCCGGCTGCCGCGTCATGGTCTCGACCGATCACCTCACCCTGCCCGTCAGCATGGACGCCAACTGCGAAGTACAGGTTGTCGAGGGTGACCTAACGGCACATCGTCTGGCCTTTGAGGACGCCCGCAAGCTCGCCGCGCAGATCGCGCCGGAGCTCAGCTTTATCTATGGCTTTGAATGCGACTGGTACGAAGGTTGCGAGCCTCTGGTTGAGCGCTGGTCCGCGAGTGCCATAGTGCGCTTGGGCAGTGTGCACTGGATTGGCTATCCGGGCGATATCATGGCCGGTGCCGCGGGTGCGGCGGGAACGGAAGACGTCGCTCGCCCCGATACACCCGATTCGCGCTGCGGCTGGATCGATGATGACACCAACCTGCATGTTTGGGAAAACCTGGGGGTACACGGCGTGTGGGAGCGCTACGTCGACGACTGGTGCCGCGCTTGCGAAAGCTCACTCAACTTTGACGTAATGGCCCATCCCGACCTGGTCATGCGCTTTTCGAAGGAAGGCTTTGCGCCCGACTTTGACCCGACGCCGTTCTGGGGGCAGATGGCCGAGTGCGCTCACGACACGGGCCGCCGCGTTGAGGTCTCGACCGCCGCGCCGCGCAAGGGGCTCGACGATTACTATCCCGCGACCGGGCTATTGCGTTGCTTCGCCCACGCCGAGGTACCCATCACCTTTGGCTCGGACGCACACCGCGCCTGCGACATCTGCTGGAACATCCGCGAGGCCCAGGCCCACGCTTACGACTGCGGCTACCGAACCTTCGACATCCCCCACCCCAACGGCGAATGGGAATCCACACCCCTCGACTAGCCATCCCTTCATAAGTTGCGGTGGAATAGGGATTGTTTTGCCTGATGAAGCGCTTAAACAGTCCCTATTTCACCGCAACTTCCATGACCCCGTTACACCAACAAAGACTGTCCCAAACGACTAGTGGCGGCGGGCGTTGAGTTCGCCGGCCAGTTCGTCGAGGGTGATACCGTAGCGCTCAAGGGTTACGAGCAGGTGGTAGACCAGGTCGCCGGCCTCGTAGCGGATGTGATCGTGATCGTTATCCTTGCAGGCCATGATCACCTCGCTCGCCTCCTCGGCAAGCTTCTTGAGCAGTTCGTCCTCGACGTCGGTCAGCAGACGCGCGGTATAGCTCTCCTGCGGCGATGCATCACGACGACCGTGAATCACCTCGGCCAGACTTGTCAGCGTCTCTCCGATATTTCCATCCTGAACGTTTGCGGTGCGCACACCCATAGTTCAATCCTTTCTGGTGGCCGAGCGTCTAATCGAGCGCCCGCCCTACGCGAGTTTCTTAAAGAAGCAAGTACGGTTGCCGGTATGGCAGGCCGGACCCGGCGAGTCGACCTTGACCAGCAGCGTATCGCTATCGCAGTCGGCCCAAAGCTCCTTGACCTCCTGCATATTGCCGCTCGTCGCGCCCTTGTTCCAGAGCTCCTGACGGCTACGGCTCCAAAACCACGTGGTACCGGTCTTGAGCGTCAGCCCCACCGATTCCTCGTTCATCCAAGCAACCATAAGCACCTCGCCGGTGTCATACTGCTGAACCACACAAGGAATCAGCCCCTTGACGTCATATGTAAGCTTTGAAGGATCGGTTATCTCTTCCATTTTTCTCCCCAATTAAAACCTCACAGGTCGGCGAGGGTTGTCCAGGTGCCGCAGGTTGCCGCGAAAGAGGAGCGACGCGTACTTTGGTACGCGAGCGACGGTTTGAGCGGCAAGATGCGGTGCCTGGGCAAGCCGCAGCACTAGAAGTCCAATCTCACAGGAATACCTTGAGAGGCCATATACTCCTTCACCTGGCGAATGCTGAAGGTTCCAAAGTGAAAGACGCTCGCCGCCAGCACGGCGTCCGCCTCGCCCTCGATCACGCCCTCGGCAAAATGCTCGAGCGTGCCCACACCGCCGCTCGCGATCACCGGAATCGGCACCGCGCGCGCCACGGCGCGGGTGAGCGCCAGGTCAAAGCCGGCCTTGGTGCCGTCGCGGTCCATGCTGGTCAGCAGGATCTCGCCGGCGCCGCGACGGGCCGCCTCCTCGGCCCACGCCACCGCGTCGATACCCGTGGCGTTGCGGCCGCCTGCGGTAAAGACCTCCCACTTGTCGGCACCAGATGCGCCGGGCAAACCGACGCGCTTGGCATCGATCGCCACGACCACGGCCTGGCTGCCAAACGCCGCGGCAGCCTGGCTAATCAACGACGGATCGCGCACGGCGGCAGAGTTAAGCGACACCTTGTCGGCGCCGGCTGCAACCATGGTGCGCATGCCCGCCAGGTCGCGAAAGCCGCCGCCCACGGTATAGGGAATAGCGAGCTCCTCGGCCGCATGCGCCGCCATCTCGATGGTCGTCGCGCGGTTGTCGCTCGTGGCGGTAATGTCCAGGAAGACAACCTCGTCCGCACCCTCGCGGTCGTAGGCGCGGGCTAGCTCCACCGGGTCGCCCGCATCGCGCAGGCTCACAAAGTTGACGCCCTTGACCACGCGGCCGTCCTTGACGTCCAAGCAGGGAATCACGCGTTTGGTAAGCATGGGCTACTCCTCCCCTCGGGCGGCGGCTAGCGCCTGGGCCAGCGTAAAGTTGCCCTCGTAGAGCGCACGGCCGGTAATGGCGCCCTCAATAGCATCCTCACCCACCGCGGCCAGTGCGCGGATATCGTCGAGCGTCGAGATACCACCCGAAGCCACGACGGGAAAGCCCGCGACCTCGGCCACATGACGATACGCCGCCACATCGATGCCCGTCTGCATGCCATCGCGCGCGATGTCGGTATACACCAGATGCTTAAAGCCCAGCTCGGAAAGCTGCGCCACGGCATCGTCGAGTGCCACGCCCGCGCCGTCGCGCCAGCCGTTCACCTTGACCTGGCCGTCGCGTGCGGCGATATCTGCCACCAGCAGCTCGCCAAAGCCGCGAGCCGCCACCTCGGCAAATCCCGGCTCGGTCACGATCACCGTGCCCAGCGCGATGCGACGCGCGCCATAGCCGGCAAGCTCGTCGATGCGCGCGAGCGAGCGAACGCCGCCGCCCACGTCCACGGACAGACCGTCGACGCCGCAGATAGCCTTTATCGCCGCCGAGTTGGCAGCGCACGCGTCCTCGTCCTCGCCAAAGGCAGCGGACAGGTCGACGACGTGCACCCAGCTCGTGCCCTGCTCGGCAAAGGAGCGGGCAACGGCCACGGGGTCGTCGGAATATACCTTGCAGCGGCTCCGGTCACCGCGCTCCAGGCGCACGACCTTACCGCCGATCAAATCGATTGCGGGAAACAGAATCATCGGCCGGCCCCCTCGACGATGCTCACAAAGTTTTTAAGAATGCGCTGACCCAGCGCGGAGGATTTCTCGGGATGGAACTGGCAGCCCCACACGTTGCCATGGCGCACGATGCACGGGAAGCTCCGCGTATAGTGCGTGCGCGCCAGCACATCGGCGGCATCGGCATCGTCGGACACCGCGTAGCTGTGGGTGAAGTACATGTTGGCACCCTCGGCAAAACCAGTAAGCAGCGGATCGGCCGCACCGGTGGGCGTCATGTGCACCTGGTCCCAGCCCACGTGCGGCACCTTCAGGCGACTCGACTCCAAGCGCGTGCACGAACCGCACATAATACCCAGGCCATCGACCCAGGGGCCACCGGCCTGCTGGGGGGTGTTGCCATCGGCAACCGCGCCCTCGTCCGCAGGCACGCCTTCGTTGCCGCGCTCAAAAAATAGCTGAAGGCCCAGGCAAATGCCGAGCAGCGGAGTTCCGGTGGCGACAGCATCGAGCACCGCGTCCGCCTCGCCACTCTGGCGCATAAAGGCGATCGCGTCATAGAACGCGCCCACGCCCGGAATGACCAGGCCGTCGACGCGGCGGATCTGCTCCGGATCGTCCGATGTGCAGGCGGCGGCACCGGCGCGCGCAAGCCCGCGCACGACGCTCGACAAGTTGCCCTTGTGGTAGTCAACTACCACGATCTTCGGTTCGCCCACGCGACCCTCCTTTTCCCCATTCAAAACCTGTCCCTTTTTTGGCAGGTTACAGCGAGCCCTTGGTGCTGGGGATGCCCTGCACGCGGGGATCGAGCTCGCAGGCGTGGCGCATCGTGCGGCCCACGGCCTTAAAGGCGGCCTCGATAATGTGATGCGAGTTGCCGCCCGCCAGCTCGCGCACGTGCAGCGTGAGCTTGGCATCGCGCGCAAAGGCGCAGAAGAACTCGACGGCCAGCTCGGTATCGAAGCTGCCCACGCGCTCGGTCGGCACGGGCAGCTCGCAGTAGGCCTGCCCGCGGCCCGAAATATCAACAGCAGCCATCACAAGCGTCTCGTCCATGGCGATCGCCGCGTCGGCAAAGCGCGTAATGCCCGCCTTGTCGCCCAGCGCCTGGCAAAACGCCTCGCCCAGCACAATACCCGTGTCCTCGACGGTGTGATGTGCATCGACCTCGACGTCGCCCACCGCGTGCACCGTCAGATCGAACAGACCATGGCGGCCAAAAGCGTTGAGCATGTGGTCGAAATACGGCACGCCGGTCGAGATATCGCACACGCCAGATCCGTCCAGGTCGAGCTTTACGACAATGTCGGTCTCGCCCGTCTTGCGGGTTACCTCGGCATAGCGGTCCATCTACATCTCCTCCTTCACCAGCGCGGCAAACGCTGCCAGCACCTCGTCGTTTTCCTGCGGGGTGCCTACGGTAATGCGCAGGCAGTCCGCGAGCCCCGGCGCGTAGCTAAAGTCGCGCACCAAAATTGAATACTCGTCGCGCAGGCGCTCGCGCACGCGCGTGGCATGCGGCGTGCGCACGAGCACAAAGTTCGCCGCGCTCGGCCACGCCTCCACGGGCAAGCCCTCGGCAGCCATCACGCGCAGAGCGGCCAGCTCGCGCTCGCGCTCGGATGCGACCTGTGCCACCACGGGCGCGTACGCATCGCGGGCACGCACGCAGGCAAGCGCGGCGGCCTGGCTCAGCACATTGACCGAATAGATCTGGCGAATCGCCGCGAACACATCAACAACCTCGGGCACCGCGATCACATAGCCCAGACGCGTGCCGGCGGCGCCAAACGCCTTGGACAGCGTATGCAGAATCACCAAATTGGGATGCCCGGCGATAAGCCCCTGCGCCGTGGTAGCCGCGCCAAACGAATCGTCCGCAAACTCAACGTAGGCCTCGTCGACCATCACCATGCCGGGGCAGGCATCGCACAGAGCCGCAACGAAGTCGAGCGGCGCCACGTCACCCGTGGGATTGTTGGGCGAGGTCACGATCGCCAGATTGCACTCGGGAGCCGCCGCAAGCACCGCCGCCTGGTCGAGCTCAAAGGTCGCCGGGTCGCGCCACACGTCGCGCACCTCGGTCTGGCACAGCGACGCAAAGAACGCATACTCGCTAAAGCACGGCGGGCAGTTGAGCAGGGTCCGCCCCGCGCCGCCAAACGCCAGCAAGTAGTTATAGAGCAGCTCGTCACCGCCGTTGCCCACGCAGATGTTCTCGCGCGTCACGCCATGCCAAGCAGCAAGCTCATCGCGCAGGTCGTTGGACATGGGGTCGGGATAACGGTTGAGCGGCGTGGCAGCCAGGGCTGCATCAATCGCCTCGCGCACGCCGGCCGGCACGGGATAGGTGTTCTCGTTGGCCGAAAGGTTGATGCGCGTGGGCGTGAAGTTGGGATCATAGGGCTCAATGCCGGCCAGGTAGGGCTGGACGAGTTCCTTCATGCGGGGCGTCAGCTCGGCCATATTAGGCCCCCTCGACGACCGCGCCAGCGGCACCGCCCGCAGCTGCCGCCAGGTCCACGCCCTCGGCGACCGTCGCGGTCGTATCACCCGGCCAGGCGACCTTGGTCAGGTCGGCCGCGGCCAGCGACTCGGCACTCACGGCACCCTCGCCCTGCTCCAGCACGCGGCGGCGCAGTGCGGCCGAAAGCGCGTGCGCCCACAGGCCCTCGGCCTCGGCCAGGCGCTGCGTCGCGGGAGCGTCGGAGAGCAGACCCTCGGGCGTATAGCAAATGACGCTCGAGCGCTTAACGAACTCTTCGACCGAAAGCGGGTTGGAGAACATGGCCGTACCGCCGGTCGGCAGCGTGTGGTTGGGACCGGCAACATAATCGCCGAGCGGCTCGGAGCTCCAAGCGCCCACAAAGATGGCGCCGGCGTTGCGAATGCCGCCGAGCAGGCCCATCGCGTCCTTGCAGTGCAGCTCAAAGTGCTCGGGCGCCACGGTGTTCACGGCCTCGACGGCGGCAGCCATGTCGGCGGCCACCACGATGGTGCCTTCGTTATCGAGCGAGGCGCGTGTGATCTCGGCACGCGGGGACTGCGCTACCAGAATGTCGATACCAGCCTCGACCTCGCGCGCAAACTGCTCGTCGCAAGTCACCAGATAGCAGGCTGCCAGCGGATCGTGCTCGGCCTGGGCCATCAGGTCGGCCGCGACCACCATGGGCTTGGCCGTGGCATCGGCCAGTACGCAGACCTCGGAGGGGCCAGCGACCATGTCGATTCCCACGTCGCCCGAGACAATCTGCTTGGCCGCAGCGACAAAGGCGTTGCCCGGACCGGTGATTTTATCGACACGCGGAATGGTCTCGGTGCCGTAAGCCAGCGCGGCCACGGCCTGAGCGCCGCCCACCATATAGATCTCGTCCACGCCGCCGAGCTTTGCCGCGGCGAGCGTGTAGGGGCTGATCAGGCCGTCTTTTTGCGGCGGGGTCACCATGACCACGCGCTTGACGCCGGCCACCTTGGCGGGAATGGCATTCATGAGCACCGTGGAGGGATACTGTGCGCGACCGCCCGGCACGTAGATGCCGGCCGCCGCAAGCGGGGTCACCTTAACGCCGAGCATCGTGCCGTCCGCACGCGTGGTAAACCAGCTCTGCTCGACCTCGCGCTGGTGGAACTCGCGAATCTGGCGTGCAGCCTTCTCGAGCGCGGCGACAAAGGCCGGGTCGAGGCCTTCGAGCGCGGCATCGATCTGCTCTTGCGGCAGACGAAAGCTCTGCAGCTCAACGCCGTCAAAACGCTGACAGTAATCGCGCACCGCGGCATCGCCGTTGGCGCGCACGTTTGCCACGATATCGCGGGCGGCGTCGACGATGTTTTGCGGCAGCACGCCCTTGCGGTTGAGCTGATTGGTAACGAGGCGCTCGCCGGGAGCAAGCTTGATGGTCTTCATATCGGTATCCCCTATCGGTCGAGGTTGTGTTCGAAAAACGAGAGGCCGGGCGGCGGCGCCAGTCGGCCCGCAGCCCGTACGTTGGGGCGCCCGTGCGTGCTCGCGCTATTGTGCCGAGCCCGCGACGGGCTCAAAATGTTTGTCCTTAACGGCCGCAGCCAGGCGATCGGCCAGGTTGCGCACGCGCGGATCCAAGCGCGCGGCACCCGGATTGACAAAGAAGTGGGCCGTGCAGTCCATGATGCGGCCGGTGATGACCAGGTCGTTGTCGCGCAGCGTGGCGCCCGTGGCGGTAATATCCACGATGCGATCGGTCATGCCGACGATGGGGCCCAGTTCGATGTTGCCGTGCAGCGAAACGATGTCGGCGTTCACGCCGCGCTCGGCATACCAGGCACTCGCGATGCGCGGGTACTTAGTTGCCACGCGAAGCGACCCGCGGCGGGCATAGTTGCGCTCGGCCTGACCGGCGCGCCACGCGGGCTCTGCCTCGATAAACGTGCACAGGCCGTAGCCCAAATCGACCAGCTGCAGCAAGTTGAGGTCTGCCTCGATGAGCGAGTCCCAGCCACAGATGCCGCAATCGGCACCACCACAGCCCACAAAAGCGGGCGCGTCGCTGGGACGCACGATGACAAACTCGATATCGCCGACCGTGCCCTCGCCGGCACGCGTGTCGCGACCGCGCACAATCAGGTGACGGCCGGGGTCGCGCAGCTCAGAGACGTCCAGGCCCGCGGCCTCGAGCACGTCGAGCGTGTCGGCCTTAAGCGAGCCCTTGGGCACGGCGATGCGTAGCGGGCCTTCGGCGCCGCGGCCCACGGCGTGGTCACCATCGGAGGCGGCGTCCTCGGCAGAGGTGCACGCGGCCTCCAGACGCTCGAGCGAAAAGGCGAAGCCCGCCGCCGGCACCTCGATGCCGTCGCCGAACGCGCCGGTAAAGATAGAGTCGTAGCGACCGCCCGAGCCCACCGGATCGGGCAGGCCACCGGCATAGGCCTTAAAGACCAGGCCCGTGTAGTAATCGAAAGAATTCATAATGGAAAAGTCGAAGGACAGCACCTGAGCGTCCTCGGGCGCCAGGCCCTCGACCAGCGCGCGCAGCTCACGCGTGAGCGGCGCGACAATACCGGCAGCCGCCAGCAGCGCATCCACGCGATCGAGCACTTCGGCCCCACCATGCAGGCGCGGCAGTTCGCTGACGGCGGCCTTAACGGCATCGGTCTCGGCGCTTGCCGCCACGCGGGCATCGAGGCCCACAAAGTCGTTGGCGTGCACGCAGCGCAGCGCCTCGGCAGCCAGCTCGCGATCCTCGCACGCCGCGAGCAGCTCCTTAAACGGGCGCACGCTACCTGCGATGATGCGCGCATCGGGCAGTGCCAGCTTGCGCACGGCCTCGGCGACCAGCGAGACAATCTCCACGTCGCCCGCGGTATCGCCCGCGCCGATGAGCTCAAAGCCTAGCTGAGTGAACTGGCGCGAGCCGCCGGCATTGCGTTGGCACTCACGAACCACCGGCGCCTCATAGCGCAGGCGCAGCGGCAGGTCGGCCGCACGCATGCGGGTCGAGACCAGACGCACGATAGGCAATGTGTTATCGGGACGAACCACCAGCAAGCGGCCGTCATCGTCAAAAAGCTTAAACGGCGTGTCCGCGATTCGGCCGCCCTCCTCGAGCGAGCCCTTGTCCTCGAGCAGCGGCGTCTCAACCGGCAAATAATGATGCTCCCTAAAGCAGCCCTTCACCGTCAGCGCAATTTCCTCGCGCGCCTGAGCCTCCTCGGGCAATATGTCCCGGAATCCCCACGGTGTGGCCGTCATCTGGTGAGCCTCCTCATGCTGTGCTTCGTATAGAACAGAAGACCGGCATAGCTCCGCCGGTCTTCTGGGTACTTTAGCATACTAGAGTGCTTGCGGGGAGAATCGTCCTCCTCGGCTCACACCGTATTCATTTGGAAACATAGGAGCGGATTGTCGCAACCCAACCCCACCTAGACGCCAATCGCACGACGATACTCTGCCATTACCTGCGCATCGGCAGCTGCGGGGTCGGCAAAATAGCGCCAGTCATAGGTCTCGGCCGAAACAACTCCGCGATAGCCGCGCGCCACCAGCCTATCCAGGTCGGCGCGCATATCGCGGTCGCCGTCACCCCAGGCAAGATGCGTCGTGCCATCTGCCGCAACATCGACAAAATGCACGTGGGCGACATCATCGCCAAGCAGATCGAAATAATCGTCGATGGTATCCCCCGCCACCGCCATAGCGCCCAAATCCAGACATGCCTTAAGTGCCGGATGATCAACTGCCTCGATCATGCGCTTCGTATCGGCCGCCGAGTTCACGATCATCGACTCAACCGGCTGTAGGGCCTCGAGCACCAGTCGCACGCCGCACTCTCCCGCATGCTCGGCAATCGCACGCAGCATCGAGGCGCTGCGACCCCACGCGTCCTCGATCGGCTCGTTCAAAAATGCCCAGCCGCTCGAGACCATGACCTGCTCGGCTCCAAGTTCCGCCGCGATATCTACAACGTTCTTAAAGTACGCGAGCGTGCGGGCACGCGCCCCATTCCCGCGCGCCGCGATATTCCACGGCTTGGGGTTGTTCTGTTCGGGACAAAGCCCCACAATCCGAACCCCATACCGCTGTGATAGCTCCCGCACCTGCTCGAGCGAATCGTATCCATGGCAATCGACATACAGATGCATCGCCCCGGTCCAAAGCTCGCAACACGTGTAGCCCGAAGCCGACGCCGAAGAAAAGAACTCCTCAAGGTCAAAATAACGATGGCTGATATTCATGACGGCAAGCTGGGGATAGCTCATAATTACTCTCCAACCCAAGCGAGGCCCCGTTCCATATAGGAGCGAGGCCCAATTACACAAACGTTATTTGCTCTTAGTAGTCGAACTGGTGATAGTAGCGACGGTAGTTGAGGTTGTGCTTGGTGACCGTCTCGTAGTAAGCGGCAAGGCGATCGGTGATCAGCGAGGAGAGAATCCACGGAGACACGATGACGCGGAACTCGTCGTCAAGGCCGGGGATCGCGAACTCGGCGGTGTCGATGATGTTGATGTCGGTGTCGCCGGTCACGCCGCGGGTCAGGAAGGCGCGGACGCGCTCGTCGAGCTTGCGGTTCTCGTCCTCGCCCATGAACAGGAAGACCGGGACGCCCGACTCCACGAGCTCGAGGGTGCCGTGGAAGAAGTCGGCCGAGGTGATGTAGCGGGTGCGCTTCCACTGCATCTCCTCCAGGATGCACATCGAGAAGAGGATGGTCTCGCCCCACAGGGCGCCGGAGCCGATGAACATGGTGTAGGGGGCCAGGGCGTACTTCTTGGCGAGCTCCTCGGCGCGCGGCTCGAAGCGCTTGCGGATATCGAGCATATCCTTCCAGATGTCCTTGGTCTGCTCGATGAACAGGTCGAACTTGGGGAAGCAACCGCGACGGTTGAGCAGGCGCAGGCCGAAGCAGTCGGCGAGGTAGTAGCCCTTCTCGCAGCCACCGGAACCATGGTCAGAAGCCATGGCGACGCAGTTCTCGGCACCGACAGCCTGGCCGATGAGACCCTCGGGCTTGGTCATGGCGTAGACGCGCACGCCCATGCCCTTCATCTTCTTGACGGCCTCGAGGACCTCGGGGGTGGTGCCGGACTCGGAGGCGGTGAGCACGACGGACTTGTCGGTCATGCGCTTGTGGCCGGAGACGTTCCACTCGGCGGCGTGGATCAGGTAGACCTCGAGGTCGCGGTCGCCGAACTTGTTCATGAGGTACTCGAGCTGCATGAGCTCGTCCCAGGTGCCGCCCACGCCCATCAGGAAGACGGCGTCGTAGCCCTCGTCGGCGACCTTGTCGGCGAGCTCAATCATCTTCTTGCCGGTCTCGTAGACGTTCTTGCCGTCCTCGACGTAGCCCTCCTGGCTAAAGTGCATGATCTCAATCTTCTCGGTTTCCTTCATGGCTTTTCCTTTCTGTCCTGCACGCAACTCTATACATCGCGTTTCTTTTCGATACCAATTATAGACATACACCTAATGTGTTTTTAATACCACTTATCAATCTGCTCCAATCCTCGGTGAACGGTCGAAATTCTCTGGTGAGTGGTATTAAATTAGAATTGAATGTATAGCTAACGCCTCTGACGCCTCCCTTGTGTGACAAAGAACAGCGTTCCTACCAGCGCAATAATGGTCGATGCCCCAAACAGTACCGTCTGGACACCCAAAGCCTCCGCCAAAAACGGAGCCGCCAGCAGCGGCAGCACGCCGGCGCTCATCAGGCCAAAACGCACAAAGCCGGTAATGCGCCCCAGGTATTTGATGTCAGCGCGCTCCTGAATCAAGATCATCTGCAGCGGTTCCAGGAATCCCCAGGCCAGACCGTTAATCGCCTGACCGATAATCGCGACCCCCAGCATATCGGTGCCCACGTACACCATGGACCCAATGCCCACGGCCATGAGCGCGCCGAGCAGCAATCGCAGGTTGACATGGCGGGCAGAAAGCTTGGTCAGGATGAACGCGCCCACCGAGGAAGTGAGGCCCACGACCGAGGACAGCCAGCCCAGCCAGACGATATCCACGTTGAGCACATCGCGATAGAACAACGACTCCAGCGAATCGAACGCGCCAAACGCAAAGAAACCCAAAAAGCCCGAGATAAAGATGAGACGCAGGTCGTGGTCGCGAAACGTAAGTCGCGCGCCCTCGGCCATGCCGCCCAGAATACCGCCCTTCGGCTTCCCCCCTTTTGCGGGAGCAACACACTCGTGACAGCCCAAGGAGAGCATGGCCGCCATGCCCATCATGCCAGCCATGAGCAGGTAAACAGACTGCGTGGCAAAACAGCTCACGATGGCGCCGCCGAGCAGCGGGCCGGCGGTATAGGCGATATTGCTATAGAAGACCATCAGGCCGTTCACGCGGGTGCGGCCCTCGGTGGTCGATTCAAGATAGCCCGGAAACGCATGCGTGCAGGTGTTGATAAAGCCGCCCGCAAGCCCCAAGACGCACGCGGCAAACACAAGCCCGGGGACAGACAACGGCGCCAACCCCACGCCAAGCGATAGCACCGCCGTAATCACGCACGTCACAAACGACGTCCGGCGCGGTCCAAAGCGGTCGATGACCGAGCCCGACACCATATTGCCCGCCGACGTCATAAGATTGCGTACAAGCGTAATGGCAGCAACCAAAAAGGCCGTACCGGCCAGATCATACGTGGCCGCACCGATAAGCCCCAAAAAGTAGACCGCGTTGTTGGCGCACCACTGCAGGGACTCAATAAGAATCAGCCTGACCTCCGCCGGCGTCAGGCGCATTGCTTCGCGATCCTTCGCGAACATACGAACTCCCTCTATACAAGTAAGGGGATGGAGGGCATAGGCCCGCTCCATCCCCTTTCCAGGTTGCAACGAAAATCTATGCAGCCGGGCCCTTACGCCAGCACGCCGAAGAACGCGCCGACGATGCCCACGACCATGGTGGCCACGATCAGCACCATGGGGTTGATCTTCTTGGACAGCAGCCAGTAGTACAGCCAGAAGGCGAGCATGCCGAGCATGCCGGGCATGATGCCGTCCAGGATGTCCTGGAGGGTCTGGGCGTCGTCGCCCGAGCCGATGGCCACCGGGATGCTGGCCCAGAACATGTCCTTGCACATGGCGCCCACGACCATGACGCCCACGATGCCCACGCAGGTCATGATCTTCTGCATGAGGCCGGTCCTCTGGGCCTCGTCCAGGAAGCCCACGCCCAGCTCGTAGCCCTTGACGGCGCCCCAGACGCGCAGCGCGAAGCCGGGGACGTTGTAGATGAGCAGGAAGGCGATGGGGCCGAAGGGGTTGCCGGCCTGGCACAGGCTGATGCCCACCGCGGCGGCGACCACGCGCAGCGTCGACAGGAAGATGGAGTCGCCGATGCCGGACAGCGGGCCCATGAGGGCGGCCTTGACGTCGTTGACGCTCTCGGGCTCGATCTCGCCGCGGGCGACCTTCTCCTCCATGGCCATCGCGATGCCGCCGACGAACGGGGCGAACTGGACGGTGATGTTGAAGAACGCGCAGTGGCGGTGCAAGGCCTCGGCGTAGTCGTCGGGGCGGCCGGCGTAGATCTTCTTGAGCATGTTGGCGACCATCAGGCAGAAGGCGATGTTCATCTGCTTGTAGTAGGTCCAGGAGAACTCCATGCCCAGGGCGCCGACGTTGACGGCGCTCTTGACGAGGTCGGAGCGCGTGATCTTGTTCTCGGGACTAGAAGTCATCGTCCTCATCCCCTTCCGCGGAGAGCTGGGGCTGGGCTCCGCCCAGGCCGAGCAGGTCGAACTTGTCGATGCCGATGATGATGGCGATCAGGGCGACGCCCAGGACGGGCACGTTGGCGTAGGAGCACAGCAGGAAGCCCAGGAAGTAGAAGGGCACGAGCTGCTTGGTGAGCACCAGGCGGCCGAGCATGGCGAAGCCCATGGCCGGCAGGATGTTGGCTGCAACGCCGCAACCATCGATCACAAAGGTCGGGATGAAGTCGAGCAGGCCCTGGATGGCGTCGGAGCCCAGGTAGAATGCGCCGCCGCACAGCAGGAAGTACTCAAGGCAGCCAAAGAGGCCCATGCTCCAATGTGCCGCGTAGATACCCTTGAGGTTGCCCTTGGCAGCGCACTTGTCAGCAATGTCAACAATGATCGAGAATCCAGCATCCGTAATGTTGCCGATCGTCAGCGAAAGGACGGCGATGGGCATGGCGAGCGCGATGGCCGTCTCGGTACCCTGACCGAGCTGAATGGCAAACGCGCAGGCGAGCACGCCGCCGACGGTTTCGTTAGGCGGTACGTAGGCGCCGATGGAGATCGAGCCCATGAATAGCAACTCCAGGCTGGCGCCAACGGCAAGGCCAGTCTGCAGGTCCCCCAGCACCAGGCCCACGAGCGGGCACAGGACGATGGGGCGGAACGCGTAGAGGGTGCCGAGCTGGTAGTCGAGGCATCCAAACGCTCCGACTAAGCCGACGAGGATTGCTTGGACAAGCATAATTCCTCCCAATAAGGAATATCGAACCGTCGTCACACCCGTCGCGCGCGTTGTTGATATCAATTCCGGGAGTTCGATCACACGGCTCGAAGCGTACCTGGTGTGCTGCGAACACCCATGCCAGGTACAAATGATTTGATACCAATTATAGATATGCAGGTTCTTACTATTTAATACCACTCGCTCAGCGGGGGGTTTTTTTACCGTAAACGGCAGACGTATCCCATCAGGCGCGCCCTTTGTTTCGATGGCGGACAAGCGCCACCAGAAAGCCATCGCCAAAGGCATCGTATGCCAAGTTGCCTACAATCACCAAAACGATTATCGCCGCGCCCAAAAACTCGTTCCAGCGAAAGACCTCGCCAAAGAGGAGCGCCGACCAGCAGGGAGCGAGCACGACCTCGCTCATGCAGACCAAGTTGGCCGCAAACGCGTTAGTGCGCGCAATCCCCTTGGCATACAGCACGCTCGCAAGGCCACTGCAAAAAAGGCCGTGCACCAGCATAAGCCCCCACTCAAACGGTCTCACGGAGTCTAGGGCACCGGCAAAATAGACGATCGGCAACATCGAGATACCGCAGGAGATGAGCGAGGACACCATGGGCGACGCATCGGGGCGAGAGTTCAAAAAGAAACACAGCCCAAAGGTGGCGCCCGAAATGACGGCAAGCAGGTTGCCGAGCATGCCCTCGGCACTCAAATCGCCTAAAAAGAAAAGTCCCATACCCGTAAAAGCAACCACCACGGAGGCAATCTTCGCAGGCGAGGGCAACGTGCGAGTTGCGAGCGATTGATACACGATAACGAAAATCATCGAGGTGTACTGCAGGACGATCGCGTTGCCGACCGTCGTGAGCTGGTTGGCAAAGTTAAACGTGGTGCCCGTCACGAAGTTGCAGACGGCCACAAGGACAATAAGACGGCTGACGCGGAGGATGGGCCTGCCGACGAGCAGGATAAAGAGCGCCATAAATATTGCCGTAACGGCACCGATCAAAAGAGCTGACTGCGAATTGGCGCGAACGAGGATGCCGATAAAACTCCACAAGAGCGCCGTGCCAAATAGATACATCGCCCCGCTCACGCCATTATCGGGCGGATTGTCAGATCGAATCACGAAGCACCTCCAGCTAGCTTTCGGTAATAAAAAACGGCGACCGCAGCGGGTCGCCGTTTCCCTTGGGGGCAGAATAAAACGCAGGAACCTACGCCAGCACGCCGAAGAACGCGCCGACGATGCCCACGACCATGGTGGCCACGATCAGCACCATGGGGTTGATCTTCTTGGACAGCAGCCAGTAGTACAGCCAGAAGGCGAGCATGCCGAGCATGCCGGGCATGATGCCGTCCAGGATGTCCTGGAGGGTCTGGGCGTCGTCGCCCGAGCCGATGGCCACCGGGATGCTGGCCCAGAACATGTCCTTGCACATGGCGCCCACGACCATGACGCCCACGATGCCCACGCAGGTCATGATCTTCTGCATGAGGCCGGTCCTCTGGGCCTCGTCCAGGAAGCCCACGCCCAGCTCGTAGCCCTTGACGGCGCCCCAGACGCGCAGCGCGAAGCCGGGGACGTTGTAGATGAGCAGGAAGGCGATGGGGCCGAAGGGGTTGCCGGCCTGGCACAGGCTGATGCCCACCGCGGCGGCGACCACGCGCAGCGTCGACAGGAAGATGGAGTCGCCGATGCCGGACAGCGGGCCCATGAGGGCGGCCTTGACGTCGTTGACGCTCTCGGGCTCGATCTCGCCGCGGGCGACCTTCTCCTCCATGGCCATCGCGATGCCGCCGACGAACGGGGCGAACTGGACGGTGATGTTGAAGAACGCGCAGTGGCGGTGCAAGGCCTCGGCGTAGTCGTCGGGGCGGCCGGCGTAGATCTTCTTGAGCATGTTGGCGACCATCAGGCAGAAGGCGATGTTCATCTGCTTGTAGTAGGTCCAGGAGAACTCCATGCCCAGGGCGCCGACGTTGACGGCGCTCTTGACGAGGTCGGAGCGCGTGATCTTGTTCTCGGGACTAGAAGTCATCGTCCTCATCCCCTTCCGCGGAGAGCTGGGGCTGGGCTCCGCCCAGGCCGAGCAGGTCGAACTTGTCGATGCCGATGATGATGGCGATCAGGGCGACGCCCAGGACGGGCACGTTGGCGTAGGAGCACAGCAGGAAGCCCAGGAAGTAGAAGGGCACGAGCTGCTTGGTGAGCACCAGGCGGCCGAGCATGGCGAAGCCCATGGCCGGCAGGATGTTGGCTGCAACGCCAAAGCCAGCAAGAACAAAGTCGGGGATAAAGTCGAGCACGCCCTGGATAGCGTCAGCACCCAGATAGAACGACAGCGAGCACAGCAGGAACGCCATGATGATGCCGGTTAAACCGATCAGGAAGTGCATCGCATAGACACCCTTAAGGTTGCCCTGGCCGGAGAAGACATCAGCGCGGTCAACCAGGATCGGCAGGGCGGCGTTGAGGATGTTCTTGATGGCAAGGCACAGCGTGGCGATGGGCATGGCAAGCGCGATGGCTGCCTCGGCGCTCTGGCCCAGCTGGATAGCGAAGGCGCAGGCGAGCACGCCGCCGATCGTCTCATCAGGCGGCACGTAGGCGCCGATGGAGATCGAGCCCATGAACAGCAGCTCCAGACTCGCACCGATCGCGAGGCCGGACTGCAGGTCCCCCAGCACCAGACCCACGAGCGGGCACAGGACGATGGGGCGGAACGCATAGAGCGTACCGAGCTGGAAGTCGAACTTACCAAATGCGGCGATAAGTCCGATGAGGATTGCTTGGGTAAGCATACATCCCCCTTTCCTAATAGGACACTACGAAGAGCTCAGACTCTTCGAATTCAAACGCCTAGAGCACGCTGGCGCAGTCAACCTTGGGGTCATCGGCCAGGGGTCGAATCTCGACCTCAACGCCACGATCCAGCATCTCGCGCACATCGGCTTCCTCGGCTGCGGTCAGGAAAATCTGACGAGAGACCTGACGAGCATCGGGGCGCTTCTCGTCCTTGGGCTTGGTGTTGCCCAGGTTGACCGACTTAATCTGCGGGCAGCCCTCAACAAGCTGCTTTGCCTCAGCGATAGTGGCAACGCAGATGATCATCTTGTACTTGTCGGTCACGCCCGAGTTGATAGCCTCGATGGCATTCGCCATATCCTTGATGACGAGCTTGCAGCCGGCAGGCTTGCCCATCTTGAGCGTCGTCTTCCACACCGGGTCGTTGGCGACCTTATCGCCCACGCAGAAGATGCAGTTGGAGCCAAGGCCCTGAACCCAGGAAACTGCGACCTGGCCATGAAGCAGGCGATGGTCAACGCGAAGTAGCTGAATCATAATGTGACCCCCCAAAGGTCTTGTGCCGTCATACGGCGTGTCAGTAGGTGCTGCGGATTAGAACTCTTCCTCCTCCTCGTCATCGACCAAAAGATCGTTGACAAACTTCACGCGCGTATCGTCCGCAGCGACGATGGCGCGAATCGTCTCCTCAACCGGTGCCGACTCGTCAGAGAACAGCAGCTGGATGAGCAGAGGAAGGTTCATGTTGGTAACGAGGTACGTGCGGGGACGCGTCTGGACGATCTTGGTGAACTCGTTGTTGACGCTGCCGCCAAAGAGGTCGGTGCAGACAACGACATCATCGTCAGCAGACATGCCTGCCAGCAGTTTTTGGGCCTCCTCGGCCACGTCCATGCGGCCATCGACGAACATCGAAAGATCGTGGACGTTGTCGCGAGCGCCCGAGAGCAGCTCGACGCTCTCCTTGATGCCGGTAGCGAAGTGCGCATGGCTGGCGATGATGTACTGTCTCATTCTGTGTTCCTCTCAATAGCCCGGCACGTTCCCGCACCCGTTTTCTTTAGTAGTCGAACTGGTGATAGTAGCGACGATACTTGAGGTTGTGCTTGGTGACCGTCTCGTAGTAGCGAGCCAGGCGGTCGGTAACGAGCACCGTCAGAATCCACGGGGAGACGATGACGCGGAACTCGTCGTCAAGGCCGGGGATCGCGAACTCGGCGGTGTCGATGATGTTGATGTCGGTGTCGCCGGTCACGCCGCGGGTCAGGAAGGCGCGGACGCGCTCGTCGAGCTTGCGGTTCTCGTCCTCGCCCATGAACAGGAAGACCGGGACGCCCGACTCCACGAGCTCGAGGGTGCCGTGGAAGAAGTCGGCCGAGGTGATGTAGCGGGTGCGCTTCCACTGCATCTCCTCCAGGATGCACATCGAGAAGAGGATGGTCTCGCCCCACAGGGCGCCGGAGCCGATGAACATGGTGTAGGGGGCCAGGGCGTACTTCTTGGCGAGCTCCTCGGCGCGCGGCTCGAAGCGCTTGCGGATATCGAGCATATCCTTCCAGATGTCCTTGGTCTGCTCGATGAACAGGTCGAACTTGGGGAAGCAACCGCGACGGTTGAGCAGGCGCAGGCCGAAGCAGTCGGCGAGGTAGTAGCCCTTCTCGCAGCCACCGGAACCATGGTCAGAAGCCATGGCGACGCAGTTCTCGGCACCGACAGCCTGGCCGATGAGACCCTCGGGCTTGGTCATGGCGTAGACGCGCACGCCCATGCCCTTCATCTTCTTGACGGCCTCGAGGACCTCGGGGGTGGTGCCGGACTCGGAGGCGGTGAGCACGACGGACTTGTCGGTCATGCGCTTGTGGCCGGAGACGTTCCACTCGGCGGCGTGGATCAGGTAGACCTCGAGATCGCGGTCGCCGAACTTGTTCATGAGGTACTCGAGCTGCATGAGCTCATCCCAGGTGCCGCCCACGCCCATCAGGAAGACGGCGTCATAGCCCTCGTCGGCGACCTTGTCTGCGAGCGCGGTCATCTTCTTGCCGGTCTCGTAGAGCGCCTTGCCGTCCTCGAGGTAGCCCTCCTGGTCGAAATGCATGATCTCGATCTTCTCGGTTTCCTTCATTTGCTTCTCCTTTCTGGGGCTGCTTTAGCAATCCCCTATGCCAACGAGCGACAACGCCCGCCTACATTCCGTAACACTCAGCCGCTTTAGCCTTAAGCGTGTTGACCGATTCCTCGTAGCCTTCCGCCTTAACCTCCATTTGCTTGGAGACGGCATCGAGATACGGATGGACATCCCACGAGTTCAGGCGCTCGGTGACAATCGCCGCCATCGTCTGGAAGAACACCAGGTTGGGAATCGCGCTCAGCAGCGGAGCTACCTGCGGCACTGCGATCTCGTGAGCCTTGCCCTTGGGGTGCATGGTCAAAAGAACTACCTTCTTCGTTACCTTCGACAGCGCGTCGGCGATATTTGCCAGACGCTCGGACCCTTGAGGGTCGTCGACGATAAACACCAGATAGTCCGGAACGATCTGCATCTCGGGACCGTGGACGAACTCCTCGCCCTCGTGATGCATGGCCGGAATCTTGATGGTCTCACTCAGCTTGAGTGCCGCCTCTTCGGCAACGCCATAGTTGGGACCGTTGCCCACAACCATGGCCGGCACATGCTCCGACAGCTCGAGTAGATGATCCTGAACATATGCCTCGGCGGTCTTGCACATCGTGGCGTTGGCTTGGATAGCCCCACGCAGATCGTCAAGGCGCTGGGCAACGTCATCAGCGCCAATCGTCCCGCGTGCCTGGCCGCCATAAATGCCAAAGAGAACCAGGTACTCGATGAGCGTCTGGACGCCCAGGGTCACAAAGTCCACCGACTCGACGCCCACGCCGTAGTCGAGAACGATATCGGCATGCTCCTTAATGGGAGCCCCGACGTTTGCCGTCAGCGCAACTGTTGCCATGTCGTGCGCTCGCATATAATCGAGCGCCGCAATCGTATTGGTCGAGTAGCCGCTCTGAGAAATGGCAATGTTGAGCGCGTTTTGCGGATAGGTGTGCTCGAAATCGACAAAGGCCTCGGGCGTCACGACGGACACCTGCATCTGCAATGCGTCCTGTAGGTAATCGCGGGCACAATCGGCGGCATGGCGGGACGAACCCGAAGCAACGATGCGCAGCGCGCCAAAGGATGCGGACTGGAAAACATCAACGAGCTGGCTTACAAGTTCGAACGAACGCTCGAGGTTCTCGCCCATACGCACATGAGCAAGCTGAACGTAATCGAGCATCTTCATCGTCTCACCTCGTAATAAATCATTAGTATTTGATACCAATCACAGTTACAGGTTACGGCTTTTTGATACCTATTCGCTGACTAATCTTTTTTCCTTCGGTGAACGGTCGATTTTGAACCATGTAAGGTTGTATATACAGCCTGCCTAACGATCCACAATCAGTCAGCTTTTCAGCTCGTTATGCAAAAACACCAGCTAGTACGTATAGGTATATCCACCCGCATCGCCGCGGTTGAACGATTTGACGTATTCGATTGCCTGGCCGCTCGCGTCATAGCTCACGCACTCCAGCGTCAAGGCAAGATCACCTTGCTCCAGGCCAAGCAGGCCGGCGTCTCGCGCCCCCAGCGCTTCGATATCGAGCTTTTCCTGCGCCATGACCGGCTTTCGCCCCAGCATCTCATAGGTCTCGTAAAGACTGAACACCGACACGTCAATCTCTTCGATAGTTGGGAACAGCAAGCAAGGAATCAGCGCCATCTCAATCGATACGGGGTCACCGTTAATGCAGTTCAGACGTCGAATGGAATAAAGCAGGTCGTCCTCGGCGATGCCAAACAGGTCGGCGTAGTATGGCCCCGCATAGCGCTTGGAGCGCGCCAGAATGCGAACAGACGGCTCGCCTCCCGAGGCGCGAACCGATTCGCGGAAGCCGCCCGTGCGTTCAAAAATAGCAGGCACTTTCTGCGCCACGAAGGTGCCCTTTCCCCGAACACGGCGAATCTGGCCGCGACGAACCAGCTCATCGACGGCACTTCGAATAGTCAGGCGCGTCGTGCCAAACTCCTCGGCGAGTTCGTTCTCGGACGGAATCATCGAGCCCGTAGGGTATATACCGCGCTCGATCCGCTCCTCAATGCGACGTCGAATGCGCATATAGACCGGGGTGGTATCTACTGTTTCAGCCATTGGTCACCTGTCACGCTCCTCATGCCGTTCTTTTCGCCGTTATCGGCAAAGCGGAACTTTGTGGGCAGAATCACCGATTTGCAATGCTCCACAAAGCGCATGTCTTTATCAAACTCAATCGCGCTCTCGTAGAATACCGGCGTTCCCTCTTCTTGCTGGAGCAGCTCAGCCTCCTCGGCGTTCAAGCGCGAGATTGAGATGTGCTCTCGTCCATGCTCAACACGCACGCCACCCTCTTTGAGCAAGACGTCATAGAGGCTCTCGTGCTCAAAATCATGGTCGGGAAGCGACGGACAAAGCGACAGATTGACGTGGGCCGTCTCGATTGATGCCGGCTCGCCCTCAATGAGACGGACGCGCTGCATACGGAGCAAGGGAGCGCCTACGGCCGTCCCAAGCTTGTCGGCAAGCGCCTCATCCGCCTCGACAGTCTCGGTGGAAACCAAGCGAGAAGAGGGGTGCAGGCCGGCAGTTCGCACGGCATCGGAAAAGTTGTACGTTTCCTGGAAGATATTTAGCGGTTTGGGAGGACACACATACGTACCCGATCCGCGGCGGCTTTCGAGCATTCCGTACGAAATGAGCCGCGTGATACCAGCGCGCAACGCCGTTCGCGAAACGCCAATATCTTCGCACAGCACACGCTCGGCCGGCAGACGATCGCCGCCGGCAAGCTGATGGTGCTGGATGTACCAAAGAATCCCCTCAACAGCACGGTCTTTGGGGGGAATTGCATAAGATTCGCCTGCCATTGCACAGACTCCTCATTCAAAAATGTATGTCACCAGAATTAGGCCAGCCCTCCCATGGCATCAAACTCGGCCTTGATTTTCTCGGCGACATTCCGATACGACTTATATAGGTTTGAATCGCGTTTGACTTCGTCGGTCATAACGGGAATCTCTAATTTGGAAACCTCGTCTTTTCCCGTCTGAACCGCCACGACAACGCCCATACCAAGACACATATTACGCTTGGCAGCGTTTATTTTTGCCGCCTTCGCGGGATTTGCCAGAATACGCTGGGCAAATTCCTGTTTTGAAGGCGTCTCGTCAGCCTCCGGATCGCCAGCCTCGGCCACCTCGCACTGCAGAACATCCGCATAGTCAAAGATCTTCGGCTGCGCACCGCGCTGATGCACGGCCCACTTGCGACGCGTAGCATCCTGGTAGATGGCCGGCAAAAACGTAAACCGCGGTGGGTCCAAAATCGTATCCGTGATGGTAAACACATCGGGATCAAAGGCATCCTGCGGGTTTTTCTTCTTGAACAGCCCCATATCACCCTCCCGTACTAGCATTAAACAACTCAAGCTGAATATAGCACCAATTTCAAGCCGCCACTTTACCGTATCGGTACGCGGCGTCTATGGCTCGCCCAGCGGAAGAGTTTACGGACGAGGGCCGGGGTGCCTGCCTTGTTTTGAGAAGTTCGCGGAGCCCACTTTTCAAAACAAGGCAGGCACCCCGGCCCCGCCGGCAAATAGCGGACACTCCGCATGCAATCTATGCAAACAAACAAGTACGCTTAGCTACATTCGGTAAGGTCAAGCACACTGCCCTTCACGATAAGCGCCGGCTCCAGAACGACCTCTTCGGCACGTCTACCGCCCCTACCGGCAAGACGCTTGGACATGCAGCCAAAAGCATGCTCCGCGAGGACACCAGGGTCCTGCTCAATCGCGGTCAGCGCTGGTTCAAAGAGAACATCGGCGGCCGAGTTGTCGTAACTCACCACCGAGATGTCGCCCGGGATGCTCTTCCCCATCTCGTGCAAGCGCTTGAGCAAACCGAGGGCAATGTTGTCCGAGCTTGCGAACACGGCGGTGGCATCGGTTGCGAGCACAGCCTCCGAGGCCTCGTATGCGCTCGGAATGTAGTACTCGCTCTCAAACTCCAAACGCGCGTCGATGGGCAGTCCCACCTCGCGCAGCGCGCGCTCGTAACCGGCGAGTCGCTTGCGACCCGTATTGGAACGGCGCGCGTTAACCAAGCAGGCAATGCGACGGTGGCCTTGCTCAATCAGATAGCGGGTGGCCATGTAGCCGCCCATCTCGTGGTCGAACATCACCTTGTCGCACTCGAGCCCCTCAATGGCGCGGTCGACCATCACGGCAGGGATAGGCAGATGGCTCACTTCCTCGCGCAGGGCGCGATCGTCGGAGAACTCGTCGCCCACGACCAGGAACACACCATCGACGCCGCGCGTCACCAGCTGGCGTAGCAGTTCCAGATCGTCATCGGCGCTTCCACCCGAGCTGGTAATAAAGAGTGCATAGCCGTCCTCGCGACAGCGCTTTTCCAAGCTGCCGGCGAGCGAGGCAAAAAAGCGGCTCTCGATATTGGGAACGATAAGGCCCAGCGTACGCGACTCGCGCATGACCAGGCTGCGCGCGATCTGGTTAGGAACATAGTGGTTGCGCGCCGCAACCTCCTTGATGAGCTTGCGGTTTTCTTCCGAGATGCGACAGGGCCGATTATTGAGTACAAGCGAAACCGACGAAGGGGAAAGCCCCACCTCCTGGGCGATCTGCTTGAGGGTGACTTTGTTGGCCATCTCGCTCCTTCCGGGTTTACGCGCAATCTCTTGAAAGTATAGCGACTACCCCTCTACCTCGGTGATAAACACTTTACCAATCCGGTAGACGGCTGTTTTATCGCCGCCAGCGCACCAAATCCGTCCGGGTGGGGTATATTGCAATCGATTGATGACAACGACCACCAAAAGGCGGATATTCGTATGCACGAGAACGACTTTTTTAACGAGGACCTGCTGTGCGCGCTTGCTGGCGTTGCCGGCGAGGACAACGTACTGATGAGCGAGCCCATGCGCGAGCACACCACGTTTAAGATCGGCGGCCCGGCCGACGTCTTTGTCACGCCCGATACCGAGCAGGGCCTCGTCGCCACGCTCGATACCTGCTATCGCTGCGATCTGCCCCTCACCATCGTGGGCAACGGCTCCGACCTACTCGTCGGCGACAAGGGCATCCGCGGCGTCGTCGTAGCGCTGGGCGAAGGTCTCTCCAACATCACCGTCAACGGCACGCACGTCACGGCGGCAGCCGGCGCCTTGCTTTCCGATGTCGCCGCGGCGGCAGCCGAGGCCGGCCTCACCGGCATGGAGCCCATCTCGGGCATCCCCGGATCGGTCGGCGGCGCCTGCTACATGAACGCCGGTGCCTACGGTGCCTGCATGGCCGATGTGCTGGAGTCCGTGCGCGTCTACAAACCCGCTCGCCAGCTCGACGACGGCACCCGCGGCAGCGGCAATATCATTGAGTTCGATGTCGATGAGCTCAACCTGGGCTATCGCAAGAGCCGCATTGCCGACGACGGCTTCATCGTGCTTTCGGCCACCTTCAATCTCGCTCCGGGCAACGCCGCGATGATCAAGGCCGACATGGACGACTACCGCCAGCGCCGCGAGGACAAGCAGCCGCTCGACATGCCGAGCGCCGGCTCCACCTTCAAGCGCCCCGAGGGCTACTTTGCCGGCAAGCTCATCATGGACGCCGGCCTGCGAGGACACGCCGTTGGCGGCGCGCAGGTGAGCGAGAAGCACTGCGGCTTCATCGTCAACGCCGACCACGCCACCGCCGCCGATGTCGACGAACTCATCCGCCACATCCAGGCAACCGTCAAAGACCAATTCAACGTAGACCTAGAACCCGAAGTCCACCGAGTAGGCGAATTCCTCTAAAAGAGAAGGCCCCGAAAGGGGCCTTCACCATATTTATTCAGATAACCCAGTCCGGTGTGTGGCGTATTGGATCCGAGAGGTCCGTGGCTGCCCGGAAGGCATTAGGTTGATCGCGAGTTCCGCACGAGCCGGAGAGCACTTAATGTGCTCTCCGTGCGAGCAGGACTGTCCGAGCAGGCAACCTAATGCCTTCCGGGCAGCCACGGACCAACTTACTTCAAACCGCCGTTACGACAGCGCAATACCGCCAAGCCAGCCCCAGCGCACGCCAGAGCCAGTGCCATAGAAGCTAATAAACGAGTCAAGCGACTTAGACGTAATGGCGCCCTCGTTGCTCATAACGATGCCGCCGCCAACGTAGATACCCACATGACCGTAGATAAGGCCCGGAGCACCCGTGCCGCTGTGCGAGGAATCGGCCACGATCATGCCCACCTGCAGCGCCGAGCGGTCGGAGCTATAGCACCAGGCGTTAAACATGTCGCACGCATTGCCTCCAAAGTAGCCAACGCCGGCGTTACGGAAGACATTGGTGACCCACGCCGCGCACCAGTTCTGACCCGGCGAAGGCGTGGAGTAGCACGCGTTGACGACAGCCTGCTGCTTGCCCGAGCCGGCATTCTGCTGCGGAGTTCCGGGCGCGTACGATCCACCACCCGAGCTCGAACCACCCGAGTAGGAATTGTTCTTGTTCGCGGCAGCCGCGGCAGCGGCAGCCTTCCTAGCGGCCTCCTCAGCCTGGGCAGCAGCGAGGATCTCGGAATCGCGCTGAGCCATGAGCTCCTTGACGTCGTCGGAAAGACCGTTCAGCACGGTCTGGACTTCTTGCTGCTTG
This sequence comes from Alloprevotella sp., assembly GCA_963628025.1. Taxonomy (GTDB): domain Bacteria; phylum Actinomycetota; class Coriobacteriia; order Coriobacteriales; family Coriobacteriaceae; genus Collinsella. The sequence goes on along the minus strand of CAVGCW010000007.1, from coordinate 29,331 downwards.
GCCTGCATGTCCTGCATCTGGGCAGTCTGCTGGTCCTTGAGCTTCTCTAAGTCGGCCTTCTGCGACTCGAGCTCGGTCTTTTGCGCATCGAGCTCTTCCTGGATGGTCTGAATGTCCTCGATGGCGTCGCGGTCGCTCTTGTTGATCTTCTCAACGTAATGCGCGTTGGCGACGAGTTCCTCAAACGAGCCAGAGGCCAGCAGCAGCGACAGGATGTTCGTGCCGCCGGACTTGTAGCTGGCGGCCACGCGATCGGAAAGGTCGTTGCGCTTCTTCTTGAGCTCGGCCTTCTTTTCATCGATCTGGGCCTGCGTGTCGTCAATCTTGCCCTGGACATTCTCGATGTCGTTGAGGGTCTGGGCATTCTTGTTGGCCAGCGCCGCATACTCATTTGCGATGCTGTCGAGCTGGGCCTGAACCTCGTCGAGCTGGGCCTGGGCGGCATTCAGTTTATCGGTGGTTTCTTTGGAAGCCTCCGCCGCATGGGCGCGAGCGGGCAGGCCAAAAAGAACTGCCGCAGAAGCGGCGCCGAACAGGGCCTTGAGGGCAGTGCGGCGCGAGAGCTCCTGGGAAAGGATGGAATCGCTGTTTGGTGACATATGTACTCCGTTACATGCTTATTTATATGTCGCTCAACTCATACATATTAGCGTACATATGGCGCGTCCCAACGATTTCCACGAACGGCAGGAAACTACAAGGTCAGCGGCTCGTAAGCAAATGTCAAAGATCAGGTTATGCGTACGCAAGCTCTTCTATGAGTACGTTAGCACAATCCTCTGCTTTTCCTACAGCGCACGATTTGGGCGTCCCTGCCTGCGCTATACTCCCCTCAAGAAGTGTTCCTGATTCGATAGGAGACTACATGTCCAAAGCACTCGACCCCAAAGACACCTGCGTCCTCGTTACCGGCGGCGCCGGCTTTATCGGCTCGCACACCGTCGTTCAGCTGCTCGAGGGTGGCTACCAGGTTGTCGTCGTCGATGACCTCTCCAACTCCAGCGCCGTTGCCATCGACCGCGTCAAGACCATCGTGGGCGACGAGGCCGCCAAGAACCTCACCTTCTACGAGGCCAACGTGCTCGACCGCGATGCGATGAACAAGATCTTCGATACCCACCAGATCGACCGCGTCATCCACTTCGCCGGCTTTAAGGCCGTCGGCGAATCGGTGAGCAAGCCCGTCGAGTACTACCACAACAATATCGAGAACACCCTGGTGCTCATTGACGTCATGCGCAACCATGGCTGCAAGTCCATCATCTTCTCGAGCTCCTCGACCGTCTACGGCGATCCGGACAATCCGCCTGTCACCGAGGAAGACCCCAAGAAGCCCGCGACCAACCCCTATGGTTGGACCAAGTGGATGATTGAGCAGATCCTCATGGACGTCCACACCGCCGACCCCGAGTGGGACGTCGTGCTGCTCCGTTACTTCAATCCCATCGGTGCCCATCCGTCGGGCCTGATCGGCGAGGACCCCAAGGGCATCCCCAACAACCTGGTGCCCTACGTCGCCCAGGTCGCCGTCGGTAAGCTCGAGGCCGTTCAGGTCTTTGGCAACGACTACCCCACCCCCGACGGCACCGGCGTGCGCGACTACATCCACGTGTGCGACCTGGCATCTGGTCACGTTGCCGCCCTCAACTGGATGAACGGCAAGACCGGCGTCGAGATCTTTAACCTGGGCACCGGCACCGGCACCTCGGTACTCGAAGTCGTCGCCGCCTTCTCCAAGGCCTGCGGCAAGGAACTGCCCTATGTGATCCGCGAGCGCCGTGCCGGTGACATCGCCGCCAACTGGTGCGATGCCTCCAAGGCCGAGCGCATGATGGGTTGGAAGGCCCAATACGACATCGCGGATATGTGCCGCGACAGCTGGAACTGGCAGAGCCACAACCCCAACGGCTTCGCCGACGCCGAGTAGCAAAAACCTACATACCGCTCTTGTCCCGATCTCACGTTGTGAGGTCGGGGCTTTTTCATGGCATGTAACCATTCGCCGAAAATCGACCAACTTTTTTATCTTGCCTGTACATGTTTAAACAACATGTTTTACAATAGGCGTATCGAATCAGAACATCGGAGGCGGACTGCACACCCATCGGCAGGCCGACCCCACAACAAGAAGGTTGGTGAGCGCATTCATGGAGCGTGCAAGCGGCGTCCTCATGCCCGTCTCATCTCTGCCCGGACCATACGGAATCGGCGGCTTTGGTTGGAATGCCTACGACTTCGTCGATTTTCTCGCCTCGTGCAAACAACATTACTGGCAGATTCTGCCCCTTACGACGACCAGCTATGGCGATTCGCCCTATCAGTCGTTCTCGGCCCGCGCAGGCAACCCCAACTTTATCGACTTTGCCGAGCTTATCGAGGCAGGGTATCTGGAGCAGCGCGATATCGATGGCGTGTATCTGGGATCCGACCCCAGCAATGTCGACTACGGTGCTATCTTTGGCGGCCGCCGTCAGATTCTCGACCGCGCCGCTGAGCGCTTTGCTGCCGACAAGCCGGCCGATTTCGATGACTTTATCCAGGCCAACGAGGACTGGCTCATCCCCTACTGTGAGTTCATGACCGTCAAAGAGGAGTGCGGTCTCAAGGCGTTTTGGGAGTGGCCCGCGGAGCTCCGCACCCGCGGCGAGGCTTCCGCCAAGGTCTGCGCCGACCATCCGGCGCGTATGCTCTACCACCAGATGACCCAGTACTTCTTCGATCGCCAGTGGAGCCGCCTCAAGGCCTATGCCAACGAGCGCGACATTCTCATCATCGGCGACCTGCCCATCTATGTCTCGCGTGACTCCGTCGAGATGTGGGCGACGCCTGAGCTCTTTAAGATCGACACCGCCGGCAATCCCGTGAGCGTCGCCGGCACGCCGCCCGACCAGTTCTCGGCCACCGGCCAGTACTGGGGCAACCCCATCTACGACTGGGACGCCATGGAGTCCGACGGCTTCTCCTGGTGGGAGGGCCGCATTCGCGCCGCCCTCGACATGTACGACGTCATCCGCCTGGATCACTTCCGCGGCTTCGAGGCCTATTGGGAGGTGCCGTTCTCCTCTCCCGATTCGTCCTACGGTTCGTGGACGCAGGGTCCCGGTCTCAAGTTCTTCAAGACGCTCGAGGAAAAGCTCGGCACGCTGCCCATCATCGCCGAGGACTTGGGCTTCCTCACCCCCGGCGTCATCGACATGCGCGACAACTCGGGCTTCCCCGGCATGAAGATCCTGCAGTTTGCCTTTGAGGGCACCAACTCGTACTACCTGCCGCATAACTACATCGCCAACACCGTCGCCTATGTGGGCACCCACGACAACGAGACGGCACGCGGTTGGTTTGAGGGAACGGCCACCCCGCGTCAGCGCGAGCAGGCAGCCCTGTACACCCATCAGCAGGCCGGCGAACCCATGGCAGATGCACTCAACCGCACCATCGCCGCCAGCGTGAGCGACACGTGCATCTACACCATGCAGGACCTGCTCAACTTGGGCAACGAGGCGCGCATCAACACCCCTGCCACGCTGGGCGGCAACTGGACCTGGCGCATGCTCGACGGCGCCATCACCCGCGAGCTCGAGCACAAACTCACCGACTGGACCGAGACCTACTTCCGCATCCCGTCGGAAGCCGAAATCGAGCTTCCTCAATAGGAGCTACCGCGCCCGACCCCTCCCCACCGTGCGGACGCGCTTGCTTTTCCCGCGCGAGGCCACCCCAATCCCCTCGCGCGGGCTTCTTATGAATTGCAGACATGAAACAACCCATCACAGGAGAAAACATGCCCCAAATTAACCTCATGGAACTCGCCGAGCAGTCTTTTGGCACCTCGCTCGAGCAGCTCGACGACCGTCGCATTTACAAGCTGCTGGTCAAACTCGTGCAGGAGCGCTCCGCCGCCTGCCCGCTCAACAACGGCAAGAAAAAGCTCTATTACATTTCCGCCGAATTTTTGATCGGCAAGCTGCTCATCAACAACATGATCGACCTCGGCATCTACGACGAGGTTAAGGACCAGCTCACCGCCGCAGGTCACGACCTCAACAAGATCGAGGAATTCGAGGTCGAGCCGTCACTCGGCAACGGCGGCCTGGGCCGCTTGGCCGCATGCTTCCTGGATTCCATCGCCACGCTGGGCTTGACCGGCGATGGCGTGGGCCTCAACTATCACTACGGTCTGTTCCGTCAGCGCTTTGTCGACAACCAGCAGAAGGCCGTCCCCGACGAGTGGCTCGGTGAGCAGGACATCCTAGTCGACGATGGCCGCTCCTACACCGTCGAGTTCGGCGATTTTGCCGTTACTTCCAAGCTCGTCAACATCGATGTGCCCGGTTACGGCCAGCCCACCAAGAACCGCCTGCGCCTGTTCGACCTGGCGAGCGTCGACGACGGCCTGGTCCCCGGCAGCTCCATCGACTTCGACAAGACCGAGATCGTCAAGAACCTCACCTTGTTCCTCTACCCCGACGATTCCGACGAGCAGGGCCGCCTACTTCGCATCTATCAGGAGTACTTCATGGTGAGCAACGCCGCCCAGCTCCTGATCGACGAGGCCGTCGAGCGCGGCAGCAACCTGCACGATCTGGCCGACTACGCCGTGGTCCAAATTAACGACACGCACCCCACCATGGTCATCCCCGAGCTCATTCGCTTGCTCACCACCGAACATGGCATCGAGTTTGACGAGGCCGTGACCATCGTACGCTCCATGGTCGCCTACACTAACCACACGATTCTTGCCGAGGCGCTCGAGAAGTGGCCGCTCGCCAGCCTGCAGAAGGTCTCCCCTGCCATCGCCGACATTATCGTCAAGCTCGATGAGATCGCGAAGGCCGAGCACGATGACCCGCGCGTCGCCATCATCGACGAACACGATACCGTCCACATGGCCCACATGGACATCCACTTTGGCTTCTCCATCAACGGCGTAGCCGCCCTCCACACCAAGATCCTGGAGGACACCGAGCTTCATCCGTTCTACGAGATCTATCCCGAGAAGTTCTCCAACAAGACCAACGGCATCACCTTCCGCCGCTGGATCCATGGGGCCAACCCCGCGCTCGCCAGCCTGCTCGACGATGTGATCGGCACCGACTGGCGCAGCACCGGCGATCTGAGCAAACTCGCCAAGTTCGCCGACGACAAGGACGTTCTTGAGCGCCTGGCCGCCACCAAGGTCGAGGCCAAGGCCATCATGCGCCAGTTCATGGCGCTCGAGCAGGGCGTGACCATTCCCTCCAACGCCATCATCGACGTCCAGGTCAAGCGCATCCACGAGTACAAGCGCCAGCAGATGCTCGCGCTCTACATCATCTGGAAGTACCTCGATATCAAGAACGGCAACAGACCTAAGCACCCCGTCACCATCATCTTTGGCGGCAAGGCGGCGCCTGCCTACACCATCGCGCAGGACATCATCCATCTGATCTTGACGCTGTCGCAGTGGATTGCAAACGACCCCGACGTAGCTCCCTACCTGCAGGTTGTCATGATCGAGAACTACAACGTCACCGCCGCCGAGCGCGTGATCCCCGCCGCTGACATCTCCGAGCAGATTAGCCTGGCCTCCAAGGAGGCGAGCGGCACCTCCAACATGAAGTTCATGCTCAACGGCGCCCTAACCCTGTGCACGCTCGACGGCGCCAACGTGGAGATTGCCGAGCTCGTGGGCGACGAGAACATCTATACCTTTGGTGCCTCGTCCAAACAGGTCGAGCAGCTCTATGCCGACGGCACCTATGACGCCGGTGTGCTCTACCGCAAACCCGGTATCAAGCTGCTGGTGGACTTTATCACCAACCCCGCCTTTATGGCGACCGGCAACGCCGAGCGCCTGCAGCGCCTGCACGACGACATTAAGGGCAAGGACTGGTTTATGGCCCTGCTCGACATTGAGGAGTATATCCAGACCAAGGAGCGCGTGCTGGCCGACTATGAGGACCAGGACGCCTGGATGCGCAAGGCGCTCATCAATATCGCCAACGCCGGCACCTTCTCGTCCGACCGCACGATCTCCCAGTACAACGACGAGATTTGGCACCTGAGCTAATTTCGCTTCCCTTACCCATCCTCTTGAGAAACGGAGTCGTGGCAACACGGCTCCGTTTTTTGTGCCCGCACGTTACCCTGCGACCCAACTCGGCCAAACAATCTCGATCTGTAACAACTACTCGGTAAAAACGGTCCCAGCTGTTACAGATTGAGACATACCGGCCCCCCTTGGGTCAATCTCGATCTGTAACATCTAGCAGCTGAAATTCACCTTTGGTGTTACAGATTTAGATGAAATGGTTAGCTCAGCGGAACCGTCTCGATCTGTAACATCTAACGTCCGAAATCGGCCCTACCTGTTACAGATCGAGACAAACGACCGGTCAGACAGCCCCAACACAAAGAAAGGCTCCCCTCTCGCCCAGCGGACGGGAGGGGAGCCTTATATGTGACCGCGGCAAAAGGATGGCAATACCGCAGTCGCCCAAAGGAAGGGCCTGGTTGCACCGGGCCTAGATAAGGTTCTTGCCAGAGACCTTATCGAAGAGGTGGGTCGCGTTCTTCTCGAACTTGAACCAGATGGTGTCGCCAGCCTTGAGCGCGCCCTTGGCCTCGAGGTCGACGACGGGGATAATCAGGACAAACTGGCCGTCGGGAGCGGTCACGTGGACATGCTCGGTCGAGCCCATGAGCTCGGTCACCTCGACGGTACCCTGGAGCGCGCCCTCCTCGCCCTTGTCGGCAAGCAGGATCTGCTCGGGACGCACGCCGGCCGTAATCTCCTTCACGTCGCCGCCGTCCCAGTTGAGGGCAAGCTGAGCGCAAGTCTCGGGGGCGAGCGCCACGTTCATATCCTCGGTCTTGACGGTAAAGCCGTTGCCCGAGCGCACCAGCTGGGCATCGAAGAAGTTCATCTGCGGCACGCCGATGAAGCCGGCGACGAAGATGTTCGCGGGATGGTTGAAGACCTCCTGCGGCGTGGCGATCTGCTGGACAACGCCGTCCTTCATGACCACGATACGGTCACCGAGGGTCATAGCCTCGGTCTGGTCGTGAGTAACATAAATGAACGTGCCCTTGATCTCGTGGCGCAGCTTAATGAGCTCGGCACGCATCTGGTTACGAAGCTTGGCGTCCAGGTTGGACAGCGGCTCGTCCATCAGGAAGACCTTGGGGTCACGCACGATGGCGCGGCCGATAGCGACACGCTGGCGCTGGCCGCCGGAGAGCGCCTTGGGCTTACGGTCGAGGTACTCGGTAATGCCCAGAATCTCGGCAGCAGAGCGAACCTTGCGGTCGATCTCGTCCTTGGGAACCTTCTTGAGCTCGAGCGTAAATGCCATGTTCTCGTACACCGTCATATTGGGGTACAGAGCGTAGCTCTGGAACACCATGGCGATGTCGCGGTCCTTGGGCGCCACGTCGTTGACACGCTTGCCGTCGATGAGCACATCGCCCGAGGTAATGTCCTCCAGGCCGGCGACCATGCGCATCGTCGTGGACTTACCGCAGCCAGAGGGGCCAACGAGGACGACGAACTCCTGGTCGTGAACGGTGAGGTTGAAGTCCTCTACAGCGAGCACACCGTCCTCGGTAACCTTGAGGTTGTGCTTCTTCTCCTCGGTCTTCTTCTTTTTGCCAAAGAAGCCCTTCTTTTTTGACTCGTTGTTGGGATACACCTTCTGAACATGTTTGAGAACGATCTCGGCCATGTCTCTACCTTTCGATATGCGGCGCCGCGCTGAGGGGCGCCGCCAAAACTTGCAAAACAGTTACGGCATCAGCCCTTGACGGCACCTGCCACCACGCCGTCGATGATGTACTTCTGACAGAGGATGTACATGATAACGATGGGGATAACGACCATCATGATGCAGGCCATCATGGGGCCGAGCTCGACGTGGCCGTAGCCGCCGCGGAAGTACTGGATCAAGATAGGAATGGTCTTGTACTTGGTGGAGTCGAGCGTAAGGTAGGGCAGCAGATAGTCGTTCCAGACCCACATGGTCTCGAGGATGCCGACCGAAAGATAGGTGGGCTTCATGATGGGAAGGACGATCTTAAAGAACACCTGGACCGGGTTGCAGCCATCAATCATGGCCGCCTCCTCGATCTCGAGCGGGATGTTCTTTACAAAACCGGCGAACATAAAGACCGCCAGGCCCGCGCCAAAGCCGAGGTAGATAAAGCAGATGTTGAACGGCGTGTTGAAGCCGATGCGGTCCGCCAAATTGGACAGCGTGAACATGAGCATCTGGAAGGGCACGACCATCGAGAACACGAACAGGTAATAGAAGAAGTTCGAGATCTTGTTGTTGACACGAACCACGTACCAAGCGCACATGGAGCAGCACACCAAGATCAGCACGACCGACGTGACCGTGATGATGAGCGAGTACATAAATGCCGAGGCAAAGCCCTGCTCGTTAAGGGCGTGCATGTAGTTTGCGAGGCCGTTGAACGTCTCGGGCGTGAGCAGATCGAATGCCGTGGTGGTGCTGATTGCGGTCGCTTTCTTAAAAGAATTAAGCGCAATCATGAACACGGGGTAGATCCACGCGAGCGACAGGATCGTAAAGAAAATCGAGAGCGCGCGGTTGATAACCTTATCGCGTTTCATTACTGCTGCACCTCCTTGGACCTCGTGGCCTTAAGCTGGATCATGGAGATGGCCACGACCAGGATGCAGAAGATAACCGCCTTGGCCTGACCAATGCCCTGCCATGCGATACCGGCACGCGAATAGAACGTGTTGTAGATGTTCAGGGCGAGCATCTCGGTGGAGTGCGCGGGGGCGCCGCCGGTAAGGGCGAGGTTCTGGTCGAACAGCTTAAAGCCGTTGGTGATGGACAGGAACAGGCAGATGGTGATGGTCGGCATCAGGTTAGGGATCTTAACCTTCCAAAACGTCTGCCATGCCGTAGCGCCGTCGACCTTGGCGGCCTCGATGTAATCGGACGGAATGGACTGCAGACCAGCGATGTAGATGATCATCATGTAGCCGACCTGCTGCCACAGGGTCAGGATGATAAGGCCCCAGAAGCCAGCAGCAGAGTTAAGAGCGATGAGCTGGGCGCCCACGTTGGAGAGCAGGCAGTTGATCAGAATCTGCCAAATGTAGCCCAGCACGATGCCGCCGATCAGGTTAGGCATAAAGAAGATCGTACGGAAGATGTTGGTGCCTTTGAGCGCCTTGCGGGTGAGCGCCTGCGCAATGGCCAGGGCGATCACGTTGATGAGCACCGTCGACAGGAAGGCAAACGCCACGGTAAAGAAGAACGACGTGGAGAACTGCGGATCGGACAGCGCGCGCACGTAGTTCTCGATACCGACAAAGTGCGCGTTACTAATGATAATAAACTGGCAGAACGAGAGATAGAAGCCCTGGATAAAAGGGATCACGAACCCGATCATAAACGCCAGGCACGTGGGCAGCATAAAGAGCGGCCACCAGCGCTTGAGTGCTTTGCCCATAAAAGGGTCCTTTCAATATGCAGGGGGCGGGCAAACCAACGTCTGCCCGCCCCCTGTCGCTAATCAGATAGCTTGGGCAGCAACTGCTTACTCGGAAGCGGCCTTCTCGGTCTTCCAACCATCGACGAAGGCGTTCTTGACGCCGTCCCACTTGCTGTTATCGGCAGCGTAGGCAATCAGAGCCTGCTTGAGGTTCTTCTTCCACTCCTCGGAGGGAATGTAGACGAAGTCCCAAGCGACGGTCTTCTTGCCGTCCTTGGCCATGGCAACGGCCTGCTGCGAGAAGACGTTGGTGGTCTCCTTGGCGCTCTTGAACGGAGCGGTCAGACCCATCTTGTCGGCGATGATGCTGGTCGGGGTGTCAGCGGTGACGCACCAATACATGAAGTCCTCGGTGGCCTTCTGGGCATCCTCGGAAGCCTGGGAACTGACGCACCAGTAGTTCTCGCCGCCGGAGCACAGGCCCTGGTTCTCCTCGCCGTCAACACCGATGTAGATCGGCATCATGCCAATCTGATCGTCGGTCATGCCGGCCTTGACGAGGTCAGAGTAGGCCCAAGAGCCGTTCTGGTAGAAGACGGCCTTGCCGGTTGCGAACTCGTTGGTGGCGTCGTCGCCGGTCTTGGAAGCAAGCTGCGAAGGATCGCAGGTGGAGTCGGTGATGTACAGGTCGAAGATCTGCTTGTAGTTGTCGAGGAACTCACCCTTGATCTCGTCGTCCTCCTGGTTGTGCTCCTTCTCAAACTCGTAGTAGAGCGGCATGTTGGCAAGGTGGGTGGTGTAGCGCCAGCTGGAGGAGTCGTCCATGCCGGCGGAAGTGAAGGCACCCTCGACACCAAGCTCGTCCTTGCGGGCCTGGATGTCGTCGGCACAAGCCTTCAGCTTGTCGAAGGAGTTGATGTCCTCGGCCTTGTAGCCAGCCTTCTCGAGCAGCTGCTTGTTGTAGATGATGCCGAAGCTCTCCTGAACCCAGTCGATGCACACATCCTTGCCGTCGGACTGCAGAGCCAGGGAGTCATCAATGAGCTCACCGCGGAGCTTGGTATCGGACAGGTCGGCGCAGTAATCCTTCCAGTTCTTAAGACCGGTGGGGCCGTTGACCTGGAACAGGGTCGGAGCGGAGCTCTTGGACATCTCGGACTTGAGCTTCTCCTCGTAGGTGTTGGAGGCAGCGGTCACGATCTTGACCTCGACGCCCTTCTCCTTCTTATAGGCCTTGGCGATCTCCTTCCACTCCTTGTCGACCTCGGGCTTGAATTGGAGGAAGTAGACCTCGGCAGCGTCACCAGAAGCAGAGGAGCCGGAGCCGGCAGAACCACCGCAACCCACGAGGCCCAGACCAAGAACTGCAGCCGCGGAACCAGCAAAGCCCAGGAACTGCCTTCTGCTCATTTCGTTCTTCATTACAATCCACCCTTTCACACCGTGGCGGCACCCTTTGCCGCCGCCTTCGGAGATTGGCTCGGGGACTTTGCCCCTTTTGCTGATTTGAACGATACGCTATTTGGCTAGTTGTTTGAACAAGTATTACTAGAGCGGTAGAAAAACTTCGGTGAACGGTAATTTCAACTTGATACTTGACAAGTTTTGTATAAACAATTATTTGTTATCGAATGCAGAGAAAACGCCCGGTCAAGCCGATGTACCGTCGGTTTGACCGGGCGTTTTCTCTTTGAGGCCATGAGTCTCGTCAGGCTGCGAGCTAGCCGGCTATCGCTTGGAATTGACACGGTAATGGAAGATCTCGGGGTGTGTGCGAGTGTGCGTCACCTCAAACAAGATGCCGTCCGAGGTGTACGACTGACTCTCCATGACGGCAACGCAGTTGTATTTGCCGAGGTCAAGATAGCTGCAGTCCTCATCGTTGGCGAGCTCGACACTCACCGTACGACGGCTCGCCATCACTTTGACACCGCGCTTGTGCTCCAGATAGCCGTAAATAGAATCTGCCGCGATCTCGGGAGTCAGGCCCTTGGCGATCGACGCCAAAAAATAGCCATGGTCCACTTGGCGCGCGTTGCCGTTGAGGCTTCGGACACGCACTACGCGAATCAACTCCTCGCCCACCTTAAAGCCCAGGTGACGAGAGAGTTGCTCGGTGCAAACCAGATGTTCGAAAGACTTAACGTCCGTAGATGCAACGGCATTGTTGCGCTTTGCAAACTCGCCAAACGACTCAACCTCTTCGAGTGCGCCCAACATGTCGGTTTCGCCCTTAAGCCAAATAACGCGCACGCCCTTGCCGTGTATGGGCTGCACAAACATCCCGTCGGCCAGCATACCCAAGGCGCGACGGACGGTATTGCGAGTGCATCCGAACTCCGCGGTCAGCTCGGCTTCGGTTGGCAGCATCTCCTGAAACGCATAGGTCCCATTAATGATGCGCGAGCGTATTTCTCGGTAGATTCCTTCGTATATCGCTTTTGGCATTGTTTCACCTCTACATTATTCATTTCCGGCTAGGCACGATAGCATTTCTTAAAGTTGTTTAAACCGAATATCGGTAAAGCGACAGGATTTAACCGTTGACGGTTTCTGTCATGCCCAAATCGGTTTCGCTCAAAACTGCCGGTACGACAATCGTCTGGTCCTCTACAATGAATCCATTGTTTAAACGTTTCCCCACGCGCAACGCGCCTCGATATTCGGAAGGCAGAACATGCTGCAAAAAATCCAACGCTTTGGCGGGGCAATGTTCGCGCCCGCCATGCTGTTTTCTATATCAGGCCTCATGGTCGGCGTCTCCGCTCTCGCAACGACTGCGGACATCGTCGGCGATCTCGCCGTATACGGAACCCCTTGGTACGCTTTTTGGACCATCATCCAGCGCGGCTCGTGGACGGTCTTTAAACGCCTCCCGCTCCTTTTTGCCGTAGCGCTGCCCATCGGTCTTGCCCAAAAACAACCGGCTCGTTGCTGCCTCGAGGCTCTCGTCGCCTATTTTGCCTACTGCTTCTTTTTGAGCGAGATCATTAAGCTGAGCGGAGACAATCTTGGACTTAAGTACCCGTCGTCTTTGACCTCCGCTAGCGGCATCACCATCATCGACGGCATCAAGACGCTCGACACCGGCATTATCGGCCCGCTGGCGGTATCGGCAACCGTCGTCGCCATCCATGACCGCTTCTACGATGCCAAGGTTCCCGATTGGCTCGGCACCTTCTCGGGCTCCTCGCTGGTCTACCTCATCAGCTTTTTTGCCGTGTTTGCCCTTGCCGCTATCTCGGCCGCCATCGTGCCCTCCGTATACGCAATGACCGAAACGCTGCGCCATGCACTTACGAGCGTCGGCCCCTTTGGCGTGGGCATCTTTGTGCTTTTGGAGCGAGCGCTCGAGCCCATGGGGCTGCACCACCTGCTCTACATGCCGATCTACTACGACAACCTGGTCATTAACGACGGCATCTACGCCACGTGGAGCAGCTTGCTCCCCATCCTCTCCCATAGCACGCGCCCCCTTAATGAACTTGCGCCGTGGGCCGGTTTTACCGCCACCGGCTGGGTCAAGCTCTTTGGCCTTCCCGCCATCGCAGCCGCGTTCTACTCCACCGCAAAACCAGAGCGCCGCGCCGGCCTTAAGGTCATCCTTTTGCCCGCCATCGTCGCCTCGGTGGTTTGCGGCGTTACCGAGCCACTCGAGTTTCTCTTTATGTTCACCCACCCCGGGCTCTTTTTGCTCTACGCCGTCTTATCGTCTTGCCTTGCCACAACCATGAATCTCTTTGGCATCGTCGGCATCTTCTCGGGCGGCCTGATTGAGATGGCAGCCTTCAACTTTATTCCGCTCATGCGCACGCATGCCGGTGCCTATCTTTTGGCGCTCGGTATCGGCCTTGCCTTTAGCCTCATCTTTTTTGTTAGTTTTCGAGCACTCATCTTGGTCTATGACCTTAAGACGCCGGGCCGCGAGGATCATGTTGCCAATCGCGCGGCAATCGATCGTTTAACGGAAAGCGGCTTTGCCAAAGAGCAATCTCCCAATGACGAGGTCAATAGTCGATCCGATCAAGATCACGTCCTCGCTGAGCGGGTAATTCAGCTTTTAGGTGGCGTTGGCAATATTGTGGGCGCAACCAACTGCGCCACGCGCCTGCGCGTCGAGGTCGCAGACCCTTCCATCGTTGCAGATAACGCGTCGTTTGTCGCGGTGGGCGCCAAGGGCCTCATCATTACGGACAAGACCGCCCAGGTGGTCATCGGCATCTCCGTTCCCCGCGTTAAAGAGCATTTTGACCAGATCATGGGCCTCGAGCCGGAATTTGTGCCCACCGCCTCGGCCTCCCCCGCCGCCAGCGCAGCCCATAAGCGCGGCGATATTTGCTTCTTCGATATCGACGGAACGCTCGCCTGGCAAGACCCCAGGCTCGCCCAAGACCTTCCCGAAGACGAGCGGGACCTCTCCCCCTACCCCAACGAGGCGGTCTCGCAGGCCATCCGCGAGTTTGTCGCCAACGGCAACATGGCCTTTATCTGCACGGGACGCACCCTGAGCTGCATCCACCCCAAACTTCTTGAGCTGCCCTGGACCGGCATCGTCTGTCTTGCGGGCGGTTACGCCGAGATCAACGGACACGCAATTCGCGATCTGTCGATGACGCCCAGTATGCTGCAGCGTCTTGCCCCCTACCTTGAGCAATCGGGCGAGGTCATCCGCTTTGAGGGCCTCAACGGCGTCGTGCGCATGAGTGCCGATGCGCCCGATGCTCCCGGATACGCGCGCACCCTGGGCGACGCAGTCACGCAGCTGCAACATTACAGTGTCTACAAGATCTTGATGTCTACATCGCTCGCCAACCACATCGCTCAAGATAAGGCACTTGAGCCGCTGCTGTGCTTTAATGAGCTCGAACTCGAGGTAACCGAAATCTCGCCCCGCGAATGCACGAAGCGCGGGGGCATCCAGTCTGTACTCGACGCCCTCGACCCCCACCACGGAACCGTATACGGCATTGGCGACGCCAGCAATGACGTCTCACTGATGAACGCCGTCGATGTCGGCATTGCGATGGGCAACGCACCGGACTATCTCAAGGATAAGGCCGATTACGTGACCGACACCGTCGATCATGACGGTGTCGTTGCGGCGCTCGAGCATTTTAGGCTGATTTAGGCACACTCCATCAAACGCACGCCCGTTGTCCTAAATCGCCAAAACTGCCGCGCCAAACGCCCTGATGTGGCAATATGTTGTCTGCATATTGCATCAATGCAACCTCAGAAAGAATGCGAGAACCCGTGTCCAGTCCGTTTACCAGCTTTTTAGCCCAGCACTTTGACCAGATTAACGACTATCTGGCCACGTTCTTTGACGGACAGGCGACCTCTACCGATATCGAGCGCTACCTGTACGAGCCGCTCTCGGCTTTTACGGCCAACGCCGGCAAGCGCCACCGCCCGCTTATCTGCATGCTCGCCGCAACCGCAGTGGGCGGTAGCTTTGAGAGCGCCCGCAGTGCCGCGGCAGCCATCGAGCATTTCCAGTCGGGCGCGCTGATCCACGACGACATCGCCGACAACGGACAGCTTCGTCGAGGCAAGCCCTGCATGCACCTTACCGAGGGCACGGGGCTTGCCATCAATTGTGGCGACCTGGCGCTCACCATGGTCACCAAGACGGTTCTCGACGACCCCACGCTCGAGGCAGACGTGAAACTCCGCGTGCTCCACGAGCTCACCGAGATGATCGTCCGCACCATCGAGGGTCAAGCGCTCGACCTGGGTTGGGTCCGTGACGGGCGCTTTGATATCTCGGTTGATGACTACCTGGACATGGCGACGCACAAGACCGCGTTTTACAGCGGAGCGACGCCGCTTGCCGCCGGAGCCATTATTGGCGGCGGCAGCGATGAGCAAATCGAGGCGCTGCGCACCTTTGGCCTGCACACGGGCCTCGCCTTTCAGATTCAGGACGACCTGCTCAACCTTGTCGGCACTAAGGAAGCCGCCAACAAGGACTTCCGCACCGACATCACCGAGGGCAAGCGCACGCTTGTCGCCGTACACGCCCTCTCTGATGAGCGCCACCACGACGAGGTCGAGGCGATTCTTTCCTCGGGCACCGATGATCCCGCGCAGCTCGCACGCGCCGTGGAGATCTTCCAGGAGACCGGCTCCATCGATTACGCCCACACTTACGCGCTCGACCTGACCGCTAAGGCCAAAGCGGCCATCGAGAACGTTGAGCTTGATCCGCACGCACGCGAGCTGTTCCTCTCCATGGCAGATTTCTTTGTGGAGCGCCTTAACTAACGGGGGTTATAAAACCTGTCAGCAGCGTATTTAGGCACAACTTGCTACACTGTTGAGTGAATGTTTATGCATCCCTTTGCGTTGTCTATCCGACAGACGCTCAAATAGTACGAATGGTACGCCGAAAGGGGTTCGTTCATGGAACCTATTACAACGGGCATGCAAGGAGCAGCCGTCGAAGACGTGCAGTCTCGTCTCCTGCAGCTCGGCTACACGATTGATGCCGCCGAAGTCACCGACAAGTACTTTGGAGCCACCACTGAGCAGGCCGTCAGCACCTTCAGGCTCGACAGCGGCCTTGCTGCCGGTCATGCCGTCGATATCCCCTGCTGGAGCGCCCTTGTAGACGCTTCGTATAAGCTGGGCGACCGCACTCTCTATCTGCGCATGCCCAATTTCCATGGCGCCGATGTGCAGGCCCTGCAGCGCGCTCTCAACGTTTTGGGCTTTGCCTGTGGCGAAGACGACGGCTACTTTGGTCCGCATACCGAGGCCGCCCTGCAGCAGTTCCAGGAAAATGTCGGCCTGTTTGCCGACGGCATGGCCTTCCAGGACACCTACGCCTACATCAACCGCCTGCACCATGTGTGGGAGGGCAAGCCCTCGGTCACCGAAGCCGAGTCCCGTATCGGTTTTGCTCGCGCCGCCAACGTGCTCGAGCGCTTCCAGATTGCCGTTATCGGCGAGGACCCCATCGCACGCAGCGTTGCGTCGCGCATGTGGAATATCGCCACGGCAACGACCGACAACAGCGGCATGATGCTCTGCGACTCCGAGGTCCCAACCGACGTTGACCTGGTGCTCGAGATCGCAAGCGATGAGCTGCCCGCAGATGCAGCGCCGCGCGCCACGATCGCCCTCGCCGAGTGCCACAACCTGGCCCAGCGCATCCGCACCGCCAATGTCGCCGCGCAGCAGAAGCCGGCTCGCATTCGCATTGAGCTCACGGGCATGACGCGCTACAACGGCACCTTCACGGCCAGCGACGCGCAGACACTCGCCGTACGCCTGCTCGATGGCGTTTGCGATGCCCTCGCAGATTAGGTAAACTAAACGAGTTGCTTTTGGGCAACGCCACACATTGGGACGTAGTTCAACGGTAGAACTCCGGTTTTTGGTGCCGGCTGTTGGGGGTTCGAATCCCTCCGTCCCAGCCATTACAATTGAGCGCCCTGAGCCCATAACGGCCCAGGGCGCTTTCTTGTGGGCAAGCGGAGAAATTCGAACCCGCAAGGAATCTACCTATATTAGACAGACGCCCCAAGCCCGAAAGGACCAAGAGCGCCTAACATCAAGAAAATATCAGCCCAGTTCCGAAAAGCGAGCCGCATGCGACAACCAAGTAGCCGCAGGCCCCGGGAGAGTGGGGACACCGGCTTAGGTTTATCGCGAGTTCCGCACGAACAGGAGGCCACTTAATGTGGCCTCCGTCGTGAGCAGGACTGTAGAGCAGGAAACCTAAGCCGGTGTCCCCACTCTCCCGGGGCCGAACGCCCTAGTTGTTCAGCATGCGGTCGAAGCTTCCCGAGTCGCCATCCCGATAGTCTGCGGTCATCAGAATCTCCTGCGGAATGCGCCCGCCCTCGCGCAGCACGTTGCGGAACTGCACGCGCGTGACCATGGGCAGATCTTTGATCGTCGCTGCCAGGTTCTGCGGCACACCCTGGTTGGCAGCCGCGGGCTCGCACTCGCCGCCGGCCTTCACGCGACGCTTATGCTCGGCGAGCATAGCGCGATACATGCCGGCATGCAGGCGAATCTCAACCACATTGGCATTGCGAGTCTGCTCGACGATGCGCGCGCCCTCGCGATCGATATCGCCCACGTAGTAGACGTAGTTAAAGCGATAGCCAATCTCGGCCAGATAATCGTCCAGGGCATGCGAGACGCTCGCCTTGCATCCGCCGCCAAAAATCACGCCGCCCACCTTGATGCCAAAGAGCTTGGCGTGCTTGCGGCCACGCAGCAGCTTGACGATCTCGTCGTAGGTGTCCAGGTTCTCGACCATAATGAACGGCTTGTCGGCGCCCAGCGTAAAGAAGCCCGTAAAGTGCACGGGGCGATTGGGGGCGACCTTGATCGCCTGCATGCTGATGCCCTTTTCGGTCATACGCCGAATCAAGCGCTCGCCGTGCTTGCCGTCAAAGGCCTTCTCATCGTTAAAAATCTGGTAGGCGCGCTGGCGACGTGAAGCGACCGGCGTGTCGGCACCGCGATTCTGCTCAATCCAAGCCTGGATGATCGCAATCTCCTCGGCAATCTTGCGGTTGGACATCTCGTTGTGCTGAGTGCGCTGCGGAGCCTTTTTGCCGTCCTTGCCCTCGACCTTAACGATTTGAGTCTGTTGCTCCTTAATCTTGGAGAGCGCCATTGGCGTGGGAACGACCTTGAGCAGCTGCCTGCCCAGGACACGGGCCAGAGCAAACGCCGAAACCTCGCCATGAGCGGGCTGCTCAGGCTGCTGGGCGGCCGCATCGCTTGCAGTCGGTTTGGGCTGCGCCTGGGATTTGTGCTTGGAATCTGCCTGAGCTTTGCGCTCTTGCTTTGGCGCGGACGAGCTCTTTTGCGAACGTTCAGGCTTGTCCCCCTTCGCCGGCTGGCGCTTGGGCTGCTCCACCGGGGTCTCAGCCTTCACATCCTTGTTTTGCGTTGTCGCCTTCTCGGCCACGGTTTCGGCATTTGAGCCACGTCCGCCACGGTGACGACGACGGCGGGACTTGCTCGAAGCGCTCTCCCCCGCCTGTTTATCAGCGGACTGTTGAACTTTGACCTCGGTGTCAGCCGCAGGCTGCGACTCGGAAGGTTGCTGCTCGCGAGCCGCCGGCTCAACGGTTTTCTCGGTTTGTTCGGCCTTATCGGCCTGAGCGGTCGAAGCCGGCTCGCCCTTCTCCTGACGCTTTACGGGATACGCGCGCCCTGCAAAACCGCGGCCGGGACGACACGAACCCGGAGCCCTCTTGGCAGACTCCTCAACATCGTCTGCAACCTCGGAAGGCTCTTCAACCTCACGCGCGACATCCTGCTGCGCAGCCTTGAAGTGAGCACCGCGACGACGCTTGGGCTCTTGGGCCTCCACGGGCTTTTGTTCCTTCGCGGGCTTCTGCGACTCAGCGGCAACCTCGGTCTCAACAGCCTCAGCATCCGTCTCACCCTTTCGAGCAACGGCGCGACGGAAGCGCTCCTGCTGGGCGCGGCGCTGCGTATCGCGCTTGCCACCCCCGCCAAAACCGCCGCGTCCTGCCTTGGCCGTAAAGGCACGCACGACGTTCTCATCGAGCAACTCATCGGTATCGACATGCTCACGCGGAGCAGCTTCTTCCACAGCAGGCACGTCAGCGGAATCCTCGACGACAAAACCCTCGACGGACTCGGCAGGCTGCTCCTGGGCAACGCGGATCTCGGCATTGATGGTATAGAACGCCGGGCGCCCGTTAATGCCGCTACCCTCGATCTTGGTCACGATCTTTGCCGCGATAAGCTCATCGCGCATCGCCTTGGTGTCGCACTCCTTATCGACGGAGCGGAAAATCTGCGCCAGCGCGCTCGACTTAATCTTGAGCGCCTTGCGGCAGAGCAGGTCGTAGGCAACCAGCTTGGCGCGCTCAGCAGAAAGCGACGTCTGGCTGCTCAGGCGCTCAGCCAAAGCATCGACATTGTTTTGATTATCGGAATATACCGTCTTGGCCACGGGGCCCCTTTCATATGTACACATATACGTTTATATGGTACAACGCACGCCCTTATCCACGCAAAACATCTGCGAGAACACTCGAGCGTCACCCGCTTTCGCATGAAAAAAAAAGACCGAGTCCGCGTCGTTGCGGACCCGGTCTTTCCGAGTCATATGGATGAGAGATTCAACCCGTCCGACCGACTAGGCCTTGACGGCCTCGGCGTCGGCAGGAGCCTCAGCGGCAGCGGCGCGACCGTACTCGGCCTTGCCCATATCGGACCACTCGGGCTCCTCATCAGGCATGGAGCCAACCTCCTTGCCGAAGAACTCCTTGAGGCAGTTGACGGCGACGATGAGGCCCAGGACCATCAGCAGGACGGCAAAGACGAGCTGCAGGCCCTTGGTGGCGGCGACGGAGACGGCGGCCGTGGTGGCGGTAGCCGGGATGGTACCGAAGAAACCGTAGGCCTGGACGGCGGTCATGCAGCCCATGGCGCTCTGGACCAGCGAGGTGAAGGTGCAGCAGAGCAGGAAGGCGACGGGCACGTAGAGCATCCAACCCTTGCGGCCGGTGCACTTGCAGAACACGGCGAGGGTGATCATGGTCATGCCGCCGAGCAGCTGGTTGGAAGCACCAAAGAGCGGCCAGATGTTGGCATAGCCACCAAAAGCGAGGGCGAGACCGGGAAGCAGGGTGACGACCGTGGCGAACCAGGGGTTGCCGAGGACCTTCATGTAGCCGGCCTTGGACTCGATGGCCAGGGCATCGTTGGTCTGGGCAAAGAACTCGGAGAACGAGGTGCGAGCGATGCGGGCGACGGCATCGAGCGAGGTCAGGGCCAGAGCGGAAACGTTCATGGTCATGAATACGGTTGCGAGCGTGCCGTCAACACCGAAGGCCTGCATACCGCGGGAGATGCCGGCGGCGAAGATCTGGAACGGGGTGGAAGCGACACCGGCGTTGAGGGCGCCGGTACCGGCGGTGTTCATATCGGAGAACATGATGCCGGCGACGATGATGGCAAGGATGCCGACGAAGGACTCGACGATCATGGCGCCGTAACCGACCTTGACGGCGTCCTGCTCCTTCTCGACCTGCTTAGAAGAGGTGCCGGAAGAAACGAGGCTGTGGAAACCGGAGAGAGCACCGCAGGCAACGGAGACAAACAGGACCGGGAACATCATGCCGGAGGCAGTGGAGAAGCCGGTGAAGACCGGAGCGGTGATGGTGGCCTGGCCGTTAACGCCCAGGACGACGATGCCGAGGACAGCGCAGACGATCATGACGATCATCATGATGGAAGTGAGGTAGTCACGCGGGGTCTTGAGCATCTGAATGGGCATAGCGCCAGCGAAGACCAGGTAGACCATGACGACGGCGAACCACTGGAATTTATCCAGGTAAACCGGGAACTGCATACCGACGGCGAACATGAGAACCATGAGGACCACGCCGGTGACGAACTCGGCAGCGCCGGTGAGGTTGAACTTCTTCTGAGCCCAACCAAAGGCGATAGCGACGAAGGTGAACAGGATGGAGATGGTACCAGCGCAGCCGGCGGCATAGGACTTGGTGAAGTCGATGACACCGGTAGCAGCACCAGAAGCGTCAACGGCCGGGGTGAACATGAACGTCTTGCAGACCATGTCGGTGAAGGCGGCGATGACAATGATGCAGAACAGCCAGCAGAACAGCAGGAACAGGCGACGGCCGGTCTTGCCGATGTACTTCTCGATGAGCTGAGCGAGTGACTTGCCGTTGTTCTTCATCGAAGCGTACAGGGCACCAAAGTCGTGGACGGCGCCAAAGAAGATGCCGCCGACGAGGACCCAGAGCACGACGGGCAGCCAGCCAAAGGCCATGGCGACGATCGTACCCGTGACAGGGCCAGCACCGCAGATCGAGCTGAACTGGTGCGAAAACGCGGTGAAGGCGGAGACGGGCGAGAAGCTGTTGCCGTCCTTCATGCGCTTGGCCGGCGTGAGGGCCTCTTTGTCAACGCCCCACTTGTTGGCCAGCCAGCGGCCGTAGCCCAGATAGCCGCAGGCGAGCACCGCCGCGGCCACAACCATGAGCAAAACTCCGTTCATTACATTTCCTCCTCTAAAAAGAACTTCCTAGACATAAAAAATGAGGGCCGTCGGTTGCGCTCGACGGCCCTCATCTTCATCAGCCGCCCGTTATCGTACGGGCTAGCTGTATGTGCTAACCCGCATCAGATAATTACTACGCTGATAATGTTTAGCTGATGCGTGAACATGTCTAAGAAATCCTCTTCAATCATGATGTGAACGATCCGTGCGTGTTCACATCCCCCAGTGGATGAAAAGGAGTATGAAACTTTAGTTGCCTAAAGTCAACGCAAATATGTAATGAATTTTCAACTTTTTTTGAATTTCTCGGTATAAAACGCCACTGACCTCGGACTTTACCCAACAAAAGTTTTTGCATGAGAGATGCCCCCGAGAGCGGCGGGAGCCGGGCGGCGCATATGAACTTTCCTGCTCTACAGTCCTGCGCAAGACGGAAAGCACATTAAGTGCTTTCCTTTGCGTGCGGAACTCGCGATAAAGTTCATATGCGCCGCCCGGCTCCCGCCGCTCTCGGGGCCCCCATCCCAAATGCGGAGCAAAGCTCCGCATGCCATCTTTTCTTTCAGCTAAAGAACGCCGGAAATTCGACACTGGCTTGTTAATCTTGCTGGACGTTGTCGACGCCAAACCAGCTCAGAAGCTATATCGATACAGAAAGGTCCCCGGCGCTGCCCGGGCGCCAACGGCCGCATATGAACTTTATCGCGAGTTCCGCACGAACAGGAGGCCACTTAATGTGGCCTCCGTCGTGAGCAGGACTGTAGAGCAGGAAAGTTCATATGCGGCCGTTGGCGCCCGGGCAGCACCGGGGACCGCAACCGTACGACTACAGCGTCATGTTCGGATCGGCGTCGACGTCGAACGGCGAGATTTCTCCTCGGTCGAATTTACGGCGGGCGACCTCCGCGATCATAGCGGCGTTGTCGGTGCATGCCGAGAGAGGCGGCACCGTTACGCGAATCCCCTGACGCCCAAGCTTCTTGATCATCATCTCGCGCAGATGCGGGTTGGCCGAGACGCCGCCGCCGATGCAGTATTCCTTGCATCCGGTAGCGTGCAATGCGTTTTTGGCCTTCTTGTACTGCACGTCAAAGACAGCTGCCTCAAACGAAGCTGCCAGATCGGGCAGGTGAATCGTGCGCCCGGCCTTGGTCTCCTGCTCGATGTAGAGCGTCACGGCCGTTTTAAGGCCCGAAAGCGAGAAACGATAGTCTCCCCTGCTGTTGAGCGCACGGGGGAAATCAATCGCGCGGGGATTGCCTGTCTCGGCCAGCTTGGAAATGATGGGGCCACCGGGATAGCCCAGGCCCAACGCCTTGGCCACCTTGTCGAAGGCCTCGCCCACGGCGTCGTCGAGCGTCTCACCGAGCACCTCGTAGTCGCCCCACGCCTTCACGTGCACGAGCATGGTGTGCCCACCCGAGACAAGCGTGAAGATAAACGGCGGTTTGAGGTCGGGTTGCGCCAGCAGGTTGGCAAACAGGTGCCCCTCCAGATGGTTGACGCATACGAGCGGCTTACCGGCAGCGTAGGCAAAGCCTTTGGCAAAGGCAACGCCCACCACGAGGGCGCCCACCAGGCCCGGACCCTGTGTCACGCCCACGGCGGCAAGCTCGCTGGGGGCAATGGCTCCACCCTCAAGACCAAGCGATGCTGCGGCATCCTCGAGCGCCGCATCCACGACACTCACAATCACCTCAACGTGTTTGCGCGAGGCGATCTCGGGCACCACGCCGCCAAAGCGGGCATGAAAATCAATCTGTGTCGACACCTGGTTGGCCAACATATTGCCATCCGCATCGATAATCGCCACGGCCGTCTCGTCGCAGGAACTCTCGATAGCGAGCACTAGGCGGCGGCGCTCAATTTCGGCACGCTCCCCCTCGGAGCGCCCAGGCGCAGGCAGCGGCCATACGCGCTGCTCTGCCGCCGTCGGCTCGGGCGAAGCATTGTCGACCGGAAGCACCAGGGGCAGCGGAGCCGTCATGACGATGGCATCCTTGCCGGCACCATAGTAGCCGCGGCGCCGTCCTGCCTCGGTAAAGCCCAGAGCGTTATAAAGCGCGATCGCTCCCTCGTTGCCGTCCTCGACCTCGAGCGAAGCCGTGGTGCAGCCGAGCATCTGGGCATCATAGCTCACATGCGACAGCAGCTTGCGGGCAATGCCCTCACGGCGATGTGCCGGGTCGACGGCGACATCCAGAATCTGCACATCACCGTCCACGACCATACCGCCGGCAAGGCCCAGCAGCTTGCCGTCGTCGTGTGCCACCCACCAACTACGCGGCGCAGCGACGTCCTCGCCCAGTTCGGACAGGAACATGCCCGGCGTCCACGCCTTGTGTCCGGCACCTTCAAAGCAGGCAGCCTCCAGCGCGCTCGCGCCCTCGGCATCCGCCGCGCCCATGGGACGGAACTGCAGATGACGACCGGCGAGCTCATCGGCAACGCCCGTAATTTCGCTCTGCGCACTCTCGGCAAGACCAAGACGCTTGCGCTCGTTTTCCTCGGCATCAGAAAGGCGCGTGTAAATCGGCAGGACGCGAGCCGGATCGCCGTCACCCGCAGCGTGCGCGAGCAGCAAGCCCTCGCCCGAAGGCCACCACAGGTCGCGCTCCACGCAGCGGGCGGTCTCGTCCTCACCCAACAGCTTGCCATAGCGCACGAGACCGTCACCAGTCAGCTGAACCTGGTCCCAGTCCGCTGCTTGGCGCCACTCATCGAGCGCCACGGCGGCCTTGACCACGTGTTCGCGCTCAAATTGACGCTCGGGACCCTCATCGACCAGCATATACAGCGCCGGATATACCTCACCGCGCATAGCATCGGCCAAGATACCAAGCTTGCCGCGCACGCCAGCCTTCCACGCCGTCCAAGCGCAAGCGTCGAGCGTCGACACGCCCAGCAGCGGAACATTGGCACCGCGCGCGAAGCCCTTGGCAGTGGAGATGCCGATGCGCACACCCGTAAACGACCCCGGGCCGCGGCCGACCACGTAGTAACCAACATCGCTGCGATCCAGACCGGCTTGAGCCAGCACGCCATCAACGGTATTCACGAGCTCAACGTTGGCGTGACGGCGACACATGTGGTCGCCACTCACGAGCTTCGTCTCGCCCGTCTGCCCATCAATCCAGCTTGCCGCGCAGGCAAGCATGTCGGTCGAAGTATCGAGCGCCACCACCAGCGCGTTGTCGTTATGCAAGCTCATCTTGTACAGCCTTATCAATCAAATGGGAAAGCTCCATTGCGCGGTCACCGTGCGCCTCGAGCGTTATCGTTCGCACATCGCTGTCGCCCTCATCACGCTTGAGCGTCACCGAAAGATACTCATCCGTCAGCTCGTCTTGGAATTGTTCGCCCCATTCCAGCAGGCAAGCACCCTCATAGCCCAGCACATCGAAAATGCCCGTATCCTCGAGCTCGTAGGCATGCTCCAGGCGGTATAGATCAAAGTGAAACAGCGGAATACGGCCTTGATCGTGAACGGCCATGAGCGCAAACGTAGGGCTCGTAACCATATGCCCATCGCCCAGCCCGCGCGAGACGCCCTTGGTAAAGTGAGTTTTGCCCACTCCCAGGCCACCGGTCAGGATGAGCACATCGCCGTCCTCAAGGCACGGTGCAATTAGCTCGCCAAAGTACTCCGTATCGGCAGCGCAAGTCGTTTTGTAAGTACCTACCCCCAGGCGCTCCAGGGACATATATGCTCCTTATTATTCCGAGGCGTCCTCTGGTGCGGGATGTCGCTCCAGATAGTCGCCCAGCATCTTAAAGTCTTCCTCCAGCAGTTCCTGCCACGTCGGATTGCGTAGCGCTGCTGCCGGATGGAACGTGGGCATTACTACAAAATGCCCCATCTGGTGGAACCTGCCGCGCAGCTTAGTAATGCCAATCTCGGTCTTAAGCACAAAGTGCGTCGCGGGGTTGCCGAGCGTCACGATAATATCGGGCCAGATGCTTCGAATCTGCTCACGCAAAAACGGCGAGCAAGCCAGCACTTCCTCGGGACGTGGATTGCGGTTTCCCGGCGGGCGGCACTTAAGCACGTTGGCAATGTAGACGTCTTCGCGTTTGAGCCCCGCCAGCGACAAAATGCCGTTGAGGTCCTCGCCTGCCGCCCCCACAAAGGGCTCGCCCTGCAAATCCTCATTGCGGCCCGGCGCCTCGCCAATAAACATCACACGAGCGCGGGGGTTTCCCACGCCAAACACGATATTGTGACGCGACTGGTAGAGCTGGCAGAGGTGACAATCGCCCAGAACGGCCTCAATTTCCTCGAGTGCGACCTCACGTGGTGCCTGATGGGTATGGCCAGGGATGTGCATGACGCCCATGGCGACTCCTACACGTAGACCTTGTCGAGGCGCATGCCAAAGCCGCAGGCGACCTCGTAGTTAATCGTTCCGCGCAGTCGGGCCATCTCGTCCATAGTGATCTCGGCATCGCCATCGCGGCCGACAATAATCATCTCGTCACCATACTCGGCCTCGGGAATCTCGTGTGCCGGGTTGGACTGAATGGCGACCATAAACTGGTCCATGCAGATATTGCCAACCTGATGCACGCGCTCGCCGCGATACAGCACATCCATACGATTGGAAAGCGTACGCGATAGGCCGTCGGCATAACCGAT
Source organism: Alloprevotella sp. (assembly GCA_963628025.1). Lineage (GTDB taxonomy): Bacteria > Actinomycetota > Coriobacteriia > Coriobacteriales > Coriobacteriaceae > Collinsella. The sequence goes on along the minus strand of CAVGCW010000007.1, from coordinate 3,214 downwards.
CGGCAGCGTGCAGATCTGAACGCGCGTGCGCGGTACGCGGTAGGTAAAACCGTAGCCCACGCCCTCACCCATCGCAGGGTGTGCCACGCGCGTCACGCGCGCATGGACGCTCATAACGGGATCAAGCTGCATCACGCGGCCACTCAGCTCGCACGGCTGCATGCCATACAAGCCAACGCCGGCGCGAATCATATCAAAATGCATCGAGGGGTCGAGCATCGAGGACGGCGTGTTGGCGCAGTGCACGATACCGCACTCAAAACCCGCATCCTTAATGGCCTGAACGGCCTCGGTAAAGCGCTGACACTGCAGCTTGTAGTCCCAGCCCGAAGGTTCATCGGCCGTGGCGAAGTGCGTAAATACGCCGTCGCACTGAATACCGCGATGGAAATTAATACCGCGGACAAAGTCGAGCACCTGTGTGTAGTGTACGCCGATACGATTCATACCTGTCTCGATGGCGAGATGATACTTGCCCACCTTGCCCGCCGCGACGGCACATTCGCCATACGCAAGAGCAAAGTCAGACGTATAGACCGAGGGCATGATATCAAACTCGAGCAACGTCGGAATGGCCTCGATAGGCGGCTCGCTTAGGATGAGGATGGGTTTCGTAATCCCGCCCTGTCGGAGCTCAACGCCCTCGTTAACCGTCGCCACGGCAAACATGTCGGCACCGGCCGAATACATGATCTTGGCGCACTCAACAGCTCCATGACCATAAGCATCGGCCTTGACCACGCAGCACAGGCGCTGACGTGGATTCAACAAGTTCTTATAGGCCCTCGTGTTGCGACGGAGCGCCCCGCGGTCGATCTCGACCCAGGACCAGCGCGTCAAATCGGCTTTATTCATGATTAGTCATCCGACCCTTCGTCCATGATTCCCAGATCTTCGAGCGCATCCTTTGCCGCCAGCTCCATGGCAGGACCGATCAAGTCGATAAGATCGGTCGCGATAACGCTCTTCTCACCATACTCCGTCGCCGCGGCAAAACCGGCGTAGCTGTGAAGTGCGACGGCGTACGAATACAGCAACTCCCAACGATCCATTTCGTCGCGCATGGTGGCAAGCGTGCCGGCCAAAATACCCGCGAGAACATCACCCGAACCGGCAGTTGCCAGAGAAGCCGGACCCGAGAGCGGCAACAGAACGCGCTCAACGCCACAGATAGCCGTCGTCGGCCCCTTGGCAATGACCACCAGATTGTCGGAGCCTGCAGCCCAGACAACCTTCTGCGCGGCTGCAATCGCGGTACCAAGGTCGTTCACCTCGTCACCGGCAACCAGACGCGAAAGCTCACGATAGTGCGGCGTCATAACCAACGGCTGCTCGCGACGATACATCTCGGGGTTACTATCAATACCGTCAATGGCAATCTTAGCAAGGCAGTTGAGTGCATCGGCATCCAAAATAAGCGGTACATCAAGCTCGAGCAAGCCCGAAACCACCTGCATAGCGCCGGCAGACGTCGTCATACCGGGACCGCACAGTACGCAGCTGTACTTCTTTGCAATCTCGCACACCGTCATGCGCGCAGCGGCGCCAAAGGAGCCGCGGGAATCAGACGGAATAGCAAAGACGGGAATCGAAGGAAGCGCCATGCGAATAAGATTGGCGCAGGCGTCAGGAGCCGCGACTGCCACGTAACCAGCACCCGCGCGAGCTGCAGACTTGGCCGCCATAATGGCAGCACCAGGATATTGTGCAGATCCGGCGACAATAAGCACAGAGCCACGGGAATACTTATCGATATTCGTAGGTAGTGGAGCAAAGTAATCAACTAAGTCACCGGGCTCGACAATCTCGGCGGCGTGGTCGACATCATCGATGACCTCGTCAAGACGGTCGTAAAGATTGCCGCAGATCAAATCGCCAGCATACTCAGGGCCATCAGCGCTATACAGACCAATCTTGGGCGCAATCATCGTCACCGTATGCTCGGCACGAATGCAGTCGTCATCAACAACGCCCGTCTCGGCATTCAGGCCCGAGGGGACATCAATGGATACGACACAATCGGCGCATTCATTGACCGTAGGAATCCAGATGGAGAACGGCGCACGCAGATTCCCGTGGAAACCGGTACCAAATATGGCATCGACAACAACATCGGCCTTATCGATCAAAACCTCGAGTTCGTCACGCGAGGGGCCGACGCAAACGTGCACATCGCGGCCGGCAGTACGACGAGCAACATGACGTGCCAGAGCAGCAGGAATCTCATCCGGCTCAACCGGAGAAACGATATCGACGTCCACACCCTTATGGCTCAGAATATCGGCGGCAACCCAACCGTCGCCGCCATTATTACCAAAACCGACCAGAAAGAGAACCCGATCGGGATTGAGCTTCAAAACCTCGTTGGCGGCAAACTCACCCGCTAGCTCCATAAGCTCGGCCTTCGAAGTCCCTTCGCGTTCGATGATATCCTCGAGACGAACGACTTCTTCGGTACTCAAAACCGGTTTCATCTATGCTCCTAGCGTATCTTGCGAAGCATCGCCCAGGTGCTCCGTCAATGCTGAATTCTGCAGCTGCTCAAGCTCATCTAAAACAGAGCGAGCCTCTTTAAATGTCTGCGCAACGCGTTTCTTGGTGCTCACCTTTTCATCTTTTGGCTTAGGCCGAGCATCTTCGGTAATCGCGATGGCATTCGCAACGGCTAAGTCTCCTGTAAGCGTAATGGAAAGAGCGACCTCAACAACACCCAGCTCTTGAGCGATCTCGAGAGCACGGCCCGAAAGCAGCGCCTTCGGTTTGCCGAGTTTATCACGCGTAACCGAAACATCCTTGCGACCAACGCCTTGACTAAAACCCGTGCCAAGAGCTTTAAGTACCGCCTCGCGCGAAGCAAAGCGGCTGGCATAGTGAGCAGCGGGACGCGATGATGCATCACAATACGCACGCTCTTCTTCGGTAAACACACGCCGAGCAAACGACGGCGTCTTTTCAAGAATTGATTTCATACGGGAAATCTCGACGATATCAACGCCGATACCAGCTTCAGCCATGTTCACCTCCATATCGCACAGACTAAGTTATTGTAGCCCGTTCACAGAAGATGCGACAAACGAGGGTTATAAAACACAGCTACTATGTGAGACAAAAGCCCGTAAACGCAAAAAAAAGGGGAGGCCGCGAGGCCTCCCCCTTCTCAGTTCGATGACGGCTCGGTGCCGTCCACCGGTCAGCGGCGCCCTGGCCTCCCACG
>CAVGCW010000006.1:0-73555 GCA_963628025.1 Alloprevotella sp. | reverse complement strand
CGTGCTCGGCGCAGGTGCGGGCGAGCAGGGCCGGGCCGGTGGCGTTGGCCTTCCATGCGGCCACGCGGCCCTCGGGGGTCTCGGCCCGGTCGACCGCGGTGTAGGCGCCGCAGTTGATCACGGTGCCGTAGAGCGACCAGTCGTACTGTGCGTAGGCGTCCGGGTCGGACATGTCGAAGGTGTCGATGTCGCAGAAGTCGAAGTCCTTCGCCACGCCGCGCTCCTCCGCGAGCGCGCGCACCGCGTGGCCCAGCTGGCCGTTGCAGCCGGTGACGAGGGTGCGCTTCGGAGCCATGGGGACGACGTCCTTCAGCATCGGGTGGTTGAGGTCGGCCTCGGAGACGGTGGCCTCCGCTAGCGGGATGGGCCACTCGATGGCGAGCTCGGGGTCGGCGAGGTTCACGAAGGTGTAGGTCCTCTTCAGCTCCAGCGACCAGTGGGCGTCCACCAGGTAGGTGTAGGCGGTGCCGTCCTCCAGGGCCTGGAAGGAGTTGCCCACGCCGCGCGGGACGTAGATGGCCCTGGACGGGTCGAGGGTGCAGGTGTAGACCTTGCCGAAGGTCTCGCTGCCCTCGCGCAGGTCCACCCAGGCGCCGAAGACCGAGCCGCGGGCCACGGAGATGAACTTGTCCCAGGGCTCGGCGTGGATGCCGCGGGTGACGCCGCGGCTGTCGTTGTAGGAGATGTTGTTCTGGACGACGCGGAGGTCCGGGATGCCCAGGGCGGTCATCTTGGCGCGCTGCCAGTTCTCCTTGAACCAGCCGCGCGAGTCGCCGTGGACGGCCAGGTCGACGACCTTGAGGCCCCCGATGCCGGTCTCGGTGACGGAGAGGTCCTTCTCGAATGCGATGTCTGCCATGTCTCTCCTCTCCCTACTGCCCCTGCGCGCGGTAGCGGGCCTCGGTGGCCTCCTTGGCCGGGCGCCACCAGGCCTCGTTGGCGACGTACCAGTCGATGGTGGCCCTGAGGCCCTCGGCGAAGTCGGTGTGCGTCGGGCGCCAGCCGAGCTCGGTCTGCAGCTTGGTGGAGTCGATGGCGTAGCGGCGGTCGTGGCCGGGGCGGTCGGCGACCCAGTCGAAGTCCTCGGGGTCGCGCCCCATGGCCTCCAGGATCATGCGCAGGACCGTGATGTTGTTCTTCTCGCCGTCGGCGCCGATGAGGTAGGTCTCCCCCATGCGGCCCTTGGTGAGGATGTCCCAGACGGCCGAGGAGTGGTCCTCGGTGTGGATCCAGTCGCGGACGTTCTCGCCGCGGCCGTAGAGCTTGGGGCGGACGCCGTCGATGATGTTGGTGATCTGCCTGGGGATGAACTTCTCCACGTGCTGGTAGGGGCCGTAGTTGTTGGAGCAGTTGGAGATCGTGGTGCGCAGGCCGTAGGTGCGGGTCCAGGCGCGCACGAGCATGTCGGAGGACGCCTTCGTCGAGCTGTACGGGGAGGAGGGCTTATAGGGCGTCTCCTCGGTGAACTTCGCCGGGTCGTCGAGCGCCAGGTCGCCGTAGACCTCGTCGGTGGAGACGTGGTGGTAGCGGACGCCGTATTTCCTCACGGCCTCCAGCAGGCGGAAGGTGCCCTCGACGTTGGTGCGCAGGAAGGGCTCCGGGTCGGCGATGGAGTTGTCGTTGTGGCTCTCGGCGGCGTAGTGCACGATCGCGTCGTGGCCGGGGACGATCCTATCCAGCAGCTCCGCGTCGCAGATGTCGCCCACCACGAGCTCGACGCGGTCGGCGGGCAGGCCCGCGATGTTCTCGGGGTTGCCGGCGTAGGTCAGCTTGTCCAGGACGGTGACGTGCACCCCGGGGTGGTTGTTCACGACGTGGTGCACGAAGTTGCTGCCGATGAAGCCGCAGCCGCCCGTGACGATGATGTTCCTGGGCTCGAAGAGCTCTTCAGACATATCTGTATCTCCCATTGAATCGTTTAGTACTCGCGCGGGCTGTTGACGATCTCGCCGGCGGCGACCTTCTTCAGGTGCCGACCGTAGACCGACTTGCCGTAGGCCTTGGCCGCCTCCTCCAGCTCGGCGGTCGTGATCCAGCCGTTCTCCCAGGCGATCTCCTCGGGCACCGAGACCGGTAGGTCCTGGGAGTGCTCGACGGCGCGGACGAACTCCGCCGCCTCGTGGAGCGACTCCATGGTGCCGGTGTCCAGCCACGCGTAGCCGCGGCCGAGGGTCACCACGGAGAGCGTCCCCTCCTCCAGATACATCTGGTTGAGCGTGGTGATCTCCAGCTCGCCGCGTGCGGAGGGCTTCACCTCGGCGGCGCGGGAGGACACGTCGCCCGGGTAGAAGTACAGGCCGGTGACGGCGTAGGAGCTCTTGGGCTCCGCGGGCTTCTCCTCGATGGAGATGGCCCTCCCCTCGCCGTCGAACTCCACGACGCCGAAGCGCTCGGGGTCGTCCACGTGGTAGCCGAAGACCGTGGCGCGGCCCGACTCGGCGTTCTGGACGGCACGCGTCAGGTGGCGCGACAGGCCGTTGCCGTAGAAGATGTTGTCGCCCAGCACCAGCGCGCACGGCTCGCCGGCGATGAACTCCTCGCCGATGGTGAAGGCCTGCGCGAGGCCGTCCGGGCTCGGCTGCTCGGCGTAGGAGAGGTTCACGCCGTAGCGCGAGCCGTCCCCGAGAAGGCGCTCGAAGTTGGGCAGGTCGGTCGGCGTTGAGATGACCAGGATGTCCCGGATGCCCGCCAGCATGAGGGTGGACAGCGGGTAGTAGATCATGGGCTTGTCGTAGACCGGCAGCAGCTGCTTGGAGGTCACGAGAGTGAGCGGGTAAAGTCGCGTGCCGGACCCGCCCGCGAGGATGATGCCTTTCATTTAATCTGTCCTCTACAATCGAAATGCGCTTTAGATCGAGTGATAAATAAGACTTGGGTATCCTATTTTGCTAAACCCCCTCATTCTTAACGAAATAGGCAAGGTAATGACTGCGGAATATGGCTACCTGAATTGCCCCTTCCATTTTTCGATGCTCGACCAAGGGAGATTGATTCCGGTTATTTCAGGTTGGTTAATCCAATCAGCCATTTTGAGTAAAAAGTCATCTTCTCGTTCGAAAACAGGAAGTCCGGTATCTTCACCGATGATCGCGTGCCAAATGTTGGTAATGGACTCACTTTGCTTCAACGCTATGAAAAGCGCCAGTATCGAAAATCAATTTATAATCCCACAATGATGTGAATTCGTTCGGGCAAATAACGACCGCAAAGTGATACAAGCGAATAAGATCCGGCAAGAGTTAGCGCCCAAACAGCAAATGTCGAAACACCAAGTGGAATGACGAATAATCCAAGCAGTTTCCAAACGGCCTTGAGAACAAGTATATGGCAGAGGTAGATTCCAAAAGAGGCGTTCCCAAGGTCAACAAGCAAAGTAGAAGATAATCGCGACTTGAATGATCCCGGAACCGCCATAAGAAGCGCGATCACAGCTAAAGAGGTCGCGGCAGAACCGAGCTTAAGCTGAGTTGTGGCCATATTGAAATCGCCAGTCAAATACCACCAGAAGCCTGCGACCTCCTGAATTATTAAAAATATAAAGAGCACTGCAACAAGCTGAGTGGTTCGTCCTTCAATGAGCGCAGCCCAACGCCTCCAGTCGAGACCGAAAACATAAAAGATGAGCCACATGGGGCAGAAAACCTGTATTAGAGGCAATGCGATACCGGCAACGGCAGCGAGCTCCCTTAGAAGCAAGCAAGCCGGTGTCACACAATAGACAAAGAACCTATACCGTGAAAGGAGCCTGAACAGTACCGGAGTAAGCAGCACAAGCTGTGAATAGACCAATAGATAGTACATCTGAGCCGATACGGAGCCCACGGCGAACGCCAGAAACCCAGACGCCCATGAAGGGCGGGAAACGCCGCAAGATAGATAACGCTCCAGAACGCATAAGGTCCGGCAACCTTGCTAATGCGGCGTCGAAGACCCCCCCCCGCATTAAATTTGCGCTCGTCGGTAAGAACACCGGATAAAAACAAGAACAACGCAACAGAAAAGTTGAGGAATGGGCGAATGGCGACCGACGCGGCACATTGAGGAAGACAGTGGATAAGCACCACTGCGGAAATCGCAAGCCCACGAAGAGCTTGAAGGTAGCGATCCTTGGCCATCTAGGCTCTCCTTCCAACGAGTCTCTTTAGTCGTCGTTTAATACCACCAAGCTTGCCGCGGACACGCTGCCAGAGAGTGGGACGGAAATCCCACTTGTCCATGAGATCTGGGATGGAAAGCCCGGCAGACACGTCGTTCAAGAACTCGTCGCGCCTTGGATAAGGCGTGACAGAATGGACGAGGCTAGGGTTGCCCGCGATTACCCCATCAAGCGTCGCCGGACCGTTTGCAGTAAGCCCAGAAATAGCCTCGAATGCCCGCACGCCCTTCTCGGTATTGCATAGGACGGCAGATACGCCCTTGGAGTTGTCGACCTCGGGATGGGTATTCTGGAACCCCCAGAAATCACCGAGCGTGATATCGGCGCCGCTGGAGCGCTTTGCTGGACATGCCAGACAGGACGAACGAAGGCTCGCATTGGCCAGAAACGCTTTCATGTACCAGTCTTTGCCGAATATCTGGGACTCGGTGTCCCCGGTGTTGTCTTTCTCCGCTATGTGCTTGTACATAGCGGAGTAAGACAACCATCCGGTTGTCTTACTCCGCATATTGACGTCGCAGACGTCCGACCCGAAGGCCTCACCACGGTAGTCGACCCAGCGCGACCAGAGCTCTGGAGACGGAACACCGTGGCAGATGACGTCGACGCCGAGGAAGAGGTCAGAGTCGGCGAGTTTCCCCAGGTATGAGCGCATGCCAGCCACCTGGCATGCAGTACCGGCAAAGAGCGCCGGCCTGCCTTCACGCAGGGCAGCGCGGACGCCCTCGAAGACGCCGCGGCCAACCGCGCTCTGAACGTATTTCGAGCGCATAACGGCGCCGAGCGCCGGCCTGTCCTCCACGAGCACGTGACGAAGCTCGCGGCAACCGTCCGTCCACGCGGCGCCCGCCACAACACCGCCGCGCGAGAGAGCGTCACCGGCGAGTAGACCGAACACGCCGCCCGACGACGATCTATCGAGCAAGCCGACGTCATGAGCCTTCGCCCAGAGGGCGAACTCGCACCCGTCCTCCCCAGGGGCGTTGAGCGCCGGGCATACGGCGTCGCACGCCCCGCAGCCTACGCACCCGGAGGCGTCGACGGTGGGGTGTAGGAAGCCACAATCATCGGGTTCCATGGAGATGCATGACTTGGGGCAGCGGGCAGCGCACGCGCCGCAGCCGCAGCAACGGTCGCCAAGCGAGACGACCCTCGGGGATTTCTCGGAATCATTCATGATGGACCCTATCTAAGGAACGGGAGACGAGAGACGACCGCGATACGTTCGTCCTTCGTTAGGACGGCGAGCCAAAGGGCTATGGCGAAAAGCGCGCTGTAAACGGCGCCCCACTCGAGGAACGCGGGCCATCCGTTGACGGGCAGGGCCGCCGTGCCAGCGAGGCAGGCGACGGTGACGGCAGCCCAGGCGAGCAGCACCGGCAGGTTCCGCTTCCAGAAAAAGAGCATGTCGAGACCGACCCGCTTCTGGTAGTACCAGTTCATCCACAGTCCGTTGCCGAGCACGATGCTGACGACATAGGCGATCGCGGGGGCCCACGGCCCCAGCGCCGGGGCGGCCGCGGCGGTGAAGGCAACGTTCCCGACCGCCATCGCAAGGTAGACGAGACTCCTGGCGTGGTGCATGTTCTTGGCCCTCTGGATCTCGATGCCGACGTTCTGACAGAGGGGCACCATGACGGGTAGCGTCATGGCGAGCACGAGCCAGTAGGCCTCGGCGAAGCCCGGGCCCGCCCACCTCGTCACGAAAAACTTCCCGAGAATAGCGAAACCTCCGTACACCCAGCAAAACAGTACCATCTGGTAGCGGCCCACGCGCGTCATAAGGCGAGTGAGCTCGGCGTTGTCGTCCGAGGTGGCGACGATGCGGTTGACCTTCGGAATGAAGACGTTCGACATCGTGGTGGAGAGCGAGTAGAAGACCTGGCGGATGTTCACGGCCACCGCGAACAGAGATACCGCAGTCGCGCCCGAGATGGCCCCCAGCATGATGTTGGGCACGCTCTGATTGACCATCTCGCAGACCTGGTTACCGAAGATCCAGGCACTGAAGGCGGCGATGCCGCGCATGACGCCCCAGTCGGCACCCCTGAGCTCGAAGCGCATGCCCAGCACGACGATGGCGTAGCGCGCGTTGAGGGCGAGCAGGACGAGGTTCACCGCGAGCTGTGCTAGGGCAACGCCCACGGGCCCCATACCGGCGGCCAGCAGGGCCCAGGCGCACAGCGGCGTCGCAAGCGTGGTGACGAGCTGCCTGGTCTGCTGGTAGACGAAGCGCTCGTGCGCCGTGATGTAGGAATTGAACACGACGGTGAACAACGTCGAGGCGACGTTGAGCGTCATGATGGCGAGCAGCTCCCGGGCGAGCGAGACCTGCGCCTCGGTGAACCCGGCCGAGAACACCGCGCCGGCGTTTGCGGAGAAGCCCATGCCGAGGGCGACCGCCGCGGCTGTGACGGCGACGTAAAGCGTGAGGTACATGCCGTTCAGGTGCCGGATGTCGCGCTCGCCGCCGTGCGCCACCGTCTGCGTGTAGAAGCGCACGTAGGCCTCGGAGAAGCCGAAGGACAGGAGCGTCAGCGAGAAGACAAAGGAGTTCGAGCTCTGGAAGACGCCGTAGTCCGCCTGCCCCACGTAGGACAGTAGCATCGGCGTGTAGACGAGGTTGACGAGGTTCTTTGCGAGGATGTTGGCGTAGCCGAGGAGGGCGCCCGCCTTACGCTGGCTAGCCACGGGCGGCCTCCGAGGGAATGCTCAATCCACATCTATCGAGGAATTCAACAACGATCTTCCTCTGAGCTGCCAACCTGTCATACGCCTTTGAATAGTCACTCTCGAGCAGTTCCGAATTACATACGGAAAGAATTGACCGCTCAACGAAAGAAACACCCAGCTCGCTGGCTAGCGTGTCGAATCGGCTGCTCATGTCTGGACCAGTGGACTCACGAGGGCAATAAATCAGCGGCTTCCCGAACAAGATCGAGAAAATTGATCCGTGATATGAATCTGTCGCTACAAGCTTTGCGTGACGGACGGCATAGAGGAACTCTGAAGGCCCGAGGGCGTAGTAGCGCGCATCCCCTAGTAAATCGACCCTCTTGCAGCTAAGTGAATCACAGATTTCGGCAACCCTCTCTTCGTAAGCTGCACTCCCGAGGAAGTACGTCAATACATAATCATTTGGAAGCCCGCAGTGCGGCTCTTTTTCATACCTTTCCCACCAGGAGCCGTCAAACATCAGTGTTGGGTCAATCAACACCTCGGCCTTTAAGCCGTACAGACTGTTTATAAGCTCGGCGCTCTTCTGCTCACGAACGGACAGCCTATCAAACCCGTCGAAATAGCCGTGGAACAGCTCACGCTTCTCCTCGGGAATCGTCGGAGCTGCCAAGCTTGGCGAAAAAGCAATGCGCTTTTCTCTTGGCGAAAACGTGAGAAACATAGTGGAGTTAGCGTCAGGGGAATACGGAGACCAAACTTGGTCGCTCCCAGCAACGAAAAAGTCATAGGATTTAATGTCACGTGGAGGGTTGGAATCAGATATAACCTCCCGGCTAAAGGAAATGTTACGGGAATTGAAATCCTCAAACGAACGATGCCTCTGGATGTGGGCAACGGCAAGCCCCTTTGGAATGAGCGAAGCCAAAGACTTGAGCTTGTATTTGGCAGATCTCGAGTCCTTCTGTCTGAACGTAAGGACATCTGCACCCGAGAGTTTGAGAGTTTCTTGGACAGCAAGGTTCTGGAGCCTCTGCCCATAGTTGTCCCCATGCGTAAATGTGGAAATGCCTATTTTCATGTTCAAACCTGTTCTTCGTCTCTATCAATAATCAAATAGTCTGCAGCCGAGGAATTCCACGACCAAGCCAGCGCTCCACAGAGCAGCAGTAGGCACAAGCAGCAGTTCACCCTTGTAAAGCACTGCGTATACAGAAAGGTAATAAGAATTGTTAGCAAAAGGAGCAAACGAACAATCCGGCCATTAGATCCTTTTTCCTGCTCCATAAACTCACTAACCACGGAGTGGAAAAACGCTACATACGCTGCCGTCTCCCAAACCCCCATGAGAATCAAGAAAGACCCCATATCCGCTTGACCAAAGTGGTTAAACGACATGAACCCGGACGCGTAGAAGCTTGAGGCTCCAAGACCCTCTCCGAGACTCCATGTAGCCGGTCTCAAGAGAGCGAAGCCGATGATAGCAATCCTCTCGTTACTGCCGTCGGCAGCAGTACCGACGGAAGCTGAACTGCCAACCATATCGAACAGACCAAACACTTGCGTATCCACGAGGATCTGGAACGCAGGCACCAAGGCGTATGCAATTGTCAGGATAAAATACAAGGCGACAAGCCAAAAGAAGGGACCCGAAACATCCGCTTCTCCTCTCATGACTGAAATAAGCCAGAACATCACTAAAACGAGAGGAAGGATTATGAAGAGCGCCTTATTATCGTTGAGTGTCGCAAGATAGAAGGACAGGACGATAAGGCAGACGTTGTAAGCGATGGCAAGGGATGGCCAGAGAGGACCCCGAAGCCTCCTAATCCAGACGAAGTTGTAGAGCACGACGAATGAAGTGTAAAGGGCCACCGCATGGACGGACGCATAAGAGAACAGGCCGGAGATATTGTCCTCGAAGTAACTGATGTCGTTCGTTGTCGCAGCGATCATCCCATGGGTAGAGTACTGGATAAACATGATCGCCATATTGAGAAGCAATATGGCGTTGAAGACCGGAAAACCTGCATCAAAGAGTCCAAGAAGAAAATCCCTCTTGTTAGTGATCAAAAGAAAGAAGTAAAGCGTATAGACAAACGGGTAGAGGAGCAGCAAAATATTCGCCCTAAACGTTTCCATATTGCCACCCAAGAGGGCACCAGACAGCCACCCTGCAACGGTAATCAGCCCAAGTAGTAGCGCTCTACCGCTATATTTCCATCCGGAGAAGAGCGCCCTCACGCAAATCATGCCGGTAATTACCCAGTTGAGGTATCGCCCCAGACCATAGTACTCAAGGAAGAAAACCTGCGCCAAGATACCTATAACGATCGTCGCATCCGCCAGGTCACCCATGCAAACGGTTAGAACGCCTTGCTTATTAGGGAGATACCAACGACCTCTTCGACCAGCCCGCTCCTCCGCTTTATTTATAACGAGCCTCGCATGCCTATGATCTTGCATTGAGTACCTCCAGCAGCACACGTTCAATCAGCCTCGTGTGCATGTGAACTCCCGTGTTGAGACCTACCGAGGAGCATGGAAGCAGGTCTACGATCTCATCTGAATCGACAAGATCGAGCGGACCAGGCTTTCCGCTCCTGAAACGATTGACCTCCCTGATAAGCCGGCTCTTATCCCTAAACAGCCCGATTAGCTCCTCCTCGTTATTCAGCACCAAACCGGACCCATGCTCAACGACAAAGTCGGCGACATTGCCTGCACATGCACTCGAAATCGTATAAGCGTTTGCGGAGTAAGATTCCATACAGGTGTAGCTATAGGTCTCTGGACAAGATGGCCACATGACAACGATGGCAATCTCGCACTCCCTGAGAGAGTCGGTCATGGCATTTGGGTGCTTCTCATCAAATTCGACAAACCGCTTGTTCATCCCTGGATACATATCGTTCGAGCTGTTGAAGACGAAGAACTCGTACTCTTGTTCATCGACCGCAGATACGAGGCGAAGCCAGGTCTCCCAGCCCTTTGTCTTCCTCGGCATCCCCAGAAAGGCAACCCTGATGCGCTCCCCTGCGTTCAGAGGACGTCTGTTGCCCAGATACTCTCCAAGCAGCTTTTGGTGCGGTATTACATCAACAAGGCCCTCGTATTGGGGCCTGAATGAGAGAAACCGATTCTTCGTATAGGTCGAAGGTGCAACAAAACGGAGATTTTTGATGGAGTCAAACAGCCCTTGGATCTTCGACTCCACACGAAGGCTGTTACTGAAGTGGGGGCATTTCTCGCAGGGAGCGTCGCCGAGCCTTGAGCTGTCACAAAAGCCGCTCCTATTTTGGAGGTTATAGCTTGTACAACACAGGTAATAGTCGTGGAGAAAGGCCCTGACCGGTGTTTTGCCTGTAACTTTTAGCAGTTCGGAGACTTTCTCAAGGCTCACGTACAGAAGGTGGTGGATATGAAGCTCAAGAAGGCTGAAGCCGCTTTTTTGCCAGCTGCAAAGGGCCTCGCACACCTGGGCAATACTGAAAACACCAGCCTCCACCCCGTCGACCGTAACCCCGAATTCGCAAAATAGCATCTGGTCGTCCCTGAACAGGGTCTTCTTAACCGAGTGGAGATAGACGTAACTTATGCCGTGCGACGCCATGGCCTGCTGACTCGCCATAATAGCCTTTGGGGTGCCGGTCTTGTCCTTGAGATAGTCGCAAAAGGCAAGCGCTAGGACGTACCCACTATTGTGCGGTTTGGGGATGCTTTTACTCATATCATCGCTTCCCAAACAAGAGGAGAGATCTATTGAAAAGGCCCTCTTGTAGACTGCCGAAATTCAGCCTCGAAGAGAAAGAAACCCTGCACCTAGCCATGAAAGAAGCGTCCATTTTCGATACCAACTCTCCAAGAGCACGCTCTGGAGGAAGAATGCAGTCGGAATAAGTTGAAAGAAGTCCAGTAACTTGCTTTGCAAGAGTAATCTCTCGCGGATGACAAAAACTATTGATTTTCTCAATCACTTTAGATGGTAAATCAGTACTCACACCGACCACATTACGACCATGCTGGCGATATCCCATATGAGGAGAAGCATCGAAAACAATCCGATAACCCAGCAGCACGCATAGATTAGCTATCAGCTTATCATGCATGATGACGGGATGGGGCAGCTCATGCAAGCAAACAACTTCCCAAATACGCCTATCAAATACTTGCGTACATCCCATAGGTGACCCAATGCAAAGCTGGTTGAGAGGGTCGTTATCTCGATAAGATATGCACCTTTGTTGCCCATAGGTTAACCGGCCCATCTCATTACCAGCTGAATCTACAAGTCTTGAATTGCAATGATAAAGAGCCAAATTCTCCTGCTTCTTAAGCTGTTTAATCGCAGTTATCAGTTTATCGCTATCCCAAATATCATCTTGGTCGGAAAACGCATAGTAATCAGCTTCGGGAGCATTCCGCAACAACGTCAAAAACCCTAAAGCAGGTCCTAGGTTTTCTCCTGTTAACAAAGTCAGACTGCCCTCATCTGCATAGCGCTGCAGAAGATCACGAGTACCATCAGATGACCCGTCATCACGGACAAAAAGACGTACGTCAACTTCAGCCTGCGAGAGAATGCTGTCAATTTGTTCTGAAATAAATGGGATGCCGTTGTATGACGCCATTAATACGACGCACTTTGGCACCTTGGAATTACTCAACATATGGATTACCTTATCATTAATGCCTAAAGCAAACGCTCTCGATGTGTTAACCCCTGAGCAAACCCAGTGCAAGCAGTATATCCTTGACCAAGTACTTGGCGCAGTCTTTTGGCCTCGCCCTGAGAACGAGTCGGTTAACCCGTACCCCGTTACGAAAGCCGTCCATAAAGGTATTTCTTTCTATAGGCTTCGTCGAAGGACGTTGAAGCTGTTCATTGTTGGCCACAGCTAGACCAGGATCAACCGGCAAAAGCTCAAGGTCCGTCATTTCTAACAGTTCTCGACCCTTGTCTGTCTGCACAAGTGCGAGGGATATCCCGTTCGCGACCTCATCAGAAAGCTCGCTACCCCATGAATCGCCAAGCGTAATATCGGAGACACGATCACCCTTGGCGTAGCGGCAGGAGTAGCAGCCTTCCGTATACGGTAAACCCGAGAGGAAAGCAATCGAGTAGCGATCGCGGACACCCGTCCTACCCACAGTATCAGCTCCGCGATAGCGGAGCTGATACTGGACTTTCTTTCGAAAGTCCAGTATCAGCTCATTAGACAGGTTGTTACCTGTCTCTTCCAAGAATCGGCTCAGGACCTTGGGGGACGGTGAACCATGACAGATAAGGTCGATGGTGTAAAGGGAATCGGCTAAACGGCTTCCAACGAAGTTACGCATCGCAGCAACCTGACAAGGAAGACCGATAAAGAGAACCCTTTGACCACCTTGCAGGGCCTCTCTAACCTCGCGGTACGCACCAAGCGGATTGCTTTTGACGTATTTGGAGCCTTGGGCCCTCCTCAAGTAATCCGCATCAGAAGTGAGGTGGAACCGGAACTCACCGCCCTCCTGTGCACATGAACACACTAATCCATTTGACGCCACAAACGCCTCCGAGATGGCCGTAGCCAGACCCCCGGACGAAGATGACATTCTGAGCGATGTATCTTTCGCCCACCCCTGTAGCCACTCGAGAGGACGCAACGAAGATGGGGATACCATCTGGGGACACGTTTTCTCGCACAGTCCACATCCCACGCACCTTGTAGGATCAATACGGGCGTTATACGCCTCAATCGTATCCTCAATGGCAATCGCTCCATGTCGGCATGAATCGACGCAGGCCATACAGCCAGCGCACATATCCTTCTTGCATACCGTCCTAGTGCCAACGTTTGACAATGCCCTACTCCTCAATCATGCTCTTGAGCTGCGCTAGGGACTTCTCCCTCTCCGCACCCATCACGTCGTTGACCCGACCAAAGTCAATCTGCTTGGATGCTAACTCGACATCATCTAGATTCTGAAGCACTCTGTCCGTGAGGTCCGTGAGTCGCAGAATACTCACGTTCCTGCTCGAGGTTCCGTTCTTGGGCAGCACTTCTACCAGCGGCGTATTGAGATTTATGGCAAAAGCCGTACCGTGGAACGAGTCCGTGACTAGGCATGCTGCGTTGTCGACATACGAGAGAAACTCAGCAAGCGTCGGCAGCCACTTGAACTTGCCCTCGCGTGAGGCCTGGTGCAGGCTTGCGGAGATCCGTATCAGGGGCAAGCCAAGCTTTTTGGCAACCTTCACGGCGTACTGCCCCACCGTCGGGTCGCTGTGAATCTGGTAGACGAGGATGTATTCGCCCTTCGGGGCAGGTGCCGCCATCCTTCTCCACGCCTCGCCATCAAGCAGCAGCGTGGGATCGACAACCTGTCCGGCCTCTATGCCCCACGAGGCAAGCTGCTCGCGCGCGGCATCCTCGCGTACGAACACGGCCTCATATGCTCGAAGGTCCTCGAGAAACCTGGGGCGCACGCTATCCGGGATATTCTTCTTACCAAAGCTTGCCGCATATGAGATGCGCCTTGCGCCCTCGGGAGCAAACTCAAGCGCGTATGACAGGTCATATGCGCCCGAGCTGATGGGACCCCACACCTGATCGCTTCCAGTCATATAGACATCGGCCTTGGGCGGATTAGCCTTCAGCTCCTCCAGGGATGCATAGTGAGGGCTCATCTTAAGCAGCTGGGAACGCTCACGCGCAAACCGCTTGCCCGCCACCCTTGTCTCAGGCTCCATCAGAAGTCTGTAGACAGACTTCTTCAACGGGTTCCCGTTCCAGGACGGCTTTGTCGAAAGAAGCGTCCTCACCTGCTGGGATACGTCCTCACAAGCAGGTACATAGTCCATAATCTCGAACTCATGCCCCAAGCTCTCTACCGCTCGTTGTGTCGCATATGCCTGGAGCAGGGAGCCATAATTAGAGATTGCGTGCCTGGTTATGCAGGATACTTTCACGTGTTTCCTCCGATTGATATCGAGCAACCGCTATTTCTGAATTTTTGCATTCGATTTTTCCACCCGGCTGCACTACAGCGCCTCCTCAGTCTCGTACACGTGCGCGTCGGCTCGGCTTGCGTCGGAAAGGCCGTCGTTGATCGCGGCGTGCATGTCGCAGGTGGAAAGAGCGTCCAGCTCCTCCTTCGTCACCTTGCCCGACTCGTAGTCGCGCACGATGGGGAGCTCGTGCATGTCGAACTTCTTGCCGGGCTTGAGCTTGTGCGCCAGCACCCACGACGCGGGTTTCCAGATGTACTTGTGCATGGCAGGAGACACGGAGCCGATCATCCAGCAGTTGCGGTCGCAGTGACGCACGCAGCCGCGCACTTTCTCGGCCTGGGCGCTCTCCCACAGCTCATCCCAAGACTCGTCGTTAAGGTTGCCCATAACGAGCTTCTCCTTGGTGCCGTTGCAGGGCATGACGTCGCCGTAGGGGTCGATGAAGAACGTGTCGAACGCCATATCGCACGGGAGCAGGCGCTTCTGCCCATAGATGTAGTTGATGAGGCCCATGTTGAAGTACGCGCGGAACCACTTCTTGGGCTCGTTGGACTTGAGGAGCTCGTTTACCAGGTCCTCGAAGTTCTGGGCCACCATGGGACGGTCCTTGATGATGTTCTTCGCCTCGACAAAGTAGAAGCTGTTGTGCAGACTGGCGGTGGCGAACTCCATGCCGAGCTCGTCGGAAAGCTTGTACAGCGGCACCAAGTCCGCAGCGTTGCGATCCTGCACCGTCATGCCAAAGCCCACGTCCGGGTGCTTCATTTCCACGAGCTTCTTGAGCGTCTCGTAGCCGCGGTTGAAGCCGTTCTGGAGACCGCGGATCTCATCGTTGGTCTGCTGCAGACCCTCGATGGAGATGCGGATTCCCACCTGGGGGAATTCCTCGGCAAGGGCGATGATGCGGTCGGTGAAGAAGCCGTTGGTGGAGATGACGATGCGGTCGGACTTCTTGTACAGCTCGCGCACGATATCCGCAAGGTCGGTCCTGATGAAGGGCTCGCCACCGGTGATGTTGGTGAAGTACATGCGCGGGAGCTTCTTGATCACGTCGAGGGAGAGCTCCTCCTCCGGACGGCTGGGAGCCTTGTAGCGGTTGCACATGGTGCAGCGCGCGTTGCAGCGGTACGTTACGATTACGGTTCCGTTGAGTTTCTTCTCGGCCATGGGTTAGGCCACCACCTTCCGGTCAATTAGTTCTTGATACAGGGAGACGAGATTCCGGATGTATTCCTCTTGATTACAGTTCTCTGCCACGAATGAACGGCAATGCGCGCTCATCGCGGCGTAAGCCGCAGGATCGGCGGCCACCGCCGCACCCCTACGGATTGCATCTGCGAGTCCTGCCTCATCGTGGGCTTCAGCCAGGAAGCCCGTTTCACCCTCACGTACCAGCTCGGGTATTCCGCCCATGTTCGTACCGATAACGGGCTTGCCCGCGGCGAGTGCCTCGAGAACCGCATATGGCGCGTTCTCGAGCCACTCTGACGGCGCAGCCGCCAGAGTGGCTCGATTCACAAGTCCGCGCAGGGCGTCACCGGTTTTATATCCAACCAGCTCAATCCTCGAGCTTATTTCGTTTGGCATTGCGGAAACTTTGACCTTCACAGCATCACATTCAGGGCCATCGCCTGCAATAACAAGACGCCAATCAGGGATCACCGGTGCCGCCTTCTCAAAAGCATGCACGAGCGTTAACACGCCTTTCTCGCGAGAAAGGCGTCCCAGATACAGCATGTAGGGATCTTCATTATTTTGGTTGGCAACTTCCCGTGACATCGAATCGGGATTCAGGAAATTCCGCATGAGGACAAGCTGACGCTCGGGAAGCCCCGCTTCAATAAACTTGTTCCGCATGAACTCACTCGGGCAGATGATGCGATCGAGACGTGAATAGGTTTTGTGCCGTTTAAGCCACTCCGCCTCAGCCACCGCTAACGCGCTTTTTGCGATCGAACCCTTTACGCACTTCTTCTTAAGGCAATTGCCAAAATGACCCCCGAGACACGAATCGCAAACGTTGCCCTCGGAATCAAGCATAAGATAGCTCGGGCAAGCAAGAATCAAGTCGTGCGAGGTATACACAACCGGCGTTGGATGCTGCTTTAGCCAAGGAGCGTCCAAGATGGAAAACGTAATCTGCCTATGAGTGAGATTGAGATGGATTACATCGGGCTGGAATTCACGGCACAGCGCATCGAACTTCTCGCGCGCCTCTTTGGAATACACAAGTGCCTGCGCGGCCTTCGCCTTATCGACAATAGAGCTCGGTCCGTTATAGTCGCGATTCGTTACAAAGTAACGCGACCACTCAGTCGGCTCATTACGCTCATCCTCCATGCTGAAGAAGGCAACTTCATGCCCAAGAGCGCGAAGACCATCGGCAAGAGCAAAGTAGTACGTCTCGCTTCCACCCTTGCGCCAATGAAACTTATTTACAAGAAGGATCTTCATTACGCAACACCCTCATACAAAGCAAGCGTCCTTTGGACGACGCTGTTCCAGTCATAGCCATTAATCGCGCGGTCACGTGCCATGGCGCCCAGCCTCTCCGCTTGGGCAGAATCCGCTATCAGGCCTTCAAGCACGTCGCGCAGCGCCCCCGCGTCTCCGTGTGGGAACGTGAGCCCGCAACCCTGCAGAACATCCGCGCACTCGGGAATATCCGAGGTAACGCATGCCGCACCGTGAGACATGGCCTCCAGCAAGCTCATGGGCAGGCCCTCAACGTCGGAGGGGAGCGCGTAGCAATACGCGTTGGAGTACAGCTCGGAGAGCAGGTTGCCCTCAACGTGGCCGGTAAAGAGCGCGCGGGGGTCGGACGCGGCAGCCTCTTTGAGCGCCACGGCGTAGTCGTCCGTATCGGAGGAGTCGCCCGCGATAACCAGGCGCTTATCCGTCTTTACCTGCTTGTACGCCTCCACCAACAGTTCCGGTCGCTTCTCGGGCACAATGCGACCGAGGTAGAGGACATAGGAGCCCTGGGTGAGCCCCAAGCGCTCGGAGATCTCCTTCGCGGGAAGATCCGCCTCGGGAGTGATGCCGTTGGGAATGAGCGTAGCCTCGCGGCCGTAAGCCTCCTTGAAGTACTCCTGATTGCCCCGGGAAAGCACGATGAGCGCATCCGCGTACTTGGCCGCCGTCGCCTCGCCGAACTTGATGTACTTGGAAGCCAAGCCGCCCCATTTTGCACGCTGCCAGTCCAGGCCGTGGATCGTTGCCACGGTCCTGATGTCCGCGGAACGCGCAAAACGAAGGGGGACGCACGGCCCCTCTGCGTGATAGTGAATTACGTCTGCCCCGTCTTTGATGGCGGCCCTTGTTGCGGCAAAGCTGCTCGTGAGCGCAGAGAGCCCCTTGATGTCCAGAGCCTTTACGGGAACGATGCGGTAGCCATCCTTCTCGTAGGGCTCGGAAGGAGCTCCTTCGCCCATACGGTCGTAGCAGGTTACTTGGTGACCAAGGTCTGCCATACGGCGAGCAAGCTCGCCTACCACCACTTCTACGCCGCCCTCGCGCGAACCCGTTCTCTTTTGGCCTATCATGGCGATGCGCATGCTACACGGCACCTTCCCCAGAGAACATCGTCTTCAGCGTGCCGAATATCAACCGCAGGTCCTGGCGCAGGCTGCGATTCTCTATATAGTGAAGATCCAGCTCAACCATTTCGTTGAAGCCCAGGTGGCTGCGGCCCATTACCTGCCAAGGACCGCTGCAGCCGGGTTTTACCGCCAGGCGCTTCATGTCGTGCTCGCTGTACAGGGCAACCTCGCGCGGCAGGCCGGGGCGCGGGCCAATGAGGTTCATTTGGCCCAAGAACACGTTGATGAGCTGGGGCAGCTCGTCGATGCTGTGCTTGCGAATGAAGTTACCCACACCGGGAATAATGCGCGGGTCGTGCTTCATTTTAAACATGGGGCCAGTGGCCTCGTTTTGGGCCTGCAAGTCCTTGAGCATTTGGTCTGCGTTGGGCACCATGCTGCGGAACTTATAGATCTTAAACAGGTAGAATGTGCCGTCTTTGCGCACGCGGCCCACGCGCCACTGCGAATAAAGGGGGCTGGCGCCCGGGCTCTTAATGCAAATGACCATGCTCAGAATTACCCCGGGTATAAAGAGCAATACCAAGGCTCCGCCGGCGGCGACAATGTCCACCGTACGCTTAACAACGCGGTAGAGTCTGCGCCCAAGCTCGGGCTTCACGCCGGAGTTCGCACCGCGCAGCATCTCGGTGGCCACTTCGTTTGTAAGGTAATCCCCCGCAGCACCCGCTGCGGCAGGAACGGAATTCGCCATGGCAGCGGCGCACGTCTCCCGTGCACCCTGCTCCATGGTCATTATCGTAGGCTCCAAGAGCCCCTCCCCCGATACTTTTTTGCTTTCGGTCGTCCGCTTGCGAGCTTGCAGCTAGGCGATCGCTTTTCTGTGATTGCGCATGACGCGCTGTTCGTTTGAAAGCACCGCAAGGCCAACGCGGGTAGTTATGCGTCGGCCGCACAGGTTGAGCTCCAAAAGGGCAGTGCTCTTGCGTCTGTTAATGGTTTTGATAAGGCCTTCGTGGCCCAGCAGCGGACCTGCCGTCACTACGACCTTGTCACCGTCTTTTAGGGCCTCGCTCATGGGCACAACGCGGTCTCCCCTATGCGTAAAGCCACCAATAAGCTGGACCTCTTCTTTTGCCAGCGGCACAAACTGACCGTCCTGGGATAACACCCTGGCAAAGTCATCCATGCGCAGCAGATACTGTTGCACGGTACGGGGATCTGCCGTATCGCAGATAAGATAACCGGGAAAGAGCGGCTTGGTCGTATTGACCCATTCGCCGTGTACCTTGATCTCGGTCTGAAATTGGGGATAAAAGAGCTCCTGCATGGCGCTAGCCGGCAGCATGCGCTCGATGCGCTCGCGCATTACGTCTTCGCGACCGTTAATGACCTGGATCACATACCACACGAGCACCATCCCCTTGCTGTCTTACGTGTGGCTCACGGGGTTTGGGTATGGCTTCGCCAGGGCGCTTGTGCGCGAAGGCGCTCCATATTCAAACCCTGAGCCCAGTTAGTCAAGCACGTGGCTCTGCCTCACCGTGAACGGTATGTATAACTGCAGTGGCTAGAGACGCGGACGTGTATCGCAAAATGACCGCGACTCCAGCTAGCTGCGTGCGGCCCAGTCAAGCGGGTACAAAACTGGACCACACGCAGCTAGCTGTAAGACTGCTGCAATTAGTCATGAAATATCGATTCGAAAGAACAGCTTGCACACACAAAAACAAAGTCATTCGATGCGATACGCATGACGACGCTATTGGAGCTCGTGGTTTTTCTGGCACCGCCGTTACGGCCGGATGCTGATCGACCCTGCGCTTTGCGGCTTGCTGGAGCCGTGGGCACAGTTGAACCCATGTAACGATAGATATCATAGCACAAGGTCGCTAGAAACCTATTTGGGCCGCGCGCGACAACATATCGTTCATTTGCAGTGATTAAGGGGGTAATTTTGCAAACTTGTTCACATTAACGCAGGTTTATGCGGGTGTAGCTGTTGGCACGCACCGCCCGAGCTGCAAAGCTGACGACGTGAAATGCAAAATGGAATTATGTTGGGTTAACAAACTATGTATAGAAGTGGGAAATAAATTGCGCAACTTTTTTGGGTGTGGATGTTGGTGTGGCGTCAATTTGATTTGTGCAGTTGCTGCATATGAAAAAAGCCTCCGGTTTCCCGGAGGCTTTGCATTCACGGTGGTGGAGACGAGGGGAATCGAACCCCTGACCTCTTGACTGCCAGTCAAGCGCTCTCCCAGCTGAGCTACGCCCCCGTGACGAGGAGATACTATAGGGGAATGTTTGCGGGGATGCAAGGACTTTTTTTGGGTTGTTGCCCTGCCTTACGGGTTTTCCTGGGACGGGGCAAAAATAATCACTCTACGAGCGATTATTTTTATCCGCCGTCCCGATACAACCCTGACGGGGCGGTTAAACACTTGCTAGGCGATTATTTTTAGCCACCGTCCCGATAAAACCCTGATGCGATAGACCTTACTTGTAGAGGTAAGCGATGGCGATGCCGGTGTGGACTTCGATCTTTGCGGTGGATCGGACTATGTTGCTAATGCCTGTGTCGGCTAGCAGACCTAAGGGGCTGTGGTTTAGCTCCCACTCTAGGCCGTGTTCGCTTACTACCGTCCCAGATGCTATGGCAATGATGGAGAACGTCTTACCTTCGGCGCTTTCGATGGTCCACGATTCACCTGCGCGAAGGATGCGGGCCGTGGTCTCGTCCTCGGCAATCCAGACTGGGGCGTCATCGTAGCCTGCGAGCAGGCCCAGTACGGAAAGTGCCATGTCGGGACGGCCGCCGGTGGCGCAGGTCGCAACCACTTCGGCACCCGGCCAGCGACGGCGGACGGAATCGAGCGCCAGCGCCAGATCGGTATAGTCCTTGTACGGGTCGTGGCGCTCAACTTCAAAGTCGGCGGCAGCATCGACCAGTACGCGGCCCGCATCGCTCACCGTGTCGGCATCCCCCACATACACGTCGCAGCTCAGGCCGGCGCCTAGCAGCGCGTCGAGTCCGCGGTCCACGGCGACAACGTGGTCGCACTCCCCTGCTAGCCTACGCAACAGATCTGTGCTCGCCACCACGGGCGAGCCGCAGACAACTAATACCTTGCAAGCCACAGCCCTCGCCTATCCCTCAAACGAAAGCACGCGGGCCAGGTCAAGCTCCTCGTAGCTGTCGATAAAGATATCGCAGTTGGCGCGCACATCGTCGCGCTTCATGCGGCCATGCGGGTCATAAATACCTACACGCTTAAAGCCGGCGGAGCCAGAGCTCTTTAGGCCAAAGACGGCGTCCTCAAACACCCAAGCGCGCTCAAACTTGTGCCCATGGCGCTCCTCCAGGCGGCGCAGCGCCAGCTCGTACACATCGGGGAACTGTTTGGAGCGTCCTGCCTCACCCGTCGTGGTAATAAATTCCATGTAAGCATCGAGACCGGCACCAGCGAGCGCGGACTGCACCAGCTCGGCCGGCGTGGACGTGGCAACGCACATGGCAATACCGGCCTCCTGCGCCTGCTTCAAAAATGCCAGGAGCCCGTCGCGCGGCGGCACCTTGGAGTACCCATCGATCAGGATATCGCTCAGTTCGCGATACAACTCTTCGCCATTCGTGCCAATGCCCCACGTGTCGTGGTAGGCCTGGCACTCGTCCTCCAGCGACAGGTGCTCAAATTGGGCAAAGTCATCCACGGTCACGTCAATCCCGTGACGGTGCAATAACTCGGGCTGGGCATAGGCCCAAACGGGGGTGCTATTAACCAGTGTGCCGTCGCAATCGAAAATAAAAGCAACCTTGGGAGCGGCGGTATGGGACATAAACGAACCTTTCGATGTCAAATGGTAAACAACCTGCTAAAAACGTTTTACCAAACGTAAGCCTAACAATTTTGAAACCCTAATTGGTAAAACTGTCAAGAGTTTTACCACGGCAATTCTGCCAGTGGTATAACCATGTCGCTTACCGATTAAACGCCCCCGCAAATCCGCTTTCGTCCATAAAACTAACGCACAGGTGTTATCGTAGTTTCTGCCGAAAGTTCCACCGAGCACGCGAGGTGGAACGAATCACAGAAACTTCGCCGTCCCTTCGATTCGTGCAGCCTTGGACCTTTCGCATCTAGTCACCAAGGCAACACGCTGCCGCGTCATGATGGGATCAAACGTGAGCGATACAAAGCTAAAGCCAACGGCTAAAAAGCCCGCAACCCGCAAACCGGCTCCGCACGCACCGGAGCTCTCCAAGGACGATGTCTACCTGTTTGGCATTGGAATGTGGGAGCGCAGCTGGGAAAAGATGGGCGCGCATCCCGACACGCAGAACCGTACGCGCGGCTGGCGTTTTTGCGTTTGGGCTCCCGACGTAAAGAGCGTCCATGTCATTGGTGAATTTAACGACTGGGATGAGCAAGCCAACCCACTGGTGCCCGTGCATACGAGCGCTATTTGGGAAGGCTTTATTCCTGGCGCCGAGCAGGGTCAGCTCTATAAATACCTTATCGAGACCAACGAGGGCGAAAAGCTCTACAAGGCCGATCCGTATGCCTTTAAGGCCGAGTGCCCTCCGGGTACCGCGAGCGTACTGTGGACCCTCGATGGGTACCAGTGGAACGACGCCGCATGGCTCAAGCGCCGCGCCGGCCATAACCACATGTCGCAGCCCCTTAACATCTACGAGGTGCATATTGGATCGTGGAAGCGCCACGGCGACGCACCGCAGGGCGAACCGGACGAGTACGGCAATTACCCCGGCCCCACGGATCCCTTCCCCGCGCAGCGCGGCGAGTTCTACACCTATGACGACCTGTCGGTGGAGCTCGTGGACTACGTGCGCGACATGGGCTACACGCATATCGAGGTCATGCCGCTTATGGAGCATCCCTTCGATGGCTCCTGGGGCTACCAGACGACCGGCTACTACGCCGCCACGTCGCGCTACGGCAACCCGCAGCAGCTCATGCACTTTATCGATGCATGCCACGAGGCGGGCATCGGCGTGATCATGGACTGGGTGCCCGGTGGTTTTTGCGCCGACTCCCACGGCCTTGCCACCTTTAACGGCCACATGCTGTTTGAGCACGAGATTCACCCCAACTGGGGCACGCACAAGTTCGACTTCGCCCGTGGCGAGGTCCGGTCCTTCTTGGTCTCCAACGTGCTGTATTGGCTCGAGAACTTCCATGTAGACGGCATTCGCATGGACGGCGTGTCTAGCATGCTGTACCTCAACTTTGGGATTGACGATCCCGGCCAAAAGAAGTTCAACAAGTACGGTACCGAGGAGGACCTGGACGCTAGCGCATTTATCCGTCAGGTCAACTGCGCCGTTGAGGCACACTACCCCGACGTGATGATGATGGCCGAGGAGTCCACCGCGTGGCCGCTCGTGACCTATCCGCCGCAGGACGGCGGCCTGGGCTTCCACTACAAGTGGGACATGGGCTGGATGAACGACACCCTGCACTACATGCAGACCGATTTTCCGTGGCGTCCCGGCAACCACGGCCTGCTCACGTTCTCCATTATGTACGCCTTTACCGAGAACTTCATCTGCCCGCTCAGCCACGACGAGGTCGTACACGGCAAGTGTTCGCTCATCGGCCGAATGCCGGGCGACTGGTGGCGCCAGTTTGCCGGCCTGCGCACGCTGGCCTTCTACCAGATGACGCATCCCGGTGCCAAGCTCAACTTTATGGGCAACGAGATCGGCCAGTTTATTGAGTGGCGCTACTACGAGTCCATCCAGTGGTTCCTGACCGAGGAGTACGAGACCCACCGTCATCATCAGGCGTTTATCAAGGCGCTCAACCACCTGTACACCGCCGAGCCCGCCCTGTACGAGCGCGGCTACACCGACGACGGCTTTACCTGGATCGACGCGGACAACTCCAAGCAGTCCATCGTGAGCTTTGTGCGCCAGGGCGAGGACGTCGACGACGACCTGGTGATCCTGATCAACTTTGACCCTGCGAGCTACGAAAGCTTCCGCGTGGGCGTGCCGCGCGAGGGTGACTGGGAGGTCATCTTCGATTCCGACCGTCCCGAGTTTGGTGGCAGCGGCTATGCTGGCGAGGAGCCCTATACCTGCTCGAGCGAGCCCTATCCCTGGAACGGGCAGATGGACTCCATCGAGATTAAGGTACCCGGCCTGGCTGGCGTGGTGCTTAAGCGCCGTGGTCCCAGCAGCTATAAGCCGCCGGTGGTCGAGGAGCCCAAGAAGGCGACGCGTAAGCGCACGTCCTCGGTGAAACCCAAGACCGCGGCTGCCAAGAAGGCTCCGGCCAAGGCAAAGACTGCCAAGTCTGCCGCCAAGGCTTCGGCAAAGTCCACCACGGCCAAAAAGGCAGCCACCAAAAAGGCAGCCACCAAAAAGGCTGCTCCCAAGGCCAAGGCAGCTGCAGCTAAGGCTTCTGCCAAGAAAGCGTAACAAAGCCGTTACAGCTGTAATTACCCGCCCCGCGGGGGCGTAGGATACAAGTCATAGCCGTTCCGGGAGAAACATCCCCGGGGGAAAGGAACGTATGAATAAGATCTTCGACAACAAGCAGGAGTTTACCGAGCTCTATCGCGATGCCGTCATGAGCATCAGCGGCAAGAGCGTCGAGGCCGCCAGCGACCTCGACCGCTTTAACGCCCTGGCCAAGCTCGTGGCCGAGAAAGCCCGCACCGTTGCCACCAAGAGTGACGCCCGTGTTACCGCCGAGGGCAAGAAGCGTGTGTACTACTTCTCGATCGAGTTTTTGATCGGCCGCCTGCTCGACAACTACCTGCTCAACTTTGGCGTACGCGATATGGTCGCCGAGGCACTCGACGACATGGGCTTTGATCTGTCCGTCATCGAGAACCAGGAGCCCGATCCGGCACTGGGCAACGGTGGCCTGGGCCGTCTGGCAGCGTGCTTCCTGGATTCGATGGCAGCCGAGGGCATTGCCGGCTACGGCAACGGCATGCGCTACCGCTACGGCCTGTTTAAGCAGGAGATCGTCAACGGCAGCCAGGTCGAGGCCACCGACGAGTGGCTCACCCACGGCTATCCCTGGGAGGTCCGCCGTCAGGACAAGGCCGTGACCATTAAATTTGGTGGTCACGTTGAGGGCTTTGAGGAGAACGGCCGCACGTTCTACCGCACGGTGGACACGCAGGATATCCTGGCCGTCCCTTATGACATCCCCGTTGTGGGCTATGCCGGCGAGACCGTCAACAAGCTGCGCGTATGGGCTGCCGAGCCGGTCGAGGAGCACTTCGATCTGGAGGCCTTTAACCGCGGCGACTACGCCCTAGCAGACGCCGAGCGCGCCGAGGCCGAGGCCATCAGCGCCATCCTCTACCCCAACGACGCCGGCGAGCACGGCCGTCTGCTGCGCCTAAAGCAGGAGTACCTGTTTGTTTCGGCCGGCATCTACAGCCTGCTCGACACCTTTGAGAAGGAACACGGCGCGAACTGGGAGCTGCTGCCGCAGTTTGTAGCCATCCATACCAACGATACCCACCCCGCCATGTGCGGCCCCGAGCTCATGCGTATCCTCATCGACGAGAAGAAGCTCGAGTGGGACGACGCCTGGAACATCGTGACGCAGGTCGTGAGCTACACCAACCACACCATCCTGCCCGAGGCTCTGGAGAAATGGCCCATCGGCACGTTCTCCAAGCTGCTCCCCCGCGTGTACCAGATCATCGACGAGATCAGCCGTCGTTGGCACGAGTCGTTCGACACCACGCAGGAGGGCTGGCAGGAGCGCCTGCGCCAGACCGCCATTCTGTGGGACGGCGAGATTCGCATGGCCAACCTGTCCGTGATCTGCAGCCACAGCGTCAACGGCGTGGCAAAGATCCACTCCGACATCATCAAGAACATCGTACTCAAGGACTTCTATGCCCTGACGCCCGAGAAGTTCAACAACAAGACCAACGGCATCTCGCACCGTCGCTTCTTTGCCGAGGCCAACCCCACCTATGCCAAGCTCGTGACCGAGGCCATTGGCGATGGCTGGCTAAAGGACGCCTTTGAGCTGGAGAAACTCAAGGAGTTCCAGAACGACACCGAGTTCCTGAAGGCCGTGGGTGCCTCCAAGCGCGCCAACAAGGAGCGTCTGGCCGCCTACGTCAAGGCCGAGACCGGTCTGGTCATTGACCCCAACACCGTCTTCGATGTCCAGGTAAAGCGCTTCCATGCCTACAAGCGCCAGCTCATGAACATCATGAAGGTGATGGACATCTACAACCGTCGCATCGCCGATCCCAACTTCCACGTGACGCCGACGACCTTCATCTTTAGCGGCAAGGCCGCCTCGAGCTACACCTTCGCCAAGGAGACCATCCGCCTCATTAATTCCGTGGCCGACGTCATCAACAACGATGCCCGCGTCAACGAGGTCATGAGGGTCTGCTTTATCCCCAACTTCCGCGTGAGCAACGCGCAGCTCATCTACCCCGCCGCCGAGATCTCGGAGCAGATCTCCACGGCCGGCAAGGAGGCCTCGGGCACGTCCAACATGAAGCTCATGATGAACGGCGCCATTACGCTGGGTACCCTCGACGGCGCCAACATCGAGATCGCCGACCTGGCCGGCCGCGAGAACGAGGCCATCTTTGGCCTGACCGCCCCCGAGGTCGAGCAGCTCTGGGCATCCAACAGCTACTTTGCGTGGGATACCCTCAACGGCGACCGCGAGCGTCTGGGCCGCGTGATGGACGAGCTCAAGGACAACACCTTTGCGGGTCTTTCGGGCAACTTCGAGAGCATCTACAACGAGCTCATGAACAACAACGACCCCGATCTGGTCATGGCCGATTTCCGCAGCTACGTGGATGCATGGGAGAAGCTCACGAACAGCTACGGCGACCAGGAGACCTGGAACCGCAAGGCCCTGCTCAACACCGCCTCGAGCGGCTGGTTCTCGAGCGACCGCACCATTCGCGAGTACCGCGACGAGATCTGGCACGCGTAAAGGCCGCGAGCTCCCCTATGCCAGCACGGCATTACTCGACGGGCGCGACGTTGCGCCACGCCCGTCGCTAATGGGTTTAGGAACATCGATGACAGAAGGAGAAATCGATGAGTAAGAAAGAATGCATCGCGATGCTCCTCGCAGGAGGACAGGGCAGCCGATTGGGGGCACTCACCCAAAAGATCGCTAAGCCGGCGGTTAGCTTTGGTGGCAAGTTCCGCATTATCGACTTTTCGCTCTCCAACTGCTCCAACTCGGGCATCGACACGGTGGGCGTTCTGACGCAGTATCGCCCCTACCTGCTGCATGCCTACGTAGGCTCCGGCGAGGCGTGGGATCTGGACAGCCGCGACGGCGGCGTGTCGATCCTGCCGCCGTACGAGACGCAGACCGGCGGCGCCTGGTATGCGGGCACGGCCGACGCCATTACGCAGAACCTGGACTACATCAAGGCCAACGACCCCAAGTACGTTCTGATTCTTTCGGGCGATCACCTGTATCGCATGGATTACCGCAAGATGCTCAAGACGCACATTGAGAACAACGCAGATCTCACGGTGAGCGTTATGCCCGTGCCGTGGGAGGAGGCCAGCCGCTTTGGCATCCTGACCACCGACCCCGAGGACGGTCGCATCACCAAGTTCACCGAGAAGCCCGATAAGCCCGATTCGAACCTCGCGTCCATGGGCATCTACATCTTCTCGGCCGACGTGCTGATCGAGGCGCTCGAGGAGGATGCTCTGGACCAGCGCTCGAGCCACGACTTTGGCAAGGACATCATCCCCAAGCTGCTCGGCGAGGGCAAGCGCCTGTACAGCTACGAGTTCCACGGCTTTTGGAAGGACGTCGGCACCATCGCCAGCTTCCACGAGACCTCGATGGACCTGCTTGGCAACAACCCCGAGTTCGATCTGTTTGACAAGCACTTCCCCATCATGTCCAACATCACCACGCGTCCGCCGCACTACATTGGCCCGGATGGTCGCCTGGACGACTGCCTGGTCTCCAACGGCTGCAAGATCTACGGTACCGCTCGCCACTCGATCCTTTCGACCGATGTCATCATCGAGGAGCGCGCCGTGGTCGAGGACTCCGTGCTGCTGCCGGGTGCGCACGTTAAGAGCGGCGCGCACATCTGCCGCGCTATTTTGGGCGAGAACTCCACGGTCGAAGAGGACGTGAAGCTCGGCTCTGTCGATACCACCAAGGATACGGCCGTCGTTGGAAATGACGTCGTTATCGGGAAGGGGGAATGATCCGATGATCAATCGCAAGGCCATCGGTTATATCACCGCTAACTACTCTTCGACCTACGGCAGCGTGCTGCTCAAGGACCGCCCCATCGCGTCCGTTCCGTTTTTGGGCCGCTACCGCCTGATCGACTTCCCGCTGTCTAACATGATGAATGCCGGCATCAAGACCGTCGGTGTCGTCATGCCGGGCAACTATCGCTCGCTGATCGACCATGTGGGCTCGGGCAAGGACTGGGGCCTGGACCGCAAGAAGGGCGGCCTGTTCATGGTGCCCGGCAACGCGTATGGCACCACCAAGGGCGGCATGCGCTTCCTGCTGCGCGACATCATTTCCAACAAGACGCTGTTCCAGCGCTCGGACAAGCCCTATGTTGTGATGATGGGCACCAACATCATCTTTAACATGGACCTCAACACCATCATCGAGGCGCACGAGAACTCCGGTGCCCAGATGACCGTGGTGTACTGCAAGGCCACGCGCAACGTCGATGACGAGACCAAGCTGCAGATCAACGAGAACGGCCGTCTGACGGGCGTCAGCGCCGGCGTCGTGTATGGCGACAACGCGTCTATGGACTGCTGCATCGTCAACCGCGAGACGCTGCTCGAGATCATCGACCACTACCAGGCCGCCGACTATCTGGACCTGCTCGAGGCACTACAGGGCGACTTTGGCAACATCGACGTGTGCAGCTACGAGTACAAGGGCGAGGTCGTGGGCGTGTTTAGCGAGAAGTCGCTGTATCGTCGCAGCATGGACCTGCTCGACCAGACCGTGGCCGACCATCTCTTTGACCCCGAGCGCCCGATTCTGACCAAGGCTCACGACGTGCCGCCTTCGCGCTATGCGACCGGCAGCCACGCCTGCAACTCGATCATCTCGGCCGGCTGCATCATCAAGGGCACCGTGCGCAACTCGATCCTGTCGCGCGGCGTTGTGGTTGAGGAAGGCGCCTCGGTGACCAACTCGATCATCAACCAGAGCTGCATCATCAAGAGTGGCGCCCGCGTTGAGAATGCCATCCTGGACAAGAACAACGTGGTTCCCACCAACACCGAGCTTCGCGGCACGCCCGAGAACATCCTGGTGCTGGGCAAGGCTCCGTTAACTTCCGATACCACCATCGTACGTTAACGTTGGTACCGCAACATCGCTCTTAACATGTAGAATAGCCGCCCGGTTCGCGCCAGGCGGCTATTCTCGAATAACAACATGGGAGACAATATGGCTGATTCCAGCAAAAAGATGCAGATCGTGTTTGCCTCGGCCGAGTGCGCACCGTTTGTTAAGACCGGTGGCCTGGGTGACGTGGCGGGCTCGCTGCCTGCGGCGCTTGTACGCGCCGGCGCCGAAGTCATCGTGATGGTGCCCAAGTACGCCACCATCAAGGACGAGTACAAGGCGCAGATGGAGCACTTCTCCGACTTTTACGTTAGCCTGGGCTGGCGCAATGAGTACTGCGGACTCGAGAAGCTCGAGCACGACGGCGTCACCTATATGTTCATCGACAACGAGCGCTATTTTGCGCGCGACTATCCGTACGGCTTCTTTGACGACGGCGAGCGTTTTGCGTTCTTCTCTAAGGCCATCACCGAGAGCCTGCAGCACCTGCCGGCCGGCTTTGAGTGCGACATCCTGCACTGCAACGACTGGCAGACGGCGCTGGCGCCCGTGTTTTTGCGCGAGTTCTACCAGGGCCTGCCGCTGTACGACCGCGTCAAGACCGTGTTCTCGATCCACAACGTGGCATTCCAGGGCCAGTTTAGCGATACCGTGATGGAGGACATCCTGGGCGTGGCGCATATTCCGGCGGCCGCCTCGCAGCTGCGTTGCGACGCCTGCAGCATTAACTACATGCTGGGCGCGCTGCGCTATGCCGACGCCATCACTACGGTGAGCCCCACCTATGCCAACGAGATCCAGACGCCCGAATTTGGCGAGGGCCTGGACGGCGTGCTGCGCGAGCGTTCTTACGCGCTTCAGGGCATTTTGAATGGCATCGACGTCGCGGGCTTTGACCCGGCGACCGACAAGCGCATTGCCGCCAACTACACCGTGGAGGACCGCTCCGGCAAGGCCGTGTGCAAGGCCAAGCTGCAGGAAGAGCTGGGGCTCGAGGTTCGCGACGACCGTCCGCTTATGGTCATGGTCACGCGCCTGACGCGCCAGAAGGGCATGGACCTAGTCATGTACGCGCTCGACCGCATCCTGGCCGGCGGCGTGCAGGTGGCGGTGCTGGGCACCGGCGACCGCGACTACGAGGACGGCCTGCGCTACTTCCAGGACAAGTACCCCGGCACCATGGCCGCACGCATCGAGTTTGACCCGGCGCTGTCGCAGCGCATGTATGCTGCTGCCGACATGTTCCTGATGCCTTCGAAGTTTGAGCCCTGCGGCCTGTCGCAGATCATCGCCATGCGCTACGGTACCCTGCCCATCGTGCGCGAGACCGGTGGCCTGAAGGACACCGTGATCCCGTATAACGAGTTTACCGGCGAGGGCACGGGCTTCTCGTTTACCAACTTTAACGGCGACGAGATGGGCGACGCGGTGTTCCGCGCGGCGCGCCTGTTCTGGGATAACCGTGACGCCTGGAACCAGCTGGTCACGCAGGCCATGAGCCAGGACTTTAGCTGGACGCGTTCGGCCGATAAGTATCTGGACCTGTACTTCTTTATGCATCCTGAGATTGAGAGGCCAGCGGCTGTTGTCGACGAGCCTGAGGCTGCGGCTGAGCCGGTGGCCGCAGAGGAGCCCAAGGCCGAGGAGAAGCCGGTTGAGGCTGAGCCCGCAAAGGCCGAGTCTGAGGTGAAGGCTGAGGTTGCTCCTGAGGCAGAGGCCGAGGTCAAGCCCGCTGCAAAGCCCGCAGCTAAGAAGACCACGACGCGCAAGACGACCGCTAAGAAGACTACGACGACCAAAGCTGCTGCCACCAAGACCGCCGCAGCAAAGACGACTGCTGCCAAGACAACGACCACGCGCAAGCGCGCCACCGCAGCTGCCAAGAAGGCTGCCGAGGCCGAGCCTGCTCCCGAGGTAAAGGCTGAGGCCGCTGTCAAGGCACCGGCCAAGACCACTGCCAAGAAGTCGAACGCGACCGCCAAGAAGGCAACGGTTGCCAAGAAGACCACGGCAACGAAGTCGACGACCACGAAGGCCGCCACGACCAAGGCAGCCGCAAAGCCGGCCGCCAAAGTCGAGGAGACGCCTGCCGAGGCCAAGCCGGCCGCCAAGACCACCACGCGCAAGCGCACAACGACGACGGCCAAAAAGGCCACGACCAAGGCCGCTGCTCCCAAGGCGGAGGCTAAGGTTGAGGACAAGCCCGCGGTAAAGGCCGAGCCGGCACCGAAGGCCGCCGAGGCCAAGCCTGCTGCCGCCAAAGAGGAGCCCAAGGCCAAGCCCGAGCCCGCCAAGGAGACCCCGGTCTCCCCCGCCGCCGCGACCGAGAAAAAAGCGCCGTCCAAGAAGACGTCCGTCCGCAAGGCAACGGCCACCCGAAAGCGCCGCTAGTCCGCAGACGATCCAAAACCTCAACAAACCATAAGTAAGGGGCGCTCCAACCGGGCGCCCCTTCTCTGTGGATAGTTGGTAAAACGATTTTCTAGGACAACCGTTCGCCGATGGTAAACGGATGTTGTTTATACAGCCTGTGTGCAACATATATACTTATATCCTGTGCGTAAAGCCCATGGCCCGCAGGCCGTGATTCTATTGAACTGGACCGAATTATGAGATTGATTCACAACAGCCGTCTACCGCAGTTTCGCACTCCGTTTGGCGCTGTGACCACTGGAACTTCCGTTTCGCTCTCGGTGATTTTGGAGGATGCCGACCCCAACCAGGCAACGCTTACGCTGCGCACCTGGGTCGATGAGATCGGTGAGTCTCTGTATCCCATGACGCACGAGGGCGACGGCATATTTACCGTAGAGCTTGAGTGCACCGAGCCCTGTCTTATCTGGTACAGCTTTATCTGCAATATCGAGGGTCAGCCCGAGGTCCGTTTGGGCGCACCGCAGGGTCGCACCGGTGGCGAGGGCGTAACTTACAACTACGCCGAGGTCCCGTCCTTCCAGATCACCGTCTACAAGCACCGCAAAGTTCGTCCTGAGTGGTACGAGCGTGGCATGGTCTACCAGATCTTCCCCGACCGCTATGCCCGCGACGAAAACTGGCGCGAGCGCACGCTTACCGAAGTTGAAAAACCGCGCAAAGGAATCCAGCGCCGCATGGTCGAGGACTGGAACGAACCGCCCGAGTACGAGCGTGCCGAAGACGGCTCCATCAAGACCTGGGATTTTTACGGCGGTTCGCTCAAGGGTATCCAAAATGACCTGCCACGCATTGCCGAGCTAGGCTTTACGGCCATCTACCTCAACCCCATCTTTGAGGCCGCGAGCAACCACCGCTACGACACGGCCGACTACACCAAGATCGACCCGATTCTGGGCACCGAGCAGGACTTTACCGAGCTGTGCGAGGCGGCCGAGAAGCTTGGCATTTCCATCATTCTGGACGGTGTGTTCAACCATACGGGCGACGACTCGATCTACTTTAACCGCTACGGCAATTATCCCGGCGTCGGTGCTTGGCAGAGCGAGGACTCGCCGTGGCGCGATGCATTTTACTTCCATGAGGACGGTTCGTATGACTGCTGGTGGGGCGTGGGCAACATGCCCGCCATCAATGAGAGCTCCGAACTGGTGCGCGAGCGGCTCCTGGGCAAGGACGGCGTGATCCGTAAATGGCTGCGCGCCGGTGCCCATGGCTGGCGACTCGATGTGGCCGACGAGCTTTCCGACGACTTCCTGGCCGAGATCAAAAAGGCCGTGCTCGCCGAGAAGCCCGACGCGCTGCTGCTCGGCGAAGTCTGGGAAGACGCCTCCAACAAGATCAGCTATGGCCGCCTGCGCCGCTATCTGCAGGGCTCGGAGCTCGACTCCGCCATGGACTACCCCTTCCGCGACATGGTCATCGGCTTTTTGATGGGCTACAAGAACGCTTACCAGGCAGCCGAGGATATCGAAACCCTGCGCGAGAACTACCCGCGCGAGGCACTGGCCTGCGCGCTCAATCTGCTTTCGAGCCACGACCGCCCGCGCATCATCTCGGTGCTCGGCGGTGGCCCCGACGAGTCGCAGCTGCCCGAGAGCGAGCGCAGCAAATGGCGCCTGGACGATAACTCGATGGGCCTGGCCAAGAGCCGTTTTTGGCTGGCGACGCTCATGCAGATGACCTTCCCGGGTGTGCCCTCGATCTATTATGGCGACGAGTACGGCCTGGAGGGCCTCACCGATCCGGGCAACCGCCGCACCCTGCCGACCAAAGACCAACTCCACGACTTCGACACACTGGCCATCGTTAAGAACGCGTCTGCCGTGCGCCGTGCGCTGCCCTTTATGGTCGATGGCGAGATCAAGGCCTTTGCGCTCAACGACGAAGTCTTGGCTTACACCCGCACGGGCAATGACGGCGAGGCCGCGACGGTTATCATCAACCGCAGCCTGCGCAATTCGCACCGCGTGACGATTCCGGCGCTCGGCGAATGCGCGAGCGACGTGATCAGCGGTCACGAGTGCGAGATCCACAACGGTACCGTCACGCTCGACCTGTACCCGCTGGGCTCTTCGATCATCTATCACCATGCCGAGAAGCGTCTGCAGGAGCCGCTCGATCATGGCGCGGGCGTTGTGTGCCACATCACCTCGGTGCCGACCGATGACGGCAAGCCCGGCACAATCGGTGCGCCCACGCGTCGCTTTATCGACCATCTGGCCGCTATGGGCATGCGCTACTGGCAAGTCCTGCCCGTCAACCCGACGGACTTCTTCCGCTCCCCTTACGCTGGGCCTTCGGCCTTTGCGGGCAATATTGACCTGCTGCCCGAGAGTCACGAGGAGCTGGCCGCCGACTTTGCTGCATGGAAGGCTCACGGCGGCGAGGATGCCGACCCGCTGTACACGGCGTTTAAACATCGCAACGCTGATTGGCTCGAAAAGTACTGCGTCTACATGGCCGTTAAGAAGTACTTTGAGGGCGAGTCGCGCCACGATTGGCCGGCAGATGTAGCGCGCTACAACGAGTATCTGATCGATGACAAGCGCTTCCACGACGAGGCCGAGCTGCAGGCGTACATGCAGTATCGCTTTGACCTTGCCTGGTGCGAGCTCATGAACTATGCGCACAAGAAGGGCATCGAGGTCATCGGCGATATCCCGATGTATGTCTCGGACGATTCGGCCGACGCGTGGAGCGAGCCCGAGAACTTCTGGCTGTCCGATACCGGCAAGGCGATTGAGATTTCGGGCGCGCCGCCCGACAACTTTGCGCCCGAGGGCCAGGTGTGGGGCAACCCCACCTTCCGATGGGATCGCATGAAGGAGAACGGCTATCGCTGGTGGATGGACCGCCTGCGTCGTGCGTTTTCGCTCTACGACCGCGTGCGCCTGGACCACTTCCTGGGCTTCCACAGCTACTTTAGCATTCCCGCCGGTAAGGCCTGTGCCGACGGCCGCTGGCTGGCAGGCCCGGGCAAGGACCTGTTCCAGACCGCCTATGACGAGCTGGGCCCGCTCAACTTTATCGCCGAGGATCTGGGCTATCTGACGCCCGGCGTTCGCGCCATGGCTTCGACCTGCGGCTTCCCCGGCATGGACGTGCTGGAGTTTAGCGACTACGACGTTCGTTGCGGAATTCACCCCACACCGGGAAAGATCCTGTACACCTCGACGCACGACACCTCGACACTTGCCGGCTGGTGCACGCGCTCCTTTGCAGGCGGCGATGAGCCGAGCGGCATTACATTGGCAAGCGAGCTCATGGGCAATGCCCTGGCAAGCGATGCACCGCTCGTGATGATGCCGCTGCAGGACGTGCTGGGACTGGGCGACGATGCACGTATGAACGTGCCGGGTGTAGCCACAGGCAACTGGACATGGCAGGCTGACGAGGCCGACGTTGCTGCAGCCGAGGAGAAAACAGCGAAGCTCCTGCGCAACACTCATAGATTCTGGGGCGAAGCGTGATAAAACCCCCGATATAGGGTACAGTTACAGCTGTTTGAATTTTTGCGGGCAGAGCGATCTGCCCGCTTTGTGCTGAAAAGGAAGTATTATGGCGCGCTACGATTACAAGTGCACGAGCTGCGGCAACGTGTTTGAGGTTGAGCACCCCATGTCCGAGACGCCCGAGGTCGTATGCCCTAGCTGCGGTGCCCCGGCATCCAAGACGTTCTCGGCCAGCGGCATTAAGTTCGAAGGCAGCGGTTTCTACAACACCGACCAGCGAAGCGGTGGTTCCAGCACCAACGCCACCAGCGGCTGCTGCGCCAACTGCCCGCATAACCACTAGCGGCAAGCGGTCTCACTACTCAGATTTCCCTATGAGTTGCGGTGAAATAGTTCCTGAATCAGCCCATCCAACGGCCAAACAGGAACCATTTCACCGCAACTTTTCTTTAGATCGGATTTCGGGCTGATGCTAAGTTTGTAACATTTCAAAACTCTGCCGGATTACGGGGCTGAATTGACAACCTCTATCCATTCCGGTAATTTGCAAATTTCAACAAGCCATCTACCTGCGGTTTTATTAAGGCCATTTTTGCTGTGGTCGGGCATCACCGATCTAGCCCCGTAATCCGCCCTACTTTTGATAGCAGCAAGTATGAAACAGGACCATTTTTCCCACTCTTTACCGCTATTGCGATCTCCACTCGCACGACCTTCTGAGTTGCGGTGAAATAAGGACTGTTTGGCGGCTAGAAGCCGCTATTCGATCCCTATTTCACCGCAACTTAGTAGCTACTTGTGGACCAAGCGGGCGCAGAAGTGACCGTCGTAGGAGTCGGCGTTTACGGGGACACTTTGGAAGAGGCCTCGAGGGTTTTGGCGGAGAGTGACGAGGCTCTTGGCGTGGTCGTACTCGGGGAGCTGCAGAATCTGGGCTTCGGAGAGCGGTGCCACGATAAAGCCGGCGCCCTCGGAAGAGGCCAGGAAGGCATCCACGACCTGCGTGTTCTCTTCATCAAAAACCGAGCAGGTGGCATAGATAAGCTCACCGCCGGCAGCAACGCGCGCGGCTGCTTCCTTGAGCATCGTCAGCTGTAGCTTGGGCAGCTCAGTCGTAACGTCGTTCTCGGTCAGACGCCACGGTATCTCGGGATGACGGCGCATGGTGCCGGTGCCAGAGCACGGCG
This sequence comes from Alloprevotella sp., assembly GCA_963628025.1. Classification (GTDB taxonomy): domain Bacteria; phylum Actinomycetota; class Coriobacteriia; order Coriobacteriales; family Coriobacteriaceae; genus Collinsella. Next base: position 37,767 of record CAVGCW010000006.1, on the reverse strand, counting down.
CATCGATAAACACCGTGTCGAACAGGGCGGGCTCGCCGAGCATCGCGTCAAAGGACGTGAGCACCTCATTGAGCTCGCAGGCATCGCCCGACACCGTACGAACACCCGTTATACCCGCCTTATGCAGGCGTGCGAGATTCTGATCGCACTTGCGATCGTGCAGATCGAGCGCGGTATGCTGACGCTCGTACCCGGCACGCTTGGCCTGGCACATCATCACATAGGTCTTGGTGCCGCGACCGGCTCCAATCTCCAGGCAACGACCGGGACGTGTAGCGGCAGTAGCGATAAGCTGAGCGTTGAGGTCCGAGGCAACCGCGGCAGCACGCTCAAACACGCCCGATGCAACCGTGACCTGCGCATCGACCGGAGCATGGCAGCCCGGGAAGACAGGCGCAACGAGCTGCGAGATATACGGGTCGGCCTTGGTCGCAAACGCATTCTCGTGCAGTGCAAGCGCCGCGGGGGCCAGATTACCGGCAAAGTTGAGCGCGCCCTCGGGCGTATCGAACGAGGCCATAATACGAGCGCACAGCCAACGAGGAAGACCCATCAAACGCGAAAGGCGAACCAAACGGCGCTCGGACTCATCCACGTCAGATGCCGTGGCAAAATCCTCCACGTTGTCCGCAACCTTGTGCAGCACCGCGTTAGCCAGGCCCGCGGCAGACTTAGCACCGCTGCGCACCAGCTCAACACCCTGGCTCACGGCAACGCGGCCCGGCGTATGCAGATAGAGCATCTCGAAGGCCGAGATGCGAAGCGCCATGCGAACGCGCGGCGCGACCTTTTTGGGCTTATCCAAAAACTGATCGAGCAACTCATCCAAAATACCCTGCGTGGCGGCAACACCGAGCGCCAAACGAGCGGCAAAAGCGGAATCGCGCTGGTCAATGGCCTTGGCGGAAGCGCGGGACGAGAGCACGTCGCGCGCATACATACCGCGGCGATCGGCCTCCATCAACACATCGAGCGCAAGCTTGCGCGCGGGAGAAAGCTTGCTCATGACAAAACACCCCACGTCAGATCGGCACCCTGCAGGCCGGCAGCCCAGGCAGAAGCAGTCATGGCACGCTTGCCATCGGGCTTAACCTCAAGCAGTTCAACCGCGCCATCGGAAAGGCCCAGGTAAACACGCTTGCTCTTGACGGCAACAGTACCCTCGCCAAGCGACACATCAGCCGGCGCGGCATCGAGCACGCGAACCGTCTTGTCAGCGATCACACAACGAGCGGGCGCGGTGTCGGACGAAGCGAGCACATGACGCACGCAATCGAGAGCCGCCATCTGCGGATCCAGACGCATCTCCTGCTTGGAAATCTTGGCAGCATGAGTGACGAGCGACTCATCCTGCTCAGTCCAAACAGCCGAGCCATCGGCAAGCGAGGGAAGCGTATCGGCAAGCAACTTACCGCCAAGCTCACCAAGCTCCATCGTGAGCGCATCGGCATGCTTACCGGCAACCGACGTAGAGGCCTGGGCACAATAAGCGCCCGTATCCACGCCATGTCCAATGCGCATAATGGAAACGCCAGCAACCTCATCACCAGCAAGAATGGCACGCTGAATGGGAGCAGCGCCACGCCAACGAGGCAGCAAGGACGCATGAACGTTCACGATACCGAGCGGCGCCATATGCAGCACCTCATCAGGCAAAATGCAGCCATAGGCAGCCACACAGAAAATATCGGCATCCGCAGCCTCGAGCTGATCGATAACATCCGCCGTCATACGATTTGCCTCAACAACCGGAAGACCAAGCTCAAGCGCCTTGGCCTTAACAGGAGACGGCTCCAACTTTTTACCACGCCCGCGAACAGCATCGGGACGAGTAATGACAAGCGAAATCTCGTTCCCAGCCTCAAAAAGCGAAGTCAGTGAAGGCACAGCAAAATCAGGCGTACCCATAAAGACAATACGCATAAAGAACGTCTCCCCTCAACCAAAGCCGAGACGGCTACAAAGAACAGCGGAAAGCCAAGTACCCAGCCCATCCGCAATAACAATTCAACAAGAACAAATATACCCAAAACCAAAGAAAGAGCCGCAATAAAAGCAGCTCTTCCAACAAAGCAATTATCAGCGAAGACGCCCCTCCCTGGCCCACGGCACCCGGGCGAGACAAGCAGCGTCAACGTAGTCCCCGGGGCACCCGCCTATATCGTCCCGCGCGCAGTTTCGCAGCGCAGCGAGAATGTTTGAGCACGGTATGATATAGGCGGGTGCCCCGGGGACGGACAAACCTACTCCGTCTCACCCGGTCGAGCGCCGCGGGCCAGGGCGTCCTGGTACTCCTTGACTGCCTTGATCCTCTGCATCGGCTTGAGTCGCTCGAACATGGTATTGCCGTGCAGGTGATCGATCTCGTGCTGCAGGCACACGCAGAACAGGTCGCCTGTGGCCTCATAGCGAATCAGGTTGGCATCCAGGTCATACGCCTCGACGACAACGTGATCGGGACGCTCGATCTCGCAGCTAATGCCGGGGATGGAAAGGCAGCCCTCGCTAAACGGCACCAAATGGTCACTCTGCTCGACAATGACGGGGTTGATGAGCACGTACGGGTCGTAATCGTTCTTGTCGCTGTAGTCGCAGTCGATGGTGACGAGCTGAATGAGCTCACCGATCTGCGGGGCGGCCAGGCCGCAACCGCCGTTGTCGAACATCATCTTCTTCATCTTCTCGGCAAGCGCCTCAATCGCCGGGGTGATCTCCTCGATGACGGCGCACTCCTGGCGCAGACGAGGGTCGGGCGACAGTACGATTCCGTTGGCTTCCATGGCCATCCTTTCGGGTTGTTACATCAAATCATAGGCATCGACGTCAACGCTCACGCTCACGCCGCGCATGGAGCCCGCCTCTTTGAGGCAGGCGTCGATATCATCAGAGACATGGTACCCCACGGGCGACTTCACAAGCAGATGGAAGCGGTAACGGTCCTTGGCTCTCTCGATTACACACGAAGCCGGGCCCAGCACCTGCGGCACCGCGCTGCCCGCCCGCAAAAAGTCTGGCGCGGCGGCATGCCAGCGGCGCTTAAGAAGCTTTGCAATGCGCCCGATGTAGTCGTGCGCGTCGTCTCGGTTCGCCGACCACACCAAAATGTTGACCAGGCGAATAAACGGCGGGTACAGCGCGTCGCGGCGCTGATCCAGGTCGTAGTCGGTAAAGATCGAACGGTCGTGCTCAGCGACGGCGCGAATGACCGGATCCTCGGGCAGGTAGGTCTGGATGATCACCTCACCGGGACGATCGCCGCGACCGGCACGGCCCGCCACCTGTTCCAGCAGGTCGTAGGCGCGCTCCCCTGCGCGGAAGTCCGGCAGCTTGAGGGCAAAGTCGGCATTGACCACGCCCACAAGCGTGACCTCGGGAAAGTCAAGGCCCTTGGCGATCATCTGCGTGCCCAGCAGCACCGCACAATCGGCGGCATCGAACTGCTCGAGCAGTTTTTTGTGCGCATCCTTGCCGCGCGTGGAATCGGCATCCATGCGAATGATGGCGACATCCTCGGGCAGCATCTGGTGCAGTGCGTCCTCGATCTGCTGAGTGCCCAGGCCCATTTTTGCCAGATAGCGGCTACCGCATTTGGGGCAACGACTCGTGGGCGCGGGATACGGCTGCACGCGCCAAGACGATCCGCAGGTGTGACACTGCAGCGTGTGCGTGCGCTCGTGATACGTAAGCGCGGTGGAGCAGTGGTTGCAGGTTGGGACGCAGCCGCACTCGCGGCACATCAGGAACGGCGCAAAGCCACGGCGGTTATGTAGTAGCACTGCCTTCTCGCGGCGCTCGACCACACGCTCCAGACCTTCCATCAAGGGTTTTGAGAACATAGAGCGGCTGCCGTGCGAGAACTCGCGGCGCAGGTCGGCAATGCGGACTGTCGGCAGCACGGCGTGTCCCGGGCGCTCGGGCATCTCGACGCGCGTCCAGGTGGCACCGTTATACGTGCCACGGCGGCAGCGGTCGAGGGCCTCGGCCGAGGGCGTGGCGGAGCCCAACACGAGCGGGCAGCGGTAGCGCCGCGCCATCTCGGCCGCCACCTCGCGCGCATGGTAGCGCGGACTAGAGCCCTGCTTGTAGCTGGTCTCGTGCTCCTCGTCGATGATGATGAGACCAAGGTCGCTGAGCGGGCAAAAGAGCGCCGAGCGGGCGCCGACTACCACGCGGGCCGCACCGCTGGCGACCATATCCCACTGGTCCAGACGCTCGCCGGCCGAAAGGCGCGAATGGAACACGGCGACCGTCTCGCCAAAGCGCGAACGGAAGCGGCCGACGGTCTGGGCCGTAAGCAAGATCTCGGGCACGAGCACGCAGGCCGAACGGCCGGTCGCCAGCACGCGCTCAATCGCCGAGAGGTAGACCTCGGTTTTGCCGGAGCCGGTGACGCCGTCGACCAGCACCACGTCGCCATGAGCGTCCAGACGGGCGCGCTCAATCTGCGCGAGTGCCTGTTGCTGGCCGTTGGTAAGAGAGACCGGCGCCTTGCCGCTTGCCGAGGACAGCGTGGTCTGCTCGCTGCAACCGCGCCAGGCACGGCGCTCCTCCACCACCACGACGCCGCGTTTTTCGAGCGCCTTGATGGTCGCCGACATACTGTTATAGAGCAGGTTGAGGTCGCGCGTCGTGACCGGGCCGCACTGGAGCGCCTCGATGAGCTGACGCTGACGGACCGCGGTCTTTGGCGGCGTGTAGTCGAAACCCTCGGGCGTGAGCATGACCCAGCGGTTTTGGATGGGTTTAACGGCAGGGCGCTCAACGGTCCACACGCCGTCATCGCCCTTGACCACGCGCGGGCTTCCGCCCGGAGGCAAGAACAGGCGCAGGCACTCGGAAAGCGTCGCAACATACTCGCGGCTCATCCAACGTGCAATACGGGCGGACTCGGCGCCAAAGAGCGGTTTGCTGAGGATGGTCTCGATAGGCTTGATGCGCGCGGTGTCGAGGGTAATGTTGCCTTGCAAGTCGCCCAGTTCGGGCGCAATATCGACGATATAGCCTGCGGCGGCACGGTTGCCAAAGTGGACCAGGACCGTGGATCCGATCTGCGCTTCGCTAGCAAGGGGTTGAGGAATGCCATAGGCAAACGGCTCGGACAGCGCACGCGTCGGGATGTCGAGAACCACGCTCGCATAGGCGGCAATGGGCTCAGGTGCGGGCTCGGGCTGCGCCGGGGCGGCGGCAGGAGCCGCGGACTTCGGAGCTTCCTCCGGTTCCGGCGAACCAAACAGCGAAAGTTGCTCGGCCATGGCCCCAGCACCTCCAATCCCATACACATACAGAAACAAGAGCCCCGCTCGGGGTGAACGAGGCTCGGATACATACGTTTGCGCAGCGATTACAGCGCCATCGTGCGGGCGCGATCGATACGCGCCAGGCAGTCGTCGCGGCCGACGAGCGCCATGGTCTCGCCCAGCGGAGGGCTCACCATGTTGCCGCAAACGGCGACGCGCACGGCCTGGAACACCACACGCTTCTTGAGGTCCATCTGCTCGGGCAGCGGCTCAAGCGCAGCGTCGATGTTAGCGGCCGTCCACTCGGTAACACCCTCAAGCGCGGCCTTGGCGGCGGCCAGAATGGCACCCATGCCCTCCTTGGCCAGGCCCTTGTTGACGGATTTCTCGTCATACTCGAGCGTCTCGGCCGTGGCAAAGATAGGGGCGGCGACGGTAACGGCGTCGGCCGGCATCTTGGTGCGCGGCTTGACAATGGCAGCGAGCGCGTCGATCCAGTCCTCGCCATACTCGACGTTACCCTCGATGAGGCCTGCCTCGTGCAGCTCGGGGACCATGATCTCGTCGGCAAACTGCGCGTCGGACATGCCGTTGATGTACTCGGCATTGACCCAGTCGAGCTTCTTGGGGTCGAAGGTCGCGGGGTTTTTGGAGATGCGGTCGAGCGAGAACTTGCTGGCCAGGACGTCGCGCGGGATGATCGTGGTCTCGCCGTCGAGCGACCAGCCGAGCAGTGCCAGATAGTTGACGAAGGCATCGGGCAGGTAACCGGCGTCGCGGTACTCCTCCACCGAGGTGGCGCCGTGACGCTTGGAGAGCTTCTTGCCGTCGGCGCCCAGGATCATAGAGATGTGGGCGAACGTGGGCACAGGCGCGCCGAGGGCCTCGTAGACCATAACCTGGCGCGGGGTATTGGAAAGGTGATCGTCGCCGCGGATGACGTGGGTGATCTTCATCATGGCGTCGTCGACGACGGTCGCGAAGTTGTACGTGGGCGTGCCGTCGGAACGGAAGATGACAAAGTCGTCGAGCTCCTTGGCATCGAAGGTCACCTCGCCGTGGACGGCGTCGTGGATGACGACGTCGCCGCGGTCCTCGGGCACCTTGATGCGCAGGACGTAGGACTCGCCGGCCTCAATGCGGCGACGGGCCTCCTCGGGATCAAGATCGCGGCAACGACGCTGATAGCCCTGGAAGGGGTCCTTGCGCTCCTGCGCGGCCTTACGGTCGGCGTCGAGCTGCTCCTTGGTGCAGAAGCAGGGATAGGCCTTGCCCTCGTCCCAAAGCTTCTGGGCAGCCTGCTTGTACAGGTCCAGGCGCTCGGTCTGGGCGTAGGGGCCATAGTCGCCGCCCACCTCGGGACCCTCGTCCCAGTCCAGGCCAAGCCAGCGCATGGCGCGCAGAATGATCTGCGTGTTCTCGTCGGTGGAGCGGGTGGGGTCGGTGTCGTCGATGCGCAGGATGAACGTGCCGCCGTTTGAGCGGGCGAAAGCCCAGTTATAGATAGCGGTGCGGGCGCCGCCAATGTGCAGCTTGCCCGTCGGTGAGGGTGCAAAGCGGACGCGAACGTCTGATGCCATGGAAATCTCCTCGATTGCAGGATGGATGTCTAACTGCACCAGTATAAAGCAACAATGCGACCTCCGCACAAAGGGCACCGACCCACTCATTGGGGACAGACTTAAATGACCAGTCATCACTCATTGGGGACAGACATAAATGACCAGTCTTTGGGGACGTTCTTAGTTTAAGGCCACTCATTTAAGCCTGTCCCCAATGACTAGGTGCGGAAAGGGTGTGAATGTTGGATTTACGCGCTATGATGTGCCCTTGCATACAGAGCCCGGCGGAATGGTAACGGTCGCCGGGACACGTTTTTGAAAGGACAATCATGTCAGAAGAACTTCGTTCCATCCCGCCCCAACAGGGGTCCTTTGTGTTTACGTCGGAGTCGGTGACCGAAGGCCATCCCGACAAGATCGCCGACCAGATCAGCGATGCCGTCCTCGACGCAATCCTCGCCAAAGAAATAGAGCTCCAGGAGCAGGGCTATATTGCGCCCAACGGCGTGCCCGCCAACGTGGAGAACGTCCGCTGCGCCTGCGAGACCCTCGTGACCACCGGCACCGTCATCGTTGCCGGCGAGATCCGCACCCAGGCCTACGTCGACGTGCAGGAAATCGCCCGCGGCGTCATCCGCCGCATCGGCTACAACCGCGCCAAGTTCGGTTTTGACTGCGACACCTGCGGCGTCATGAGCCTCATCCACGAGCAGTCCCCCGATATCGCCCAGGGCGTCGACGAGTCCTTCGAGACCCAGACCGGCGCGACCACCGACCCGATCGACCTGATTGGCGCCGGCGACCAGGGCATGATGTTTGGCTACGCCTCCAACGAGACCAAGACTTTAATGCCCATGCCGCACTACCTTGCCAGCCGCCTGGCCGAGCGCCTGGCCGCCGTGCGCCACGACGGCACCTTGCCCTACCTGCGCCCCGACGGCAAGACCCAGGTCACGGTGCGCTATGAGGACGGCAAGCCCGTCGAGGTCACGACCATCGTCATCTCCACGCAGCATGCCGCCGAGATCGAGGACATGGGCAAGATCAAGGCCGACCTCATCGAGCACGTCATCACCCCGGTCATGGCCGCTGAGAACATGCCGTGGGATAACGCGGACATCTACGTGAACCCCACCGGTCGCTTTGTCGTGGGCGGCCCCATGGGCGACACGGGCCTCACCGGCCGCAAGATCATCGTCGACACCTACGGCGGCTACGGTCGTCACGGCGGCGGTGCCTTTAGCGGAAAGGACTGCACCAAGGTTGACCGCTCCGCCGCGTATGCCGCGCGCTGGGTCGCCAAGAACGTGGTCGCCGCCGGTCTGGCCGACCGCTGCGAAGTCGAGCTTGCCTACGCCATCGGCGTTTCCAAGCCCCTCTCAATCATGGTCGACACCTTCGGTACCGCGCATGTTGCCGAGGACAAGATCGTCGAGGCCGTAGAGAAGACCTTCGACCTGCGCCCAGGTGCCATCATCCGCGACCTAGACCTGCGTCGCCCCATCTACGAAAAGACGGCAGCCTACGGTCACTTTGGCCGAGAAGACGCCGACTTCACCTGGGAGAAAACCGACCGAGTCGAAGAACTCAAGGCAGCCTGCGGCCTGTAAGCTAACGAGAAAAGCCACAGCCAAATAGCAACGCACCAAAAGAAGTACCGCCCCCAAGCGGTACTTCTTTTTTATTAATCCGGTGGTGAAGATATTTCGATATGAGCCCACGCTGCGTCACCAGCTAATGAATTTTGCAGTACGCGCCCTTCTACCATGTATCCTTAGTCCCGAGGGGCGGGGCATAAGGTCGATCGCGAGTTCCGCACGAGCCGGAGAGCACTTAATGTGCTCTCCGTGCGAGCAGGACTGTCCGAGCAGGCGACCTTATGCCCCGCCCCTCGGGACGACGAGACAAGGCAAAGGAGCAGCCATGGCAGGCAAGCCGCAAACACTAGCTACGACCTCGGCATTCGAGATCTTGGGCCCCGTCATGGTCGGCCCCAGCTCATCGCACACCGCCGGCGCCCTGCGCTGCGCCCAAGTTGCCGCCAGCCTGCTGGAAGGCCGCATCACCAAAGTTACCTTTGGCCTGTGGAACTCCTTCGCCCATACCTACCGCGGCCACGGCACAGACCGTGCGCTCGTCGCGGGCATACTGGGCCTCGACACCGATGACGAGAACATCAAGCAGGCCTTCGACCTCGCGCGCGAGCAGGGCCTCGAATATCACTTTGACATCAAGGGCGACGACGCCTCCATCCACCCCAACACCGTCGACATCGAAATGGTCGACGACACGGGCGCCACGGCACAGGTCCGCGGCGAGAGCCTGGGCGGCGGCAAGATGCGCATCAGCCGCATTAACGGCGTCGGCGTCGACATCTCGGGCATGTATTCCACGCTCTTCGTGGCGCACAAGGACGTCCCCGGTGTACTCGCCGCGCTCACCAACCTGCTCGCCTACGCCCACGTGAACATCGCATTCTGCCGCACCTACCGCACCGAAGTGGGCGGCCAGGCCTACTCCGTCTTTGAGACCGACGGCGCGCCCGACGACACCGTTATCCCGATGCTACGCAAGCTCGACAATGTTGATTACGCGACCTTTATCGAGCTCCCCGGTTCTGCCTCGTCGCTCTCCCCCGGCGTCTCGGCCAAGGAAATCTTCGACGACGGCGAGCAGCTGCTCGATGCGTGTGAGGAACAGGGGCTCAGCATCGGCGCCGTCATGGCCGTTCGCGAGGCGCGTCTGACCGGCGAGGCCCACGCCGTCGCCGCCATGCGCCGCGTGCTCGACGTCATGCGCGAGGAGACCACGGCCCCACTCGCAAATCCGCTGCGCTCACTCGGCGGGCTTATCGGCGGCGAGGCTAAACTCGTCGATGCCACAGGCCGCAACGATTTGAGTGAAAGCCTGATGGGCGTCGTCCAGACCGACGCCGTGGCCCGCGCGATGGCCGTGCTCGAGCGTTCCGCCACGATGGGTGTGATCGTCGCAGCTCCGACGGCAGGATCCGCGGGTGTTGTGCCCGGCTGCGTGCTGGCGCTTGCCGATCGCCTGCAGCTCGACGACGAGCAGGTCATGGACGCGCTCTACTGCGCAGCCGCCATCGGCCTCAACCTCACCACGAGCGCCTGCGTCGCCGGCGCCGAGGGCGGCTGCCAAGCCGAGGTGGGAAGCGCCGCTGCCATGGCAGCCGCCGCGCTGGTGCAGATGCTCGGCGGCACGCCCGAGCAGGCGCTCGACGCCAGTTCCATCGCGCTGAGTAACCTGCTGGGCCTCGTTTGTGACCCCGTCGGTGGCCTCGTGGAGGTGCCCTGCCAAAACCGCAACGCCATTGGCGTGGCAGCGGCCTTTAGCTCGGCACAACTCGCCCTCGCGGGCATTAAGAGCTTGGTGCCGTTTGACCAGATGGCACATGTCATGCTCTCGGTGGGTCACGCGTTGCCGGCCACGCTGCGAGAGACGGCAAAGGGCGGCATCGCGCAGGCTCCGGCCGCACTTTCGGCCTGTGCAAAATGCGGTGTGTGCGGATAGCGACTAAGAACGACTCAAAGGTGGGACATTTGTCCCAGCTCTTTCGAATGCCACCGTTTCCGTACCACAAACAGCAGGGCAATCGCTATAATGCAAGCCCAGTAAAAACACGATGAACCGCAAGGCGAAAATCGAAGGATATGCATACGATGTCGCAAAACGATCGAACTCAACTGATTCCCGATCCGCAGCAGCCGAACAGGCACACCGGCGGCGTTCAGTCGCCGCGTCCTATCGCGCCGAGCCACCGTCAGCAGCGTAGTGCAGCAAACGCTTCCCAACGCCCGAACCAACAGCGACAACAGCGTCAACAACGTCAGCAGCGTCAGGCAAACGGCAATGCGCCCAAGCAGCCCCCCACGCACGCTCGAGGCGATCGAGGCCCCGCGCGCAAGTCCCCCGAGAACAATAAGTCGGGCAAAAAGACAACGCTCTTTGTCGTCCTTGGTCTAATCGTCATTGTCTATATCGTAGGCGTCGTAGCGTTTTCGCAGGTAGCCTACCCCAACACCACCGTCGCCGGCGTCGACGTCTCGTTCTCCAACGCGTCGTCTGCCGCCACCAAGGTCAACTCGGCATGGAAGCACTATAAACTCACCGTGACAGGAGATGACTTTAGCTGGACCTATCAGCCCGAGTCCGATGAACCCATCGTCGACGGTGAAGCTGCTGCAAAAGAAATCATCAACCACAACGAAGCCTTTATTTGGCCGGTCCGCCTTGTGGAATCCTTAAGCGGCAAGACCAAAACAACTGCTACCTCCAACGAAGTCGATCTTGATCAAGACGTCGACCTGTCCATGCTCTCCGATACCTTTGACCAAAAGAAGTTTGAGGAGGACCTGGGCGCCGCTATCGACGAGTTTAACGAGGGCCGTTCGGGCACGTTCGAGGCCAATAGCTCCTATGACGAGCAGGCCGGCAAGTTTACCGTCGAGAAGGCGCGCTCCAACGAAAAAATCAACCGCGAGCATGTCATTAAGTATGCCGAGCTCGAGCTTGCCTCGCTGACCGAGACCGTAGATCTTTCCAAGCTCGGCAACGATGCCTATGAGCCGCTTAATGGAACGCTGACCGATGATCAGATTCAGGCCGCATGCGATGCTGCCAACAACTTCCTGGGCGTCAACGTGACCCTCAAGCTCAACGGCGAGGATGCCGGCAAGGTTGATGGCAGCTCCGTGTTGCAGTGGATCAGCTTTGCCGATCCGGCCAACCCCACGCTCGATACGTCGCAGATCAGCAGCTGGGCAGCCGAACTCGCCAACGGCTTTAATACCGTGGGCTCCACTCGTTGGTGGACGCGCGCCGATGGCAAGCAGTGCGCCGTCGAAGGCGGCGACTTTGGTTGGTCCATCGACAGCAGCTCGCTCGCCAAGCAGGTCGAGGACGCCATTAACAACAAGCAGACTGGCGAGATCGAGATCAAGTACTCCCAGAAGGCCGATACCTTTACCGCAAAGGGAGAGCCCGACTGGAAAGCGTATATCGACGTCGACCTGTCCGAGCAGCACGCGCGCTACTATGACGAGAGCGGCAATATCGTGTGGGAGGCCAACTTTATTTCCGGCAAACCGGGCGAAGACGCCACCCCCGAGGGTGTGTGGCAAATCAACAGCAACGACGGCGGCAGCACCCTGATCGGAGCCAAGGACCCCGAGACCGGTAAACCCAAATATGAGAGCCCGGTGAGCTACTGGATGCCGTTTGAGGGCAACATGATCGGCTTCCACGACGCCACCTGGCAAAACGACAAGAGCTTCGATAACGCCGAGTCGTACAAGTGGTGCGGCAGCCACGGTTGCATCAACCTGCGCCTGGCCGACGCCAAGGCACTGCACGATTGCATCAAAGTCGGCCTGTGCGTGGTTGTCCACTCGTAGTGCAACGCGCGCATTCCTACAACGTGGAACCGCTGCGACCAATCTAACAGTTCCGAAAGAAACCGTCCTATGCGCCCGCCCCAACCGGTGGGCGCATATAATTATCGAGATTCTTTCTATAAAGGAGACGCTATGCCGAATGTCCCCACGATCACCCCGGGCCCAGATGATACCGAGCGCACGCCCGAAGGTGCCACCGAAACGTTTCCTCTGATTACAAACGTACATGCCGACAAGCAGAGCGGACGCGCGAACGATACGGCCGAGATTTCCGATGAAGAGGCATATGCCAAGCTCAAGGCAAAGCGTGCCGAACGCCGACGCAAAAAGCTGATTCGTCGCGGTATTGCCGCCGGCGTCGTGGGTGCCGTCGCGCTCATTGCCATTGTTGCAACCCTTGTTATCAATGTGCAGCCACAGGGCGCTAGCGGTCCTGTGACCGACATGGTGACCGAGGGCACGTTTACCACAACGGTCGAGGCGAAAGGCCAGCTCAAACCCATTTCGTCCTCAGTGGTCTCCCCTTCTGTCGACGGCACGGTCGATTCTATCAACGTGCAGGCAGGCCAATCCGTCAACGAGGGCGACGTGCTTATGACCATTAAAAACGACGAGCTCGATCGCAACGTTGCCGAGGCGCAGCGTGCAGTTGCTGCCGCTCAAGAAGACCTCGCCAACGCGCAGAAAGCCGCAGCTGCTGCGCAGGCCACCCCAACGACGGACGTCGAGGGAGCTTCCGCAGCGGCTGGCGTCTCCGCCGCATCAGTGGACACGAACGCCGTATCGGCCGCGCAGCGCAGCCTCGCATCAGCCCAGGCAAACCTCGACCAGGCGAACGCCAAGGCCTCCAGTCGCACGGTCACGGCCCCGAGCTCGGGTAACATCGTGGAGCTCAATGCCAAAGTGGGCGCCACGGTTACAGGCGGCATGATCATGGGCGAAAGCGATACGAGCGGCGGCAAGCAGTGCATGCAGATCGCCGACCTATCTAAGATGAAGGTGACCGTGCAGGTGGGCGAAAAGGACATCGCCAAGATCGCCGTTGGGCAGAGCGCCAACGTCACGTATCCCGCGTTTCCCGATATCGTGAGCCAGGGCACCGTCACGGCTATCGCGTCGGTGGCAAACTCCGACGCCGCCAACGGTGGCGGCGGCAGCGTGACCTTTAACGTCGACATTCTCATCGAGGCGCCCGACGCGCGCCTGAAGCCGGGCATGACGGCCGAGGTCTCGGTGGTGACCGAGCAGCTCGACGACGTGGTGATGGTGCCGACGATGGCGCTCATGACCGAAGACGGCGAACACTATTACGTCAACGTCGCAACCGATGACGAGGGCAAGCAAACCCATCGCGTGAAGGTGACCGTCGTGACGCAAAACGACAACGAAGCCGTAGTCGGCAAGACACAGGTTAAGCGCGACGACCAGGGCAACGAGATCAACCCCAACGTTCCGGTTACCAAGCTGCGCGATGGCGACACCCTCGTCATGGACACCGGAGCGGACGCAACGGCTGACGGCGGCTACGGTGCGGATTCGGGCAGTATGTTTGCCGACGAGGGCATGTAATGCGTCCCGTTATCGACATCCGCAACGTGCACCGCATCTTTGAGAGCGTGGCGGGGTGCGCCCACATCCTGCACAACGTGAGCCTGGCGGTAAATCCCGGCGAATTCGTCGCTATCACCGGCCCCTCGGGCTCGGGCAAGTCGACGCTCATGAACATCCTAGGCTGTCTGGATAAGCCGACGGCGGGCGACTACTACCTGCAAGGGCTCAACGTGGCCGAGCTCGATGATGAGGAGCTCACCGAAGTTCGCGCCCTGAGCATTGGCTTTGTCTTTCAGAGCTTCAACCTGCTGCCGCGCCTGTCGGTTATCGAAAATGTGATGCTGCCGCTGGCCTACACCAATGTGCCCCGTAGCCAGCGCGAAATGCGCGCCGTGCACGCGCTGCAGGCTGTCACGCTGCCCGTCGACCACTGGGACCACCGCATATCCGAGCTCTCGGGCGGCCAGATGCAGCGCGTCGCAATCGCGCGCGCCCTCGTCAATGACCCGCCCATCATTCTGGCCGACGAGCCGACGGGAAACCTGGACTCCGCTACCGGAGCGCTTGTGATGGAAACCTTCCATAAGCTCCAGAAGCGCGGCAAAACCATCGTGCTTATCACACACGACCCCGGCATCGCCGCCGAGGCCGACCGTGCCGTGACCATCCGCGACGGTCGCATTCACGATGGCGCGTATATTCCACATGCACCGCGGACCCTGCGCAGCGCCGTGGATAGCCTGCCCAGGATTTCCGCCTCCGCCAACCCGCCGAAAGGAGAGATGGCATGAGCGCCCGCGATCTCATCCAGGAAGCCCTTCACTCGCTCGAAGCCAACAAGGGGCGCAGCCTGCTCACCATCCTGGGCATTGTCATCGGCATCGCCTCGGTTATCGCCATGACTTCGCTCATCGGCGGCATCCAAAACAGCCTGGTCAACAGTCTGGGCCTCAATGCGGCACGCATGGTGCAAATCTATTCGTCGCAAGAACTCACCGAGTCCGACATCGAGAAGCTTCAAAAACTGGTGCCGCAGATAGAGCAGATCGGCATTGTCGACAGCGCGTATACCGAGTACAAGACCGGCGATAAAAGCTATACCGTCATGGCACAGGGTGTCGATAGCGACATGCTCGACGCCGTGGGGGCCAGCAAGCTCGTTGCGGGGCGCACCTATTCCCAGGCCGAGTCTCAATCAGGCTCACGCGTGGCGCTTATCAGCCGCGGCGGCGCCGATCAGCTTTACGGCAACGAGCAGGATGCGCTGGGGAAAACCATCAAGGTGTCCAACGGCGAGGTGCAGATTGTAGGCGTGATTGATGGCGGCAGCGACTCCATGGGCTCGCTTACGCTGTATATGCCACGCGAAACCATCTCCGAGTTGTTTGGCGACGAGAATCCTTCATTCCCCAGCGTGACGGCACTTGCCACCGAGGGCACGGACATGGATGAGCTCTGTAAGACCATCGAGTCCAAGGTGCGCGCGATAAAGGGCATCGCGGAGGATGATGAGTACAACAGTGTATCGGCAACATCCATGAAAAGCGCCATCGATGCACTCAACTCCTTTATGGGCGCATTCTCGCTCATCATGGGTGCTGTCGCCAGCATCTCGCTGCTTGTCGGCGGTATCGGCATTATGAATATGATGCTCACCAACGTGACCGAGCGCATCCGCGAGATCGGTATTCGCCGTGCCCTGGGCGCCAGTCGTCGCGATATCACCGCGCAGTTTTTGGCCGAGTCTTCGGCGCTGTGCGTCACCGGCGGACTGTTGGGTGTCCTGATTGGCTATCTGCTGGCCTGGGGACTCACGTTCTTTGCCGCAAGCTCGGGCATCATGAGCGAGTTTGGAGCCACCGGGACGATCACGCCAAGCTTCTCCATTACGACAGTGTTGATCGCGTTTGCCGTATCGGTCGGCATCGGCGTAATCTTTGGCTTCTACCCCGCTCGCCGCGCGGCAAAGCTCAACCCGGTGGAGTGCCTACGCTACCAGTAAGTCACCACCAAAAAGTTGCGGTGAATTAGGAACCGAATATGCTATCTAGCAGCAGAAACAGAAACTATTTCACCGCAACTTATTGAAGGGCTGTTTGCGCCAGTTCCGGGCGTCGTCCTCGAGCTATTGGTGGATGACGGGCTTGTACGGGTCGAGCTTGCTCGAGGCGATCCTCCTCGCGGGCGGGAGGGCCCTAGGCGCGGCGAGCGCCTAGCGCGCGAACTCCCGTAAGAGCGCGTCTTCCACTTCCCTAAGCGAAAGGGCCCCGCCTCCCTCGGCGGGACGGGCGACCACGATACAGCGCGCTCCCACGTCGCGCGCGGAGGCGATCTTCTCGGCCGTGCCGCCTACGGTTCCCGAGTCCTTGGTCACAAGCCACTGGGCGCCCACCTGCCGAAGCATCGCCTCGTTGAGCTCGCGGGTGAAGGGCCCCTGCATGCCGATGACGTGCGACGGCGAAAACCCCACGTCGATGCACTTCGTTATAGCACCGGGCAGAGGGAGCACACGCACGAAGAAGCGCTCCGCGAAATCGGCGACGCGCGTGTAGGGAGCAAGCTCCTTGCTCCCCGTCGTGAGAAGCGCGCGACCCGGGTTCTCGGAGAGAAAGCGCGCCGCGCAGGCGATCGACGCGACCGACACGACGCCTTTGGGCAGCGCCTCGACCGGGCGCGTAAGGCGCAGGCATCGTGCACCCACGGCGAGCGAAGCGGCCCGGATGTTGCCGCTTGCGAGCGTAGCGAAGGGGTGCGTGGCGTCGACGACGATGCGCGCGCAGGAAAGCTCACGCTCCATGTCGGCCTCGTCGAGCCTGCCCGCATGCACCTCGATGCCCGGAAGCTCGCCCAAAAGCTCGCCTCCGTACTCGGTTGCCGCGTAGGCACGGGCGGGGATTCCCGCCCCGCTCGCCCATTCGCACAGGAGGCGGCCCTCGGTGGTGCCGGCGAAGATGCGCAGCGCCGGCGCGGATGCGGGGGCCGTCACTTCGGGCCGCCTGGGCGCGTGATCTGGTAGAGCAGCGCGTTCATAATGGCGGCCGCCACGGTCGAGCCGCCCTTGCGACCCCTCGCGACGATGGCCGGCACGCGTCGCGCGAGTAGCTCCTCTTTCGCCTCGACAACGTTCACAAACCCAACCGGCACCCCAACGACGAGCGCGGGCGCGATCTTCCCCGCGTCCATGAGCTCGGCGAGGCGCAGAAGTGCTGTGGGAGCGTTGCCGACGGCCACGATGAGCGGACCCTCGATGCCGCAAGCTTTGTCCATGCTCGCAACGGCGCGAGTCGTGCCCGCGGCGCGCGCCGTTGCGGCGACATCCGGGTCGGCCATATAGCACACGGCCTGGCAGCCGATCTTCGCGAGCGCGGGCTTGCTTATGCCTGCGAGCGCCATGTTCGTGTCGGTGAGCACCGTGGCCCCTGCGCGCAGTGCGTCGAGCGCACAGTGCGCGGCGTCATGGGTGAACACGAGGGAATCGGCGTACGAGAAGTCGGCAGTGGTGTGGATGACGCGCTTCACGACGGGCTCTTCGAGCGGCGGGAACGTGCGGCCGCCGAGCTCTTCGGTGATGATTTCAAAGCTGCGCCGCTCGATGTCGCCGGGCGCCATCTCCTTGGAATCCATCTAGTACTCCACTCCTTCCCTTGCACATATCCCCTGCTCGTAGGGGTGTTTCTCGCACCGCATCTCGGTTATGTAGTCGGCCTTCTCCACGATCTTGCGGGAAGGCGCGCGCCCGGTGAGCGCTACTTCGACGCCGCGCGCGGACATATCGAGCGCGCGGTCCACGAGCGCCTCGTCGACAAGCCCCTTCGAAAGCGCGTCGAGCGCCTCGTCGAGCACGAGCAGCCCCTCCTGCGCGCCCTCGAGCTCGGCGAGCGCGGAAGCGAGGTTCCCATCGTGCAACTCGCGCGTCGCGGCAAGTTCTTCCGACGTCATGGACCAGGTAAACTTGTCCGACGCCTTCCCCGCGAACACGGGCACGCCGAAATGCTCGGCGAGCAGGCGCGCCTCCCCGCTTTCGCCGTCTTTCAGGAACTGCACGACGACGACGCGGCGGCCTGCGGCGAGCATGCGAAGGGCGAGCCCCATCGCCGCCGTGGTCTTGCCTTTGCCGTCGCCATGATACACGTGGATCATACGCCCTCCTCGATAATGCGGTAGACATACTCCATGTCGAGCGCCCCGCGCACGGAGTCGGCCAGGCGGTCGAACTCGCGCGCACGGTGATCGGCCGCGGACACCGCGCCCTCAGCACCCACGACGCTCTCGGGCAGGCCGCGCATGCGCGCGAGCGAGCGCGCGAGGGCGAGTGCCACCCCCGGTTCGTCGAACAGGCCGTGGAGATAGGTTCCGAACACGTTTCCGCAGGCCGCGCCTTCTGGTTTGCCGCCAATCGTGCCCACAGGGGCGCAGGAGACGGTCGTTTCGCCGTCGTGAATCTCGTACCCGCGCGCCGTCATGCCGTTCCACACCGAAAACGCGCCTTGGGCGCCCGTGATGCGCAGCTCCGACTGGGCGAGGCGCTTTTCCTCCTTGAACACCGTACTTGCAGGGATGAGCCCGAGCCCGCGCGCGGTGCCAGCGCCTTCCCTGCCGTGCGGGTCGGAAAGCTCGTCTCCCAAAAGCTGGTAGCCTCCGCATATGCCGAGCACCGGCGTGCCCGCGCCCGAAAGCGCGCGTACACAGGATCCGATGCCGCTAGCCGCAAGCCAGCGCGCGTCGTCGAGCGTGGTCTTCGAGCCGGGGAGCACCACCAGGTCGGGTCGGCCCAGATCGGTCGCCGAGGAAACGTAGCGCACGCCCACGCCGGGCACGCGCGAAAGCGGGTCGAAGTCGGTGAAGTTCGACAGATGCGGAAGGCGCACGACGGCGACGTCGATAACGCCGCGCGCCTCGCGGGCAGATAGGCGCGGCG
Organism: Alloprevotella sp.; assembly: GCA_963628025.1. GTDB lineage: Bacteria > Actinomycetota > Coriobacteriia > Coriobacteriales > Coriobacteriaceae > Collinsella. Next base: position 19,085 of record CAVGCW010000006.1, on the reverse strand, counting down.
CGAGCGAGTCCTCGTCGTCCAGGTCGAGCGTAAGATACGGCACGACCCCCACGACGGGAACCCCGCACATCTTCTCGAGCGGGGCCAAACCCGGGCGCAGGATTTCCACATCGCCGCGGAACTTGTTCACCACAAGCCCCCGCAAAAGCGCGCGGTCCTCGGGCGCAAGGAGCGCGACCGTGCCGTAGAGCTGGGCAAACACCCCGCCTGGGTCGATGTCGCCCGCAAGCAGCACGGGGGAGGACACGGCGCGCGCGAGCCCCATGTTGACGATGTCGTTTTCGGAAAGGTTGATTTCGGCGGGGCTGCCGGCGCCCTCGATGACGATGACGTCGTTTTCCTCCGCGAGCGAATCGAACGCCTCCAGAATCTGCGGCATGAGCGCCTTCTTTCGCGCGAAGTAGTCCCTCGCAGCGAAGGCTCCCTGCGCCTTGCCGGCCACGATGAGCTGGCTTCGGTGGTCGCTTTCGGGCTTGAGCAGGATGGGGTTCATGCGCACGTCGGGCGCGATGCCGCACGCCTCGGCCTGCATGATCTGGGCGCGCCCCATCTCGAGCCCGTCGGCCGTGACACCGCTGTTGAGCGCCATGTTCTGGCTCTTGAAGGGAGCCACGCGCAGGCCGTCCTGCGAAAGCACACGGCACAGCCCCGCCGCAAGCAGGCTCTTCCCCGCGTTCGACATGGTGCCCTGGATCATGATGGGCTTCGCCCTACCCACGGGTATCGACCTCCTTCGCCGAGCCTCGGCCATCCGCGCCCGCCATAGCGCCGCCGCAAGAAGCGCCGCCCGGTTCGTCGGGTTCGCCTTCGCCCAGTGCACCTTCCGCCCGAAGCGCGCGGCTGAACGCCATCGCAAGCCGGGCATTCTCCTTGCGCGTGCGCACCGCGACGCGGCACCAGAAACGGGACAGTACCGAAAACGAGTCGCACGTACGGACCAAAACCCCCTGTTTATACAGGCGCTCGGGGATGTCTTTCGCCGGCGTGCGAACTAAAAGGAAGTTCGCATCCGACGGCACGACGGAAAGCCCGAGCGAGGAGAGCTCGTGGGAAAGCCACGCTCGCTCGCCCGCCAATACATCGCGCGTGCGCGAGACGTATTCAACGTCTTCCAGGGCGGCGATGCCCGCGGCCTCGGCGACCGAGGAGACGGGCCACGCCTGCCCCGCCCGGCGAATCCCCTCGATGAGTTGGGCGTTTCCGCTGATCAGATATCCCAACCGCAACCCCGCCATTCCGTAGAGCTTGGTGAACGCGGAGAGCACGGCCACATGGCGCGAACACGCGGCGCGTGCGGCCACGCTCCTTTCGCGGGCGTCGGGCGCAAATCCGAGGAAGCACTCGTCCACGACGAGCAGCGCGCCCACCTGCTCGCAGCGACAAGCCGCGGCATCGATCACGCTGGGGTCGACGAGGCGCCCCGTCGGGTTGTTCGGATTGCAGAGGTACGCCACGTCTCCCGGCCCCTTGATCGCGCGGGCGAAGGAGGCGGGCACGTCGAAGTCGTCCGCTTCGGAGAGCGGGAACTCCTGCACGCATGAGCCGTAGTACGATGCCGCCTCCGCATATTCAGAGAACGTCGGCGCGCACACGACGATGCGTTTCGGGCGCACCGCCGCGGCGAGCCGCCAGATGATGTCGGACGCGCCCGCGCCGCAGACGATAGTATCTTCGGGAATGCCCTGGGCACGCGCTAGGGCGCGAACGAGGGCGAGGCTTTCCCTATCGGGGTAGGCGTCAATTCGAGAAAGCGCCTTGCAAGCTGCGGCGACGGCGCGCGGCGAGGGGCCTGCCGGATTCACGTTCACCGAGAAGTCGATGAGGTCGGAGGCGCCCCCTTCGCAAGCGATGCCGAGCGATTGCGAGCTGCCCCCATGCGCACGGGCGCGCAGGATTCCCCCGGCAGCCCGGGACGCGGCGTGGTCTTCCCTCATGCCATCGCCCCCACGGCGAGCACGACCGCCGCGCGCGCGGCGCCGAAGACGACGAGCGCGCATACGGACGCGGCGAGCATGAGCCTCGTCGCCCGGGCGATGTCGCCCCACTCGATTTCACGGGACGCGTCGCCTATCGTCGGTTTCTCAACGAGCTTGCCGAAATACACCGCGGGTCCTGCCAGGCGCAGCCCGAGCGCGCCCGCACATGCTGACTCGGTCTGCGCCGAGTTGGGGCTCGCATGGCGACGCCTGTCGCGGCGCCAGATGCGCGCCGCCCCGCGCACGTCGAGCCCGACGATCGGGCACACGGCGATCATGAGCAGGGCCGATAAGCGCGAGGGAATCCAGTTCACCGCATCGTCGAGTCGCGCCGAGGCGCAGCCGAAGTCGATGTAGCGCTCGTTTTTGTAACCCACCATGCTGTCGAGCGTATTCACCGCCTTGTACGCCATGCCCAAGGGCGCACCCCCGATCATAAGGTAGAAAAGCGGCGCGATGACTCCGTCGCTCGCATTCTCCGCCACCGTTTCCACGGCGGCGCGCGCGACGCCCTGCTCGTCGAGAACAGACGTGTCGCGTCCCACGATGAGCCCGACGGCTTCGCGCGCCGCGACAAGGCCGCCCTTCGAGAACGCGCGGGCCACGGCCAGGCTCTGGCGGCGCAGCTCGCATGCCGCGAGAATCTGATAGCTCGCCCATGCCTCGGCCACGAAGCGCAAGCCGGAGTGAACCATGCCGCAAAGATGCAGGATTCCCCAGGTCAAAAGCCCACACGCAAGCGGAAGCGCCACGGCGAGCACAAGCCCTGCGGCGCGCGTGCCCGTGGACGTTTGCGGGAATGCGCGCCGCAGGCGGCCTTCGGCCCACGTGATCGCGCGCCCCATGGCGACGACGGGATGGGGAAGCCAGCGCGGGTCGCCGAAGGCAAGGTCGGCCGCGAACCCGGCGGCGACGGCAAGAATGGTCATCACCGGACATCGCCCCCCGAAGCGGGGCGAACGTCGAGAAGGCAGCGCCCATCCCAGGTGGCGGCCCATGCGCCGCCCGGCTCGGTATGCACGTCGAAGTATCCCATTTTCGGGACAGCTAGCTCGGAGAGCAGCGCTTTCAGAGTACCCGCGTGAACGACGAAGACGGCGCGCCCACTCCCCTGGGCGCGCTCCGATTCGCACGCCTCCCGAAACGCCGCGACGACGCGGCGGGTGAAATCGCTCTTGCCCTCGCCATGCGGGCAGCGCGACTCGCACCAGGAGTCTACCCAGGCGCGGTAGCGCGCATCCTCTTTAAGCTCGGCGGCGCTTCGCCCCTCGAAGTCGCCGAAATCCATCTCGCGCAGACCGGGGCACGCCATAAGCTCCGCGTTCGGGAAGAGGATGCGCGCCGTCTGGTCGGTGCGGGCCATGCCGCTCGTGATAACACGTAACACGTCACGATAGCACGCGAGGTCGCGCAAAGCGCGCTCGCCCGCGCTCGACAGGGGCTCGTCGGTGCCCGCCCCGCTGTAGCGATGGTCTTCCGTGCCCGCCGTGGCACCATGGCGCACGAAGACGACTTCCAAAGGCGCGCCCGCGCCCTGCGTCCCTCGAGGCGCATCGGCAAGGTTTCCTTTGATGACCTGGGGTATCCCGCACGTCATGCGCACGACGACGTCGGCGCGCGCAGCGAGCGCGCATCCCAGGCGCCCCGCGCGCTCGCGACATTGGGCGTCTTCCGCACGCATAGGGACGACCCCCGAGCCGACCAAGGACAGAATCACTACGTCGAAGCCGATCAGCCGCTCGAGCGCCCGGTCAGCGTCGAGCGCGCGTACGAGTTCCTCAGCACGGTACGCGACGCGGCCGGCAAAAGCCGCGGGCACGCCGCCCTCCGCAAACCGCGCCGCGTCGACGAAATCGTCCGCCGCGAACCCGAGCTTTTCGCGCACGAAGGTCCTCTTCCCCGAATGCGCGCCACCTACCACGAGCATCATAGGAGCATGCCCCCCGCCACCAGCATAGCAAGCATCGCGAGCTCGGCCCATTGCAGAAACCATCCGGCCAAATCCCCCGTCACCCCGCCGAAGCGGGACAGGGCAACATGGCGGTACCACGCGAGCGCCAAAAGCCCCGCCACCGCCATAAGGGCGCCGACGGCCTGAGCGCACGCGACCATCCCTGCAGCCGAAGCCGCAGCGAAAGCGCAAAGCGGCACGACGATCGCCGCGCGCTTCTTCGCAGGCGAGAGCCCCGCGGCCATGCCATCCGCCCGCGCGGCAGGCCAGCATTCAACGGCGAGCCCCGAAAGCGAGCGGGAGAACACGAGCGAGCACAGAAGCGCGAGGAACGCCCCCGCCGTAAGCGGCAGCGCGGTGAAAAGGGAAAACTGCAGAATAAGGTACACAACAACACCGATGACCCCGAAGGCGCCCGCCCGCGGGTCGTGCATGATCTCGAGCTTTCGCTCGCGCGGGGCCCAACTTGCAAGCGCATCGGAGGTATCGCAGAGCCCGTCTAGGTGGATGCCTCCCGTCACCGCCACAGGCAGCGCCACGAGCACGGCCGCGACGATGGTCGCAGGCACGCCGAGCAGGTTCGCAACGTGTCCCCACGCCGTCATGAGGAAGCCTTCTGCAAGGCCCACCAGGGGAAACGCGGCAAGCGCATGGGTTGACCCGAAATCGGTCCAGGCCGATTTCGGGACGGGGATGCGCGAGAACGTTCCGAACGCCGCGCAGATTGCCTCTACTATCTTCACCTTGTAGGTCCTTCGCCTTTCATCCACACGGGAATCCCGCATACCACTTCGACTGCGCGGTCTGCCAGCGCCGCCACGCCCGCGTTCACGCGCGCGAGCGCGCGCCTCCATGCCTCGGTCCCTTCATCGTAGCGCATCCCATCGGCGAACACGTCGACGGTGACCACCACCGTATACTCAGCGGCCTGAGCGAGCCGTTCGATGCCTCCGAGCACCTCGCGCGCCGCAGCGTCGGGGTCACGTGGGGACAAGCCGCCTTCCGCGAAGAGCTCGTTCGCAACCAGGTTGCCCACGTCCTCCAAAAGAAGCGTGCTGCCGCGCGGAAGCCCGGGCGCTGCGGCGCCCACGTCACGCGTGCGCTCGAGGGTGGAAAACCCCTTGCCCTCGCGCAGCGCCCGATGGCGCGCGATGCGGCGGGCGCCCTCTTCCCCGAAGGGCTCCATCGTTGCCAGGTACACGCGGGGGCCGTCGTGCCCGAGGCACAGGGACTCGGCGTAGGCGCTCTTGCCGCTCGCGGCGGCGCCGATGACGAGCGTCACCGTCATTTCCCGGCCTCAAAATGCTCGTAAGCAGCCATACCGGTCGCCGTGAACGTCTTCCCATCCCGGTACACGCGCAGCGCCGAATCCAGAAGGGGCAGATACGCCATGGCGCCCGCGCCCTCGCCCAAGTGCATGCCTGCGTCGAGGGGTGCCTTTATGCCGAGCTCGCGAAGGAGCTCCTGGCTTGCGGGTTCGCTTGATGCGTGGGTGCCCACGAGGTAGCCCAAGGCGTTGGGGCACAGGCGCGCCGCACACAGGGCCGCCGTGCAGGATATGACCCCGTCGAGGAGCGCCGGCGCCTTCGAGGCCGCGGCCCCCAGGTAGAAGCCGCACATCGCCGCGATGTCGAAGCCGCCCACCTTCGAGAGCACGTCGATCGGGTCGGCGGGATCGGGCGAGTTCGCATCGATAGCGCGCTCGACCACGTCGCGCTTGCGCGCGAGCGAGGCGTCCGAGAGCCCCGCGCCGCGCCCAACGAGGCTCCGCGCGTCCGCCCGGATGAGCACTGCGGCCACCGCCGCCGAGGTGGTCGTGTTGCCGATGCCCATCTCGCCCGCGGCGAGAAGGCGCACGCCGGCGCGGGCAAGCCCGCACGCGACGGCGATTCCGACCTCGATCGCGCGAACGGCCCCATCGCGAGACATAGCGGGGCCGTGCGCGATGTTGCCGCTCCCCCGCCGCACGTTCGCGCGCACCATGCGCGCGTCTTCTATGCCCCGGGCCATACCCACGTCGATGGGCACGACCTCGGCACCCGCGAACGCCGCCATGCGGCAGGCGCTCGCGGCCCCCTCGCACATGTTGCGCGCAACGGCTCGCGTCACGTCTTGCCCGCTTTGCGACACGCCTTCGGCAACGACCCCGTTGTCGGAGAAGAATACCACGAGCGCACGGGGGAACTCAGCCACCACGGCGCTCCCCTGAGCTGCGGCGATACACGCGACGGCGTCTTCAAAGTCGCCCAATCCCCCCAAGGGGTGCGCGATGGAGTCCCACGCGACGTACGCGGCGGCGCGGGCGCACTCGTCTGCGGGCGCGATCCGGGAGAGCGCGGCTTCGAGCACGGCGCCCGGCGCCGACAAGAACGCGCGCCCGACTTCCTCGCGGATGCAGGCAAGCGCGGTTTCGGTTGCTTCAGCCATGCCGTCTCCTCTCTGCGAACGACGCTGCGGCAGACGCAAACGCGCGCGCAACGTCGGGGTTAGCAGGATAGTACACATGCGGGAAGCCCGCCACCAGGGACGGGGTGGTCGTCATGCACGGCCAGCCCTTGTCGCGCCGGGGCTTCTGCGCCCAGAAGTCGCCACCCGGGCAGGTGGACTGCCAGTAGTGGAACTCGTGCGCGCGGATGCGTGTGCCGCGCGGCCCGTAGAGCCCGTCGCGTTGGGAAGTGAGCTCCACGTACCCGAAATGGGACAGCCTTCCCCCGTTCTCGCTTGCGCCCTCAAGGGCGCCCGCAACAGGCCAGCGCCGCCCCTCGCTATCGGCGATTTCGCGCTGCAGGTACAGAAACCCACCGCATTCGGCGACCGTCGGCATGCCGGATTCCACCGCGCGCCGCACCGCCTCGCGCATCGGCGCGTTCTCGGAGAGCTGCCGCGCATGGAGCTCCGGGTAGCCGCCCCCCAGATAGAGGGCGCTTGTCCCCCGGGGCAACTCGCTATCACACAGGGGGCTGAAAAAGGCCAGCTCGCAACCAAGGTCCTCGAGCGCGCGCAGGTTCTCCTCGTAGTAGAACGAGAACGCCTCGTCACGCGCGACGCCGACGATGGGCCGCGCTCCCGCGATCGGCTCCAACCGGTAAGGTTCCTCGCGGATATCGGGGGCCGTCGCAGCTATTTCGAGCAAGCGGTCAATGTCGACGCTCTTTTTCACCAGCTCGGCCATCTTGTCGATGCGCGCGGAGAGCCGCTCGACCTCGTCGGCGGTCACAAGCCCCAGATGCCGGCTTTCGAGCAAGAACGCCTCGTCGGCGGGGATATTCCCCAAAACCGCCACGCCCGTGTGCTTCTCGATCGCAGGCGCCGCGTAGGCGCAGGCAGCGGCGCTCGTCTTGTTCAGCACGACGCCGCGCACGTTCGCACAAGGCAGGAACTCGGCGATGCCGCGGATTACGGCGGCGAGCGATAAAGACGCCCCGCGCCCGTTCACCACTAAAACGACCGGCGTTTCCGTGTCGCGCGCAACCTGGTAGCTGCTCGCGTCGGCCACGCCGGGCGCCATGCCGTCGTAGAAGCCCATGACCCCTTCGAGAACCGCGACATCCGCGCCCGCGGCGCCGCGTGCGAGCAGGGCGCGCAGCGTCGGGGCGTCGGTGAAGAAGCCGTCTAAGTTCCCCGAGCGCGCGCCCACGACGCGGCGATGAAAGAGCGGATCAATGTAGTCGGGGCCGCATTTGAAGGCCGCGCATGCGAGGCCGCGGCGCGCGAGCGCGCGCAGGAGCGCGCACGTAACGACTGTCTTGCCGCTCCCGCTCGAGGGCGCAGCGACCATGAAGCGCGGGATGGACGTGCTCACCGGGCACCGCCTTCCCCACCTGCACCACGCGCGCTGACGAGGAACACGGGGTTTTGCGCCTTCATAAGATGATGCGAGCCTACAGCCTCGGCGCGGGCGGCCGACAACTGGCACGCCTCGAACCCCTTAAAGCGCGAACCCGAGAGGAGCGCGCACGCCTCAGTGAGTGTCTCAATGGTGACGCATGGCACACACAGGCGAACCTGCGAATTCTTCTCGAGCGCCGCCTCCACGATGGAGGGAAGCTCGCCCGCGCTCCCGCCGACGAACACGGCGTCGGGGACGGGCAGTTTCGCGAGTGCTTCGGGAGCGACGCCGGGGACCGCATACACGTTGCCGCACCCGAATGCATCCGCGTTCTCTCGGATGAGCCGCACGCCGGCCGCGTTGCGCTCGACCGCCCATACCGACCCCGCTCGCGCGACGAGCGCCGCCTCGATCGACACGCTCCCCGTGCCGGCGCCGACGTCCCACACGGTGTCGGTCGCGGTAAGGCGCAGCTTCGCGAGCGCGACGGCTCGCACCTCCTGCTTGGTCATGGGAACGTCACCGCGGATGAAGAGCTCGTCGGGAATGCCCGAGGAAGCGTACGGCCAGCGGGAACACGCTGCGCGGGATGCGCCCGCAGAGTCCGCCGCGGAAGAAGCCGCCGTGGGCGCAGACGCGCCGGCAGGCGCCTCAGAGGCTGCGCTAGAGCCCGCGGGCGAGCCGGCGCCGCCTGCGAAATCGATAAGCATCACGTTCAAGTCGTCGAACGTCTGACCTGTGATTTCACTTGCGGTCGCGCAGGTGATGCGCTCGTCGGGGTACGACAGGCGCTCGGCCACCGTCACGCACGCGTCCCCGAAGCCCGCCTGCACAAGCTCGCCCGAAAACCGCGAGGGATCTTCCCCGCCCGACGTGACGAGGAAGAGCTCACCTGCGCGCTCGGCCTCGGCCACGATGTCGCACGCCACGCCGTGAGCGCTCGCGAAGCGCCAATCCTGCCATGGACGCGCGAGGCGCGCGGCGAGATACGACGCTGAGCTTATGCCGGGAATGACGCGCACGTCCACCTGCGCGTCGCCGGAAAGCGCCTCCACCAGGCGGCGCGCGCCGCTGAACAGCCCCACATCGCCCGTCATCACAACCACGGCGCGCTGCCACGACGCCGCATCGGTGAGCGCGGCGACGATGTCCGCCGTCTTCACGAGCTCGCATCTCACCACGTCAGGCGGCACGTCGATGCCGACAAGCGCGCGATGAGCGCCGATGACCACGTCGGCGATGTCGATCGCGTCGAGCGCCGCGCGCGAGAGCAAGTCGGGGTTTCCGGGCCCTGCCCCGATGATCGTTACCTTTCGCATGGAATCTCCCGATACCCGCGCGGCGTGACCATACGGCCGCCTACGCGCTTCGTGTCCACGTTGCCGACGAACACGGTGGTGAACATGTCGGCGTCGAACTCCCCCAGCTCGGAGAGCCTGCACATGCCCGACTGCTGCCCCTCGCGCCCGATGTTGCGTACCCAGCCGCAGAGCGTGTCGGGGGCCTTCCATTCGAGCATAATCTTCGCCGCGCGCGAGAGCCTGTCGGCGCGCTTTCTGCTGCGCGGGTTGTACAAACAGATGCAGAAGTCGGCACTCGCGACGGCGGCGAGCCTGCGCTCAATGACCTCCCACGGCGTGAGCAGGTCGGAGAGCGACACGACCGCGAAGTCGTGGGCAAGCGGGGCGCCGAGCACCGCCGACCCGCTCTGAGCCGCGGTGGCCCCGGCGATAACTTCCACGTCTACATCGGGGTAGTCCTCCGCAAGCTCCAGCACGGGGCTCGCCATGCCGTACACGCCCGCGTCACCGCTGCACACGAGCGCCACGGCTTCTCCGCTCTGCGCGCGCGAAAGCGCCAGGCGGCACCGTTCGACCTCGTGCATCATCGGCGTCGCGAGATGCGCCGCGTCGGGCACGGCGGCGAGCGCGAGCTCCACGTATTTCGTATACCCCACAACGATGTCGGCCGCCTCGAGCGCGCGCCGGGCCGCAATCGTCATGCCGTCGGGGCCGCCCGGGCCGATCCCCACCACGAAGAGCTTTCCCATCACCGCTCCTTAAACGAAAGTTCGATAGTTACCTTGGAAAACGCGACGGTCACGCCGCCGTGAGCGAGCTTCGGGAAGATAAGTTTGCCCCCGTCCGCGAGCGCCGCGCGCTCGCACACGTTGTCGACCCCCACCGTCGCGCGCACGAAATCAGATGGCGAAACGCTGCCATCGACTTGCGACAACTCATCTGCGGAATACGTCGCAAGCGGAATATTGCGCGCGCGGCAGAAGGCGAGCAGACCCTCCTCGTGCGCCTTCACGTCGATCGTCGCCGCCTTGCGCACGGCCGAAGGCGAGATACCCGCCTGCCCGCACGCGAGAAGAAACGCCTCCTCGATCGCTTCGGCGCACGCACCGCGACGGCACCCTATGCCCGCAACGATGCAGGGCACGACAAGGCGAAGCGGCTCGGGCGCAGGCGCCTGCGCCCGCACGCCCGCCGGCTTACCCGTCTCTCCGGCGGGCACGACCTCGCCCGTTGTCTCCGCCGCGCGAGCGGACGCACCTGCATTCGCGCCAGCGAACGGCGACACGACGATATCGGCCCGAGCGCGGTCGGACGCAATGTCAACCCCCTCAGGCGGCTGTCCCGAAATCGGCATGTCGGAATAGAGCGCCACGCGCCCGCCCGAAAGCAGCCGCGCCGACACTCGCTTGATGGCCTCGGGATTCGAAACGGCGAGCCCCGCACAGCGCGCCCACGAATCCACCGCCCACACGCCGCGGACGTCGGTCGCCGTGGTGATGACGGGGATGGCCCCTGCCGCGCGTGCCACAGTTTGCGCAAGCTCGTTCGCACCGCCCAAATGCCCCGACAAAAGCGGGACGGCAAAGCGCCCCGTCTCGTCAATCACCACAACCGCGGAATCGGTTGCCTTCGAGGCGACATGCGGCGCGATCGCCCGCACGGCGATGCCCGCCGCGCCCACGAACAGAAGCGCGTCCGACGCTTCCCACGCGAGCGCCGTCCATGCGCGCAGGTCGGCCTTCCCCTCGCCGAACCCGCGCGAAACGGAAACGTCCCAGCCAGGGTCATCTTCACCTGTCTGCGCGCAATCGGAAAGCGCGCGTGCGGTGCGCTCCGCCAACGCATACCCCCTCTCAGTGAACGCTATGCAGGAAACCCTCATCTAGCGCACCACCATCGTCGAGAAGTAGCTGCCCCGATCGGGCACATCGTCGAGCGAGCGGTACACGCGCTCGCCCGGAAGCCCACAGTCCTCTACAAGCTCGGCACCGTCGAAGGCGCCCTCCTCGTGAAGGATGCGCTTCGTGCCCGCAAGCGAGCGGCGCGCCTTCATGACCACCTTCGTCCCCGGCCAGCCGATTGCGCGGCCCACCCCGTACAGCACGCCTTTACTCATACGTCGCCCCCAATTCCCCGATAACTGCATCGGAGCCCGACGTGCGGAAAAGCTCGCGGCGCTCGGCGTCGAACACGACCGCGGCGATGTCGCATGCGCCCGCCGCGCGGCGGCGCAACCTGTCCTCGATTGCCGCAGCGAGCGAGGCACGCGCAGCGTCCCCCACGCCGGCGGCCTCGATTACCTCGAGCGCCGCCGTGGTCGTGACCGACGACATGATCTCACGCACGGTCTTCGCGCCCGCGCCGGCCAAGGCCGCGTGGGCGGCCAGAATCTCCGCGCGGCAGTCGGCGGTACGCGAATGGGTGTCCATGATGCCGCCAGCGACCTTCACCAGCTTGCCGATGTGTCCCACAAGAAGGACATTGGTGAATCCCTCGCGAACGCAGCAATCAATCGCATCGCCCACAAAGTTGGAGATGAAGACCACCGGCGCACCGTTTAAGTGGAAATGCCCCGAGATGAACTGCCCGCCGTAGTTGCCGGGCGTGAGCACGACTCCGCGCCGCCCCATAGCCGCATGCTGCCGGATCTCGAGCTCGATGCTGTCGCGCAAGGCAGCGAGGCTGCGCGGCTCGACGATGCCCGTCGTGCCTAGGATGGAGATGCCGTCCTTTATCCCCAGGTGCGGGTTGAAGGTCTTTTCGGCAAGGGCAACACCCTCGGGTACCGAAATCGTAACAGCAATATCTCCAGAAAAGCCGTGCACGGCGCACACCTCGCGCACCGCCGAAGCGATCATCGCGCGCGGCGTCGCGTTGATGGCGGCCGCCCCCACCGGCTGCTCGAGCCCGGGCAACGTCACGCGCCCCACGCCCACGCCGCCATCGACGGAAACTTCCGATTCGTGCGCGGGCACGTCCTTGCTGCCCGCAGTACCCGTGCCCGACCCCGCATGTTCCACGCGCGCGTACACGAGCACGCCGTCGGTCACATCGGCATCGTCGCCTGCGTCCTTTCGCACGGCGCACTGGGCGCACCCCTCGCCGATGCATGCGTCGACCACGTTCGCCTCGACGGGCAGCCCGCCGGGGGTGACGATCGACACGAGGCCGACGGGCTTTCGTGACAAGAGCATCTCGCAGGCCGCCTTCGCCGCGAGCGCGGCACAGCTCCCCGTGGTGTAGCCACAGCGCAGGCGGGTCGTCCCGGTATATATGTAGTGCTCGAAGGCCACGCTAGCTGCTCGCCTTCCGATACCCCGTGGCAAACGAAGGGTCGTAAAGCTTGCTGCGCTCGTACGACTCCGCTTGCGCGCCGTCGTGCGCAAGCCCGCCGCGAGCTCCGAGCACGCGGCCCACCACCACGAGCGCCGTGCGGTCGATGCCCTCTCGCGCGCCCGCATCGGCGAGCGTGCCCACCGTGCAGCGCACCACGCGCTCCTCAGGCCAGGTCGCCTTATACACGAGCGCCGCCGGCTCGTCGGAGCTGCGGCCCGCGGCCAAAAGCTCGGCGGAAAGCTCGGCGAGCATACCCGAGCTCAGGAAGATGACCATAGTCGAGCCGCTTTCCGCCATGGTGCGCATGCCCTCGCCCGCGGGCATGGGGGTACGTCCGGAAAGCCGCGTGATCACGACCGACTGGCTGATTCCCGGCAGCGTGTATTCCTGGCGAAGCGCCGCCGCGGCACCGCAAAAGCTCGACACGCCGGGCACCACCTCGTAGTCCACGCCGCGCGCGTCGAGCGCGTCCATCTGCTCCTGGATGGCGCCGTACAGGCACGGGTCGCCCGTGTGCAGGCGCACCACTTCCTCGCCCCGCGCATCTGCCGCGCACATCACGTCGAGCACTTCCTCCAAGGTCATGTGCGCGCTGTCGTAGACGATGCAGGATTCCTTGCACTCAGCGAGCAGCTCGGGGTTCACAAGGCTTCCCGCCCAAACGACCACGTCGGCCGCGCGCAGAAGGCGCGCCCCGCGCAGCGTGATAAGGTCGGCGGCGCCCGAGCCTGCGCCAACGATATGAATCATCCGAGCCTTCCCTTCCCGTTTCTCATCGCAACCGTTTACGCCGCCATTCGCGCAGCGGGCAAAACACGGCGCCTGCGGCGGCAATCGGCACAAATACGCAGGCAGGAGGCGCAATGCCGCCAGCCCTGGCTTTGACACGTTCACAAGTGCCCACTATCATAGTAAAAGTTTCGGCAACGAGCATATGACAATCGGATAAAAGGAAATGACCGGCGCGGCGCCCGCACAGCCCGCGCTGGCTTGCGGAGGGAACCAGGTGGGAATCCTGGGCAAGGGACATTACTGTATAGGACGCGCGGGCGAACCGCCTCGCGCCCCAAGCCAGACTGCTTCGCCTTTTCCTCACGGCATCGCCGTGGCGTTAGCTCCTTGTGAACCCCGAGGGGTGCGCTTTTCTTTCGCTTGTGCCGACAAGCAACTGTCGCCGGGGGACCGGCAAACCGAGGAAAGGAAAAACCATGTCCGACCAGATGTCACGCCGCGGCTTCATGGGCGCCGCAGCAACCGGAGCCGTCGCGCTCGCCGGAGTCGCGCTCGCGGGCTGCTCCAACACCTCCGCGAGTTCCGAAAAATCGAGTGAAAAGGAGAAGGCCGTGAAGCCGGTCATCCTCGTCACGAGCTTCGGCACGAGCTACAACGACTCGCGCCACATCACCATCGGCGCCATCGAAGACGCTATCCGCGAGAAGTACTGGCAGGACTACGACATTCGCCGCGCCTTCACCGCGCAGATCATCATCGACAAGCTGAAGAAGCGCGACGGCATCACGATCGACAACATGACCGAGGCGCTCGACCGCTGCGTGGAAGACGGCGTGAAGGAAATCGTCGTGCAGCCGACGCATCTCATGGGTGGCCTGGAATACACCGACGTGAAAGACGAGCTCGACAAGTACGCCGACAAGTTCGACAAGATCTCGCTCGGCGACCCGCTGCTCACCTCCGACGACGACTACAAGAAGGTGGCCGCAGCCATTAAGGAGAACATGGCGTCCTTCGACGACGGCAAGACGGCGCTGTGCCTCATGGGCCACGGCACCGAAGCCGATTCCAACGCCGACTATGCCAAGATGCAGGAAGTGTTTAAGAACGAGGGCTTGACGCAGTTCTTCGTCGGCACCGTCGAAGCCGAACCGACCTGCGAGGATGTTATCGCCGCCGCGAGCGCCGCAGGCTACAAGAAGGCCGTGCTCGCGCCGTTCATGGTGGTCGCGGGCGACCACGCGAATAACGACATGGCAGACGAGACCGACCCCGACAGCTGGGCTGCGAAGTTCGTGGCCGCCGGCTTCGAAGTGACGTGCCTGCTCCAGGGTCTGGGACAGAACGTCGCGTTCGACGACATCTACGTCTCGCACGTGGACGACGCCATCGCCAAGCTGTAAACTCGCCGCGCACGGGGGCGCCGGTCGCGTCCCCGTGCAACGGGCATGCGCCTTCCCCGACTGACGGCGCATGCCCGTTGCATTCGCATCCCGCCCGCCCACCGCACGGCGCGGGCGGTCGAAGCGATTGAAAGGAACCCCCTCCATGTTGAAGAAAACCCTCGCCTTCGCCCTGTCAGCGGCGCTTTTCGCGTTTTCGCTCGCCGGCTGCGGCGGAAATTCAATCGACAGCGCAAAGGCAAGCGATGCCGATTCCCAGGAAAAGACCGAACAGGCGGCCGATGCGCCCGAGGGCGCAAGCGCTGCCCCCATCACCGCCGACAAGGTGGCCGACGGCACCTATCCGATCACCGTAGATTCCAGCTCGAACATGTTCAGGATTGTGGACGCCCAGCTCATCGTGGAAAACGGCTCCATGCACTGCGTGATGACACTTTCCGGCACGGGCTACGGCAAGCTCTTCATGGGCACGGGTGACGAGGCTGCCGCCGCGAGCGAGGCCGACTTCATCCCCTATGTGGAAAACGCGGAAGGCAAGTACACCTACGACGTGCCCGTTGAAGCGCTCGACGAGGACACCGCCTGCGCCGCGTGGAGTATTAGAAAAGAGCAGTGGTACGACCGCACGCTCGTGTTCGAATCCGCCGGCGTCGATCTACGCGCCGACGCACTGAAGTAACGCCATGCGGTCGATTCTTCCCAAGGGGGAAAACAGGAAGCGCCACAGCATCGCGGCGCGCGCGATTGCCTGCGTTCTCGTCGCCCTGCTCGCGCTTCCTTTCGCGGGGTGCAGCGCGAGCCCGAACGCGACCGGTGGCACGGCGGGCTCTCAGGAATACACTGTGAGCGTCTCGCTTTCCGGTGGGTCAGGGCGTGCAAGCATCGCCTCGCCCACCACAATTGTGAAGGATGGCGACACCTACACCGCGACCATCACCTGGTCGAGTTCGAACTACGACAAGATGACCGTCGACGGCGTGGACTACGCGCCCGTAAACGACGGCGGCAACTCCACGTTCGAGATACCCGTCACGCTCGACGAGGACATCGCTGTGTCGGCCGAGACCGTCGCCATGTCGACGCCGCACACCATCGACTACACGCTCTACTTCGACTCATCCACCATGAAGGAGAAATCGGGCGACGATGCAAGCGGCGGCTCCCCTGCGGAAACGGCTTCAAGCGCCGCGGCCGACTTCCACAACGCCGATTTGGGCTGCGGCTGGGAGCCGACGGGGACGCTTCAGCTTGAATACGCCGAGCACTTCACTGTCGACGAGTTCGAAGGCGGCCTGCGGCTTATCTGCGTTTCGAACGGGGAGCGCTTCCTCGTGGTGCCACAAGATGCGAAGGTACCTGATGGGTTGAGCTCCGACATCGCGGTCATAAGGCGCCCCGCCGACAAGGTGTACCTCGTGTCGTCGGCGACGATGTGCCTGGTCGACGCGCTCGATGCGAACGACAATATCCTCATGTCGGGCACGAAGGCCGACGATTGCTCGGTCGCGGGCTTCAAAAGCGCGCTCGAAAGTGGGGCGATCGCCTACGGCGGCAAGTACAGCGCGCCCGACTACGAGCGAATATCGGCCTCGGGCTGCACGCTCGCCATCGAGAACACCATGATCAACCACACGCCCGATGTGAAGGAAAAGCTGCAGAAGCTCGGGCTCGTCGTGCTCACCGAACAGTCGTCGAGCGAGCCCGAAGCACTCGGGCGCCTCGAGTGGATTAAGCTTTTCGGCGTCCTGTTCGACAAGGAAGACGAGGCCGCGCACCTGTTCAACGAGCAGAAGGCCCGCGTCGAGCAAACGTCGGGGCTCGCGTCGTCAGGTAAAACCGTGGCGTATTTCTACATTAACTCGAACGGGGCCGCCGTCACGCGGCGGGCGGGCGACTACGTGGCGCAGATGATCGAGCTTGCAGGCGGCAGCTACGCACTCGATGACGCGCAGACGGCGTCGACGTCAGGTTCGTCAGTAACGCTCGAAATGGAGCGCTTCTACGCGACGGCGAAGGATGCCGACATCATCGTCTACAACGGCACCATCGACGAATCGGTTGCCACCTTGAACGACTTCGTAGGCAAAAACGCGCTATTGTCGCAGTTCAAAACCGTGAAGAACGGCAACGTCTGGGTCACAAGCGCCGACATGTACCAGCAGATGACTTCCACCGCCGACATTATCGACGAGCTGCACGGGGCGTTCACCGGCGATGACGCGAGCGACTTCCATTATCTGAGGAAGCTCGGCTAGCACCATGAGAAGCCGACTTTCCATGGCATACGACGAATCGGGGCGCGCCGCGCGGTGTCGCGTCGTGACGGCGCTGCTCGCTGTTGCCCTCATCGTGCTCGTCGGGGCCAACCTGTGCATCGGGAGCGTGCTCGTGCCCGCAGACCACATCCCCGGCATCCTTTCGGGCGGCGCGGCCAATTCCATGGAAAGCCAGGTCATCTGGGAGATTCGCCTGCCGCGCGTGCTTTCAGCCGTGCTTCTCGGCGGGGCACTTTCGCTTTCCGGGTTCCTACTGCAGACGTTTTTCAACAACCCCATCGCCGACCCGTTCATCTTGGGCGTCTCCTCGGGCGCAAAGTTCGTCGTCGCGCTTACGATGATCGTACTTCTGGGCGCGAACCAGGCCATGTCCTCGCCGGCCATGGTGGCCGCAGCGTTTCTGGGCTCGCTTATCACCATCGGCTTCGTGCTCCTCATCGCACGGCGCATAAGTTCCATGGCCATGCTCATCGTGGCGGGCGTCATGGTGGGATACATCTGCTCGGCGGCGACGAACTTCCTCATCGCCTTCGCCGACGATCAGTCCATCGTAAACCTGCACAACTGGTCTTTGGGTAGTTTCTCGGGTTCGAGCTGGGACGACGTCGCGGTCATCGCGGTCGTGGTGATCGCCGTGAGCGCATGCGTGTTCGCGATATCGAAGCCCCTTTCCGCCTTCCAGCTGGGAGAAGCCTACGCGAAAAGCGTCGGCGTGAACGTCGCACGTTTCCGCGTGGTGCTCGTCCTTCTAGCGAGCATGCTCTCCGCCTGCGTGACCGCGTTCGCTGGTCCGGTGTCGTTCGTAGGCATCGCGGTTCCGCATCTCGTGAAGTCGGCGCTGAAGTCGTCGAAGCCCATCCGCGTGATTCCTGCGTGCTTCTTGGGAGGCGCCATCTTCTGCGCGGGCTGCGATTTGATCGCGCGCACGCTGTTCTCTCCCGTCGAGCTTTCCATCAGCGCCGTCACCGCCATCTTCGGCGCGCCGGTGGTTATCGCGCTTATGTTGAAGAAGCAGGTGAGGTAGATGGGGGAATTCGTGCCGCGGCCCAAAACGCTCGGAGGGGAGTCGAACCTCGAAACCCCGGTCGAAACGCAGGCTGACGGAGCACCGCTTTTCCGCATAAGCGACCTGTCGGTTGGCTACGACAAGAAGGTCGTAGTCGAAGGTGTCAATCTGGAGGTTCGCGCGGGCGACGTCGTGGCGCTCATCGGGCCGAACGGCTCGGGCAAGTCGACCATCTTGAAAACCATCACACGCCATCTGGCGCCGCTTGCCGGCGCGGTCGAGCTCGACGGGCGAGAGATTTCCCGATGGAAGACGGCGGAGTTCGCAAGGAACCTTGCCGTTATGCTGACAGATCGCCCCCGGACCGAGCTCCTCACCTGCCGCGATATCGTAGAGGCGGGAAGGCATCCCTACACCGGGCGAATGGGCACACTCTCGCCCGACGACCATAGTCGGGTCGACGAGGCCATGAAAACCGCACATGTGGAAGAGTTCGCCGAGCGCGACTTCATGCAGATAAGCGACGGGCAACGCCAGCGCGTCATGCTCGCACGCGCCATCGCGCAGGATCCGCGTGTGCTCGTGCTCGACGAACCCACGTCGTATCTCGATATCCGCTACCAGATCGACCTGCTGCGAATACTTCGCCACCTTGCGAAATCGCAGAATGTGGCTGTCATCATGTCCATCCACGAACTCGAGCTCGCGCAGAAAAGCGCCGACAAGGTGATTTGCGTGAAGGACGGTTGGGTCTTCCGCGCCGGCGCACCCGAGGACATATTCACGCGCGAGACGATTGGCGAGCTCTACGGCCTTAAACATGGCACCTTCAACGAGCGCTTCGGCAGCGTGGAAATTGGGCGCCCACACGGCGATGCGCACACGTTCGTCATCGCCGGCGCAGGTACGGGGTCAGCTGTGTTTCGCCAGCTAATCCGGCAGGGCAAGGCGTTCTACGCGGGCGTTCTGCACGAAGGGGACATCGACTGCGAGCTTGCGCGCGACCTGGCGACGGAATGCGTGGCCGAGCGCGCCTTCGAGCCGATCGGGGATAAAACCATAGCCCGCGCCAAAGAGCTCCTCGTCCACTGCGCGCGTCTTATCGTGTGCCCCGCCGCCTTCGGCACCATAAACGCCCGCAACGCAGAGCTCGTCGAGTTCGCACGATCGCATGGTATCGAGGTCATGCGATCGTGCGAAGGCGCATCGGAGGATTCCATTGGTGGAGTGGGAAGGATAAACTGGACTTTCTTTTAAGGATCCTCAAGCGTATTG
>CAVGCW010000005.1:0-6476 GCA_963628025.1 Alloprevotella sp. | reverse complement strand
CTGGTGATCTCCGCCTTGAGAGGGCGGCGTCCTAAACCGCTAGACGAACGGGCCACATGACATCTGCACTGCCGTGCTGCGAGGAAATATATTACGGGACAAAAAACATCAGCGCAAGAAGAAATTCCAAATTGCCGAAAAATTGTCGGCAGGTTATGGAACAGGCAGGTAAACTGGGTAGCAAAAAGCCCCGCCCCAAATTAATTACCTCAGGTTGAGATAGGCCAGGAGGGCTTCGCAATCGTTGGGGATGTTGTCTTCGATCACGGCATCGAGCGCGGCGTTGAGTAGCCGCCCCAGTTCCGGCCCGGGCTTGACTCCGGCACGGATCAGGTCGCCGCCGTTGATGGCGAGCATCTTGAGCGTATAGGGCTCCCCTGCCTTCAGCAGCTCGTGCGACATCGCGCGCATCTCCTCAATCGTCTCGACATAATAGAAGCACGACGGGGCCTTGCCGAGCGTATCGGCACGCTTAAGATCCATGAGTTCGTCAATCAGGCGGGCCGTGTCGACGCCCTCGCCCGAAAGCGCGCGCATCATATTGAGCAGGCAGGAACGCTCGGGGCGCAGCGGCTTGTCATGGAATTTGATGAGCAGGCACACGTCGCGCACCAGGTCGTGCGAGAGCGCCAGGCGATCCATAATGACGCGCGCTTTCTTGGCGCCGAGCTCGGGATGACCGTAGAAGTGTCCGCTGCCGGCGTGATCGACCGTAAAGCACTCGGGCTTGGACACATCGTGCAAAAACGCCGCCCACATAAGGCTCGACGAGGGCGCGACGCCGTCGCACAGCGCCAGCTCCCCTGCCACCGTCAGCACGCGGGCGATATGCTCGTAGACGTTAAACGCATGATAGACACTGCGTTGATCAAACCCGCGACCCGCTGCCAACTCGGGCACGGCGGCGCAGATGAGCTCGGGATAGCGGAGCATCGCGTCTCCCCCATGACCGGTCGAAAGAATGCCCTCGAGCTCAATACCCACACGCTCACGCGCCACGGCATCGAGCAGCGGCGCGCACTCGGCAAGCGCGCGCTTAGTCTCGGGCTCAATCATAAAGTCCAGGCGGCAGGCAAAGCGCACCGCACGCAACATGCGCAGGGCGTCCTCGTTAAAGCGACGCTTGGGATCGCCGACAGCGCGAATCAGCTTGCGCTCCAAGTCACCCTGGCCGTCGTAGCGGTCGACAAGCCCGCGCTCGGGATGCCAGGCCATGGCGTTGACGGTAAAGTCGCGGCGCGCCAGATCATCCTCGAGCGAGGCGGCACGCTCCACACTCTGGGGATGGCGACCATCGGTGTAAAAGCCATCCAGACGGTACGTGGTGACCTCGATACGCTCGCCATCGGAAATAGCCGTGATTCCGCCAAATTTAATGCCCGACTCCACAACCGCGATGCCGGCGGCCTCGAGCGCCGCTTTGGACTCCTGCCACAGGCCGCTACAGCACATATCAACATCGTGGCTGGGGCACCCCATCAGGGCGTCGCGCACCCAACCGCCCACGTACCAAGCCTCAAGACCAGCCGCCTCAAGCGCGCGCAGGACGCACAGGGACGCATCGGACGGTTGAGTACCGTTGAGCGAAACATTGCACATGCCTATGGCCTCCTGCACTTGTGAGCGTTAATCGATGGTTCTCAAGAAGTCTAACAAGAAACGAGAAAGCGCGCACACGCAATCGCGTCGTCAATTCCATAAAACGAGACAGCAGACGCCATATGCGTTCAGTGCACAAAAAACACCCGCCTCGGAGATCCAAAGCGGGTGTTCGGCAGCGATTTTTCGATGCGGCTAGCAGACCTGACGAACTTCGATGTTCTTCTTGTATTCGTCCACCTTGGCAAAGTCGCCCAGGCCCGGGCACTCGACCACGTTGGCGCCGGTGGCCATCGAAAGGCGCAGGGCATCCTCGACTCGCTCGGGGGCGTCGTGCCACACGGACAGGAAGGCAGCCAGCGAGGAATCGCCGGCGCACACCGTCGACAGCAGCTTGACGTCGAAGGTGCGATTGGCAAACCAGATGTGCTCGCCGTTGGAGAAGTACGCACCGGCGCCACCAAGGGTCAGCAGCACGTTCTTGGCGCCCTTGGCGTGCAGCTCGGCCATCGCGCCCTTGACGGACTCGTCGTCGCCACCGCTCACCTTAATGCCAAAGATGTCAAGCAGCTCATCGTCATTGGGCTTAATCAGCAGCGGCTCCATGGCAATGAGGTCTGCCAGCTGATGGCTCGAGATATCGAGGACGAACTCGGCCCCCTTGGCCTTGACGCGGCGCAGGACCTCGGCCAGGAAGCCCTCGGAAGTGTTGGGAGGCAGCGAGCCGCTGATGACCAGACAGGTCATGTCATCGAGCGAATCGATGAGCTCAAACATCTCCTGCTCGTTGGCCTCGTTGATGGCGGCACCGGCGTTGACCATGTTGTACTCGGTGTCGGGTCCGGCATTGAGGAACACGTTGACGCGCGTGATGCCGTCGGTCCAAACGGGCTTGACGGGCACGCCCAGGGCCTCGGCGCCCTTAACGATAAACTCGCCCGAGAAGCCGGCGAAAAAGCCCAGGATCGTGGTGTCGACACCGTAGTGATCGAGGGTGAACGAGACGTTGAGACCCTTGCCGTTGGGCGTGTAGACGGCGTTACGGGTACGCGTGACGGTGTTGGCAGCAAGGCCGTCGCAGGCGATGTTGTAGTCAATGGCGGGATTTGCAGTGAGCGTGTAAATCATGAATGTTCCTTTCACGAAGTAACGTGTTAATGAAAGTATATTCCACCCAACGGTAAAAGGCTAGGACAACTCGGTGAACGGTGTGGAAGCGATGAATTACGGCAGAGCATCTCTCTCCAATAACGGAACAAAAAAGGCGCCCCAGTCGAAACCGGGGCGCCGCATGCGCACGAATATGTCGCGTTTCGATTACTGACGATCGAGCTTGCGGACAGCAACGCGCTTGCTGTACTCGTCGACGTGACCGAAGTCGCCGATGCCGACGGACTCGGCAACGTTGGCGCCGGTGGCCATAGCGAGCTTCATGGCCTCCTCGACGTTGTCGCGATCCCTGTACCACTTGTGCAGGAACGCAGCGAGGGTGCAGTCGCCGGCGCAGACAGAAGAAACCAGCTTGATGTTGAACTCACGCTTGGCGTACCAAATATCCTCGCCGTTGGAGAAGTAAGCGTCGCCGCGGCTACCACGGGTGAGCAGCACGTTCTGAACGCCAGCGTCGTGAGCCATCTTCATGGCAACGCGGACCTCGTCGTCGGTGTCGACCGGCACGCCGAAGATGGCCTTCATCTCGTGATGGTTCGGCTTGATGAGCAGCGGCTTCTTGTGAGCGAGCTCCTTGAGCTTGTCGGAGGACAGGTCCAGGACGACGTCGGCGCCACGAGCCTGAGCGTGCTCCATGACCTGAGCCAGGAAGTCGGGCGTAGCTTTGGGAGGCACGGAGCCGGAAACGATCAGGCACTCAAGATCGCCCGCGGTGTCCAGGATGTTGTAGAGCTCCTCCTGGTGCTGCGGCGTAATAGGAGCACCCGGGTTCAGGATGCCGTACTCGTGCTGGCCATCGTTGACGTAGGTGTTAATGCGCGTGATACCGTCGGTCCAGACCGGGCGGCAGAGGCAACCCAGGTTCATGACCTCCTCGACGATGAACTTGCCCGTGAAGCCAGCAAAGAAGCCGAGTGCGACGGTGTCGACGCCCATCTTCTTAAAGGCGAAGGACACGTCGAGGCCCTTGCCGTTAGCCGTGTAGCTGGCCGAGCCGGTGCGGACGTTCTCATCGGGCTCGAGCGGAGAGCTCGAAACCGTCATGTCGACAGCCGGGTTAGCGGTTAGCGTGTAGAACATTTACAGTACCCCCTGTATATGTGAGGGCCGCGTGGCCGGCCCATTCCAACCACGCGGTTACCTCTGATACCAAATTAGCGAGCTGCGGACTCGAGCAGTGCCTTGACCTCGGCGGCGGTGTTGCAGGCGAGTGCCTTCTCGGCGAGCTCGTCGCACTCGGCCTTGGTCCACTGGCTGATGGTCTTGCGGGCGCGCAGGATCGACGGAGCGCTCATCGAGAACTCCTCCAGGCCCCAGCTGATCAGCAGCGGCTCGAGCAGCGGATCGGCAGCGGCCTCGCCGCACATACCGACCATGATGCCGGCCTTCACGCCGCTCTCGATGATGTTCTTGAGCGAGCGGAGCACGGCGGGATAGTAAACCTGGTACAGGTTGGAGATGGTGTCGTTACCACGGTCGGCGCACATGGTGTAGCCGATCAGGTCGTTGGTGCCGATGGAGAAGAAGTCGGCGACCTCGGCAAGACGGTCTGCGAGCAGCGAAGCGGCGGGCGTCTCGACCATGATGCCGACCTCGATGTTCTCGTTGAACTTGCGACCCTCTTCGGTCAGCTCGGCCTTGCACTGCTCGACGAGCTCCTTGACAGCCAAGACCTCCTCGACGCAGGTGACGAGCGGGATCATGATCTTGACGTCACCGAAGGCGCTAGCGCGCAGCAGAGCGCGGAGCTGGACCTTGTACTGATCGGGATTGGCCAGGCAGTAACGCACGGCGCGGAAGCCCATGAAGGGGTTGTCTTCCTTGACCATATGCAGATACGGAATCTCCTTGTCGCCACCCACATCGAGCGTGCGGATGATGACCGGAGCACCCTTGAGCGCGCTGGCGACCTTACGGTAGGCGTTGAACTGCTCCTCCTCGGAAGGAAGCTCAGCAGAGTCCATGAACAGGAACTCGGAGCGGAACAGACCGATGGCCTCGGCGTCGTGATCGAGCGCGTTGGGCACGTCATCGGGGTTACCGATGTTGCAGGCGATGATCTTCTTGATGCCATCGGCAGTCACGGACGGCTTGCCACGGAAGGCCTCGAGGGCCGCCTTCTCGGCAGCGAAGGCCTCGGCCTTGGCGGTATAGGCAGCGAGCGTCTCCTCGTCGGGATCGGCCTCGACGATACCCTTGCCACCGTCGACGACAACGGTCATACCGTTGCGCAGCGCGGTGCAGCTGTTGGAAACCGAAAGGACAGCCGGGATCTCGAGGGCGCGCGCGATGATCGCGGAGTGCGACGTGCGGCCACCGGTCTCGGTGACGATGCCGGCAACGTGGGCCTTATCGATCGTGGCGGTCATGGACGGCGTGAGGTCGTGCACGACAACGACGGTGTTCTCGGGCAGGACGGAAAGGTCGACGACCTCCTTGCCCAGCAGCTCGGCCAGAATACCGGTGCGGATGTCGGCGATGTCGGCCGCGCGCAGACGGAACATCTCGTCGTCCATGGACAGGAACATGTTCTCAAACATGGTCGAGGTGTCCATGAGCGCCTGCTCGGCGCAGGTACCGCCGTCAATGGCGGCGTTGATGGCGTCAGTCATGCCCGGGTCCTGAGCCAGGACAATGTGTCCGCTCATGATCTCGGCCTCGGCCTCGCCCACCGTCTCCTTCATATGGTCGGCCTGAGCCTGGGTCTTCTCGCAGAAGACCGAAAGAGCGGACTGATAGCGCTCCTTCTCTGCTGCCGAATCAGCAACCTCGTGCGGCTCAAACGTCAAGTCGGGATCGACGGCGACCATGACGGTGCCGATACCGATGCCCTCGGAAGCGTTGACTCCCTGATACATTCCCATTCCTCTCTCCGTGTCATGTGATAAAGCGTTTTGCCATATCCATGACAAAAGAGCGCAGCTACCTTACAACAGGTCACTGCGCCCCCAAATATGAACTTAGTTGTTCAACATGCGACCCGTTTGAGTTCTACTCGCCAAGACCGCTCTTGATGAGCTCGATGGCAGCAGCCAGAGCCTCGGCCTCGTCGGCGCCGTCGCACTTGACCTCGACCTCAGTACCGCAGGGGATACCAGCAGCCATGAGGGCCATCGGGGACTTGCCGTTGACCTCCTTCTCGGGGGTGACGACCGTCACGTCACAGGCGTACTTGCCCATGGTGGAGGCGAACAGACCAGCCGGACGCATGTGCAGACCCTGAGGATTAACGAGGGTAGCCTTCTCAGAAACCATAGTTGACTCCTTTTTGTGTTTAACCCCTGTCATGCATGTGGCAGGAGTCAGATTCACGACGTTGTTTATATTAACTCACATCAAACGGTTTTTCATTGTGTTTCACACGAATTGTTGGACAGATGTCGTATCCCTGCGCTCGCCCGCCGGGCGGGACGGTTAAGTTTGCTGCTCTACAGTCCTGCGCAAGACGGAAAGCACATTAAGTGCTTTCCTTTGCGTGCGGAACTCGCGACAAACTTAACCGTCCCGCCCGGCGGGCGAGCTGCGGAAACTCGGTCGGTCCAGAGCAATATCGGCGGAACGGAATTCTGGCTGAGGATCTGTTCGCGACAAAAACTCAATGGGCAGTTCCCTCTTTGTCCTTCTGTAAGTTGCGGTGAAATAGGGACTGATTGGGGGTGCGGACAGAAAGTTGGACCGCGGGGCGGTCCGGACTGGAGGTCCGCATG
>CAVGCW010000004.1:0-10733 GCA_963628025.1 Alloprevotella sp. | reverse complement strand
AGGGCGGAGGCGGGGCATGCCCCGCCTCTTACACCACATCTCTGTGCGCTACCCTTGAGCCGCCTCCCCTGGGACCTGATTGACAGCCCCTTCGAGGCCCTGTGGGCAAAAAATGGCAAATATGAGTACTGTTACCTTTTTGGTAACAGCCAAAACAGCCCCAAATGCCGTTTTCACGGCTTACACGCGTCCCTAAATTGATCAAACAGCCCCATAGCGGACTTATATGCGTTTGTATTAATGAACATATTTTGCTGTTATGTCTATTATTTTGCGAAGGCAATATGATACTAAGATAGCAACCGTACTCATATTTGGCATTTTTTGCCCACGGGGTGTTTCCTGGGGAACCGACAATAGCCTTAGGGTCCCGCGCGACGCCACTCCCTCCCGGTATCCGCCGACGTTCCCCCATATAAAACCTGCCAAAATAAACCTGTCCCTTTTGCAGGTTTCGGGGTGACAAGGGCTTGCACTTTAGCGTGCGACAGCGGATAATGCCGAGCACTCGACAATACGCTTATTGCTCTTTCTGTAGATTGAGGAGGCCCCTATGGCCATGGAATTCAAACGCAGGCTGCCGATCCCCATGGAGATCCGCGAGGAAATGCCGCTTTCTGCCGAGCTTACCGCCAAAAAGCAAGTATTTGACGCCGAGGTCGCCAAGGTCTTTACCGGCGAGGACGTACGCAAGGTGCTCATCATCGGCCCGTGCTCTGCCGACCGCGAGGATTCGGTGCTTGAGTACATGAACCGACTGGCCAAGACCGCCGAGGAGGTCAAGGACAAGCTCATCATCATTCCACGCGTCTACACCAATAAGCCGCGTACCAAGGGCACCGGTTACAAGGGTCTTCTGCACAACCCCAACCCCGAGGCTCCCGACGACCTGCTCGAGGGCGTCAAGGCCATCCGCCATATGCACCTGCGCGTTATTAAGGAAACGGGCTTCTTCACCGCCGACGAGATGCTCTATCCGTCCAATTACCAGTACCTCGTTGACCTGCTGAGCTATGTTGCCGTGGGTGCACGCTCGGTCGAGAACCAGGAGCATCGCCTGGTGTCGAGCGGCATTTCGGTACCCGTGGGTATGAAGAATCCCACTGCCGGCTCTACCACCGTTATGCTCAACTCCATTTACGCCGCGCAGGCGCACCAGAGCTTCATCTTCCGCAACTGGGAGGTCGAGTGCGACGGCAATCCGCTCGCACACGCCGTTATGCGTGGCTACATCGGCCTCGATGGCCGCACCTACCCCAACTACCACTACGAGCACCTGGAACGCCTGGCCGAGCGCTATACCGAGCACGCCGGCTATGCCAATCCGGCAGCGGTCATCGACTGCAACCACGATAACTCGGGCAAGCGTCCGCTGGAGCAGTATCGCATTTGCAAGGAGGTGCTCGACAGCTGCCGCCGCAACGAGTCCATCTCCAAGCTGGTCAAGGGCTTTATGATCGAGTCCTACTTGGAGGATGGCAACCAGCCGGTCGACGGCGGTGTCTTTGGCAAGTCGATCACCGACCCGTGCCTGGGCTGGGAAAAGACCGACTACCTCATCCACGAGATCGCGGAACGTATTTAGTTACGCGGTTTTACCAAACGCCGTAACGGCTCGACGCTGCGCGGGCCGCATTTGGACAATCTGACGTTCAACTTCAAGGGCGCGACCAGAAGGTCAGCGCCCTTTCGTTTCACGTCACCTTGCCTCAAATGCGACCCGCTCGCTGTCCGTCCTCTACCTGCGGCGTTGTCTTGCTCCGGATGCGGCAGTTAGGGACGCTCCTTTTCTGCCGGCAGTTTGGGACACTCCTTGGGTAGTCGTTTAAGAACGTCCCCAACGACTACCCGGGGGAGCTGCCTTCCCTCGTGGCGGTCTTCTAGCAGAAAAACCAAGTGAGTAGGCTTTTGCAGGAGGCCAAGCACGCCCCAAAACGCCACAGTTCTGACCTGCGGTTTTATTGAGCATTTGTCACGATGTGCTCGGCAGGTTCAAAAAAGTCTACTCACTTGTATCTGAGACGCACCAGGTTGGCAAAAACCGCCGCGAAAGGGCCCCTGGTCCCTTCGCGGCGGTCATACGCCTCTGATTTTGCGACGATTTTGCCCGCTTGTTACTCGCTGTAGCGGGTGGCTATGGCGGCTCGTACCATGCCGGTGCTCATGAGATAGGTCACCAGGAAGTAGCCGCCATAAGCTGCCAGGAAGATTGCACAGGTGAGGCCAACGGTGCCGCCGATGCTCATATTTCCGAAAATACTCACCAGCTCGATGATCACCTTAAGTGCCACAAAGGAGTGCGCCAGGCCCACTGCCAGCGGGAACAGGAAGAATACCGCTTGCTGCGCCATCACCGAATGGCGAATCTGGCGGTCGTCGCAGCCGATCTGTGCCAGCACACGATAGCTGCGGCTGCCATCGGCCACGTTGGAGAGTTGCTGGATCGACAGAATCGCCGCGCATGCAACGACCAATACAAAGCCGATGTAGATGGCTAGGTAGCTAATAAGACCGTTCATTTGCGCTGCCTGCGTGTACATCTCGGAGCGTGTGATGAAGGTTCCCCACGACCCCGGCTCCTTGCCGTCAACGAGCAGATTGTCGAGCAGAGTGTATTTAATGCTCTCGTCTGCCTCGGTCGTATCCATCCCCTGTTTGTAGTTAACGAGCAGGCTACTGGAATACGGCTGCAGATTAAGTTGGGACAACAGCTCGTCGGCAACGACGACGGTGCCCGGATTACTACCCATCGCCGAGTTGGCGATGGCCGCCGTATCTTCGTCCGACTTATCGGTTGCGGGCTTGAGCGTATGCCCGCCCAAGGTAAGGGTATGGCCGCCAGCCATATACTTGGTGTACAGGTCGACCAGCTCGCCGCCCATATCACACGTGAGCAGATACTGGTCGTGACCGATGTGCACCGGCTCCTTGCCCATCATCTGGCGCAGTTTGTTGTACTGACTTGCCGGCGTCACAGACAGGCCTGTCATGTCGGCATTGCTACCCCCGAACGCCTTGGGAAGCTTTTCGCCCATGGTCTTGCACATCTCACTTGGGGTCACCGAAGGATCCGAGCCGCCAAGCGGGTAACTCAGATACGAATCGATCTGCACATGCTCACCGGCAACATCGGCGATATTGACCTTCTTGCCGGTCTCGTCGTTGTTGTCCGCCGACTTGTCCTTACCGTGCCATGCGGAGTACAAATCGACCGTTGTATCGGCCAGCGCCATGCGATCAGCCTCAGACGGATTGACATACTCTTTGTAGTAGTCGAGCGTTTCGGGCGTGTAATAGACATACGTCTGCGACATGTCGGCCGGATTATAGCGCTCCAGATTCTCGTTCATCACGTTGGCAATCGACATACCGCACGTCACCGAGGTGATGGCCAAAAACAGGAGCATCGCGATGACGCCCATCGAAAAGCACACCGTGTTGACCTTGGCCGCAAGCTGGCGCACGGTAAACATGTTGAGGCCGCGCCAATACACGCCGCGCAGGCTCTGCAGCAGCTTGATGAGCATGCCCGAGAGTCCCCAGAACAGGGCAAAGGTGCCCACGGTAACCATAGCGGTCGTAATACCAAACTGGTTCATGGCCTCTTGCAGCTTGCTGTCCGTCGCGGTTAGCGGGAACCCATCACGTAGCAGACGGTAATAGGCCACGCCCACAAGCACCACGCCCACGGCAAAGATGGCAATCGCGATCCAGGGGTTGCGTGTCTTGATGCTCTCGTTGCGACGCTCGGCACCCATAAGCTCGATGAGTTTGGTACGACGCACGGCGCGAAGGTTCAGCAGTAGCGTGAGCACAAACATTACGAGCATGCAGGCAAGGGTCAGATTGAACGCATGCACCGAGAAAAAGAAGTGGAAATTGGCAATCTGCGTCTTAAAGAGCGAGGCCGTAAAGAACGTCATGAGCTGGGAGAGTCCCACACCCAGCACAACGCCGGCGACAAAGGCCACGACCGATACTATCACGGTCTCGAGCGCCATGATCGTGGCGACGCGCCCGCCCCCCATGCCGAGCACCTGGTACAGGCCAAACTCCTTCTTGCGGCGTTTCATGATGAAGTTATTGGCATACACCATCAAAAAGGCCATGACACCGGCCAAAAAGTACGTCAGGTCGCCGAGCATGCTGCCCATAACCTGTGCCAAGCCCTTTTCATCGATGCCGGCGATGTCGACCTGCATCGAGATGGTGTTAAAGGCATAGAAGACCGTGACGCCCAGGGTGAGCGTCAAAAGGTAGACGAGGTAGTCGCGGCCGGCGCGGCGGACGTTGCCCCAAGCGAGTTTACAGAGCATCGGAGCCCTCACCGCCCATCATGGCAACGACCTCCATAATGCGGTCGAAGAACTCTCGGCGGTCGGTGTCGCCGCGGCGCAGCTCGGTGAAGATCTTGCCGTCGCGAATAAACAGCACGCGGCTCGTGTAGCTGGCGGCAAAGCTGTCGTGCGTGACCATGAGCACGGTGGCGCGTAGGCGGCGGTTAAGGGCCTCCAGGCTCTCGAGCAGCAGGCGAGCGCTCTTGGAATCGAGAGCGCCGGTGGGCTCGTCGGCCATGATCATGGTGGGGTCGGTGACGAGCGCGCGAGCCGCGGCAACGCGCTGCTGCTGACCGCCGGACATTTGGTAGGGATACTTGTCGAGCACCTGACTGATGGAAAGGCGCGCTGCCACATCCTGCACGCGGGTCGAGATCTCTGCCGAGTTTGTGCGGGCGATGGTGAGCGGCAGGGCGATGTTCTCGCGTGCCGTGAGCGTATCGAGCAGGTTGGAGTCCTGGAAGATAAAGCCGAGCTCCTCGCGGCGGAACTGCGAAAGCTTAGCCTGCTTCATGCGTGTTACGTCCTGCCCGTTGATGCGGATCGTGCCGCTCGTGGCGCTATCGATGGTCGACGCGCAGTTGAGCAACGTCGACTTGCCCGAGCCCGAAGCGCCCATGATGCCGACGAATTCGCCGCGGTTGACGGTAAAGCTGACGTCGTTGAGCGCGCGGGTCACGTTGCCCAGCGCTCCGTATACCTTTTCGAGATGAGCGACCTCCAGTACCGGGGTCGCCATGTGCGTGGTTTGCATACCGAGTCCTTTCTTGCAATTAGTCTACGGCATCTATAGTCGCAAGAAGACGAGTCGGCTACCATCGATATGGCTTACGCTTGCCTTACCGTTGTGTAAGGTACAGGTAGCCGACCTGCCACGTGTTGATGTTGAGAGAGGACTCCTGTTGAAGACTGTTCATGTTGCCGCTGGGATCATTCGCAAGGAAGGATCTGACGAGCTGCTTGCCGTGCAGCGCGGCTATGGCGACATGCAGGGACTTTGGGAGTTCCCCGGTGGCAAGCTCATGCGCGGCGAGACACCCGAAGACGCCGTACGCCGCGAGCTCATGGAAGAGCTGCAGGTAAAAGTCACCAACCTGCGCGATTTCTATACCGTCGAGTACGACTACCCCGATTTCCATCTCTCCATGGAGTGCTACTACTGCTCGCTCGCCGATGAATCCGATGAACCCCAGAAGCACGACCGCCAGCTCGATATCCGCTGGATTCCGCGTACCTCGCTTGCCATGGTGGAATGGATGCCCGCCGACAAGGGGCTCATTGATGCCCTGATTGAGCTGAAGGAAGATCGGCTTGAGGCCAACGGCACTGCCAACGACGCCGAGGCCACCACGACCGACGAGCCCGCTTCCAAGCCCAAGCGCACACCTAAGCGCCGTAGCAAAAAGCGCCCCAAACCAGGTCTGCTCGACGGCATCGATACCTCGGACCTCTCCGCTGACGAGCGCGAACTGGTCCGCCGTCGCGCCGCCATCAAAAAGTCCATGAAGGGCAACAAGCGCGCCAACACCAAGCCCGAGCTGCTCGTTCGCCAGCGCCTGCGCGCCGCAGGCCTTACGGGATACCGTCTGGAATGGAAGGTGCCCGGAAAGCCCGACATCGCCTTCCCCGGGCGCAAAATCGCCATCTTCGTCAACGGCTGCTTTTGGCACCGCTGCCCCAAGTGCAACCCCAGCCAGCCCAAGCGCAACGTTGAGTTTTGGGAGGCAAAGTTCCGTCGCAACGTCGAGCGCGACCGCGCTGCCGTGGCAGCACTCACTCAAATGGGCTGGACGCCCATAACCATCTGGGAATGCGAACTCAAGAAAGACCGCATCGACGCCACCATGGAAAAGGTCATCGAGCAGGTGCGGGCCGCAGAGCCGCAGCGCTAACAGCGAGCATTCACACGCTCCGCACGTCCGCGCCACGTCTACGCCACAAACCTTAGAAAGCCCTTAAGCTCAAAACCTTTCAAGAGTGTTACTCAATAGCCTTGACCTGCGGTTTCATCGTAACACCAAACCAGGTTAAGCCTTTCTTTAGCGCTTCTTTGCAGCAACCGCGACATAATACTGCCAGCGCACGGGACCTAGCAGCACACCCCGTGCGCAATCTTTTGGTGGACATCGAGGAGGCCGCATAAGCATGCATTCTTCCAACGGCGCAGCACAGCAGCCATCCCTAAATCATGCAAACCTTTTCTCCTTCCCCCCGACACAGAGAAACGGCCTCCTCGACTCCCCCACCACAAAAGCCAAACGCTCAACCGACCAGAGCCACAACTTGAGAGCATCGTTCGAAAAGCTCCAAGCATCCCTAGACAAGGCGTTCCCCGAACAGGCAAGAGCAATCTAAGCCCATCGCGCTTTATACTGATGCCATGCGAAACATGGATCACATAGAATTGCACCGCGGAGGACGCGAGGAAGCGTTTCCCGAGACCGCCGAAGACTGGCCCTATATTGCCGAACGCGCAGAATTCGCTCGCTATCCGGGCAATTCCGTCCCCTGGCACTGGCATTCCGAGGTTGAGCTTTTCTACATGGAGCAGGGAGCGATTGACTATCGAACGCGCGCGGCTCATGAGCACGTACGCTTTGGGGAAGGGTCCGCCGGCTTTATCAACGGCGGCGTTTTGCACAGCACGCTGCAATCACCCAATTCGGCGCCAGCCATTCAAATGCTGCATATCTTTCAGCCGTCGATGCTCGGCGATCCCACGGGACGTCTCCAAAAGCGCTACATCAACCCATTGCTTCAATGTCGAGGCGTCGATGTGCTCAAATGGTCGCCCACCAATCCCGACGATATGCCCTTTATCGATTTGCTGAAGAGCTCCTTTAGCCACGACCTTCAACGGCCGCAGAACGAGATGGCGCTTCGGAATAGTTTGTCAGAGCTCTGGATTCAGATTTACGCCAAGGCCGAACCGCTCTTTTCCTCCGACAACGCCTCTTGGATGACCAGCCGCGACGTACAGTTCAAGGCAATCCTGGACTTTATCCGCGCAAACTATGCAGCCGCTATAGATGTGCCCCAGATGGCATCTGCAGCCGGCGTAAGCGAAAGAGAGTGTTACCGCATTATCGAAACTTGTGCAGGAACGACCCCGGCGGCATATCTACGCGCATACCGCATAAACCGTGCTTGCGAACTTTTGGCACACACCACGCGAACGGTACAGACAGTCGCGCGCCAATGCGGCTTTGCGACAGCAAGCCATCTTGGCCAGGTATTTAAAGAACAAATGGGATGCACTCCTTCGAGCTATCGAGCAGCGAGGCAGAATCTCGATAGTACCAGGCAGAAATCCCGCTAGCCCTTCTTCTGTCACTGCATCAAACTTGCAGGCAAACAACAGAGAGGAGCAATCATATGAAGCACTTTGACCATATCGCATTTGACGTTGATGGGACATTGGCAGATACAGAAGAAAGCGTTCTGTCATCACTTGGCCAGATTGTCCAAGAAGAAACCGGCAAAACGCTCCCCCGACACGAGCTTGAATTTGCCCTCGGCATACCCGGCAAGAACGCCCTTGAGAAACTTGGGATCTACTCACAGGCAACTTTGGATCGCTGGTGCCAAGTTGCCGCCAGTTTTAAAAGCACCATCAGCGTGTTTCCAGGTTTGCCTGAAGTCATCGCAACACTCGCCGATAGCGGCTGCAAACTTGGCATCATCTCCTCACGTGCGCGCGACGAATACGCAAAAGAAATTGCACCCCTTGGTTTCGATAGGTATTTTGAGCACATCATCCTTGTCGAAGACACAACCGAACATAAACCGGCACCCGCACCCATGCTCGAATATCTCCGGCGTACGGGCGCGAATCCTGGCAACGTCGTCTACGTTGGCGACACTGTCTACGACGAACAATGCGCAACTTCGGCAGGGGTCAGTTTTGCCAGAGCAGCATGGGGATCACACCAAGACATCCCAAATGCCACCTACAACCTCGAAACCCCCAACGACCTGCTAACCCTAACAACCAAGTAACCCACGCGTCCCACCCTTTCAGCCCCAACGCCACAAGGGCGATTGAGCAGGACGGTTTGGGCGGGTCCCGTACTTAGTTTCCAAAATCATTCCGCAGCGCGAAGGCTTCTTATTATTTTTCCGCCCTAACGCCACAAGGGCGACGACCTCGAGAAGGTCAACTTGGGAGGGACGAGGGCTTAGTTCCCCAATCTTTCCGCAGGGGGCAAAAAGCCTCGCCGCACGAAGTGCGCAGCGAGGCTTTTTGCATGCCCGAGGACGATTGGGGGACTAAGCCCTCGTCCCTCCCCGGGATATGTAGCGAGCCGGAGTACCCTTGCTGTTACTCTGCTTTGCCCACAGAGTTGAGGTTGGTCATGCGGATCTTGACCAGCTCGGTGATCTCACGCATGCCCTCCTTGGCCGGCTTCTTGGGATCGAAGCAGGCGGGGTTCTCGGCCATGTAGGCCATGAAGCCCTTGGTGTAGGCCTGACGCAGCTCGGTGGC
Source organism: Alloprevotella sp. (assembly GCA_963628025.1). Taxonomy (GTDB): domain Bacteria; phylum Actinomycetota; class Coriobacteriia; order Coriobacteriales; family Coriobacteriaceae; genus Collinsella. The sequence goes on along the minus strand of CAVGCW010000004.1, from coordinate 1,910 downwards.
GTAGTTAACCTTGCAGATGCCGTTCTTCACAGCCTCGGCAACCTGCTCATCGGGCACACCGGAGGTGCCGTGCAGGACCAGCGGCACGTCGACGGCGTCGCGGATGGCCTTGACCACGGACTGCTCGATGTGCGGATCGCTCGTGTACACACCGTGGCTGGTGCCAACGCCAATTGCGAGGGAGGTGCAGCCGGTACGCTCGACGAACTCCTTGGCCTCGGCCGGATCGGTGTAGGGGCTCTCGCCCTCAACCGCGGGACCGTCGTCCTCCTTGCCGCCAACCTTACCGAGCTCAGCCTCGACGGGCACGCCCATGGCGCGGCCAGCGTCGGCGACGGACTTGGTCAGAGCGATGTTGTCCTCGAAAGACTCGTGCGAACCGTCAATCATGACAGAGGTGTAGCCAGTGCGGAAAGCCTGCATGCAGCGGTCGTAGCCATCGCCGTGATCGAGGTGCAGAGCGACGGGCACGGAAGCGCGCTCGGCGGCAGCCTTGACCATGCCGTAGAAGTAGTCCAGACCAGCGGTCTTGATGGTGCCCGGGGTGGTCTGCATGATGACGGGGGACTTGGTCTCCTCGGCAGCAGCCAGAACGGCCATAACAAACTCGAGGTTCTCAACGTTGAACGCGCCGACGGCGTAGTGGCCGGCCTGAGCGTCCTTGAGCATCTTTTCGGTGGTAACAAGTGCCATGAGCGTTTGCTCCTCTCCCTCGCCCGCATCTGGACATCGGGCGTAGTTGTTCACAAGGCGTTTTACCTTGCGTTTTACTGCGCTCATTGTATGAAATTCAGCGTCTTTGCACGTGCGAGATATTGAGCCCATGCAGGTCAATACCGTCGTTTTTGAAAAGTAAACGGAAGGAATTGGAGCCGAGTGGGCGTGTTCGATATTGAATTTTGGGCGTTGAGCGTCTTTCTTTTATAGAAAAGATAAGTAATCGAAAGGTGTTTTCTTACTCAAAAAGAAAATGAACGAAAATAGAGTCAACACAATTCCTGCAAATTTAGCCAAGAATGGAGCAGCTATGGCCCACGCAACAACCCGAGCCTTCGCCGATGAGCGTCGTGCCGCCATCATGGAGATGCTCGAGCATAACGCCTCGGTGCAGGTAGCAGAAATCGCCCAGACCTTTGGCGTGTCCTCCGTCACCGCCCGCGCCGACCTGGACGCGCTCGCCGAAGCAGGCAAGCTGCGCCGCACACATGGTGGTGCCGTTTCGCTTCACAAGCGCCTGACCGTCTCCACGCAGGATCGCCGCATCAATGTCAACGTCGCCGCCAAGCAGGCCATCGCGCAAAGCGCCATCGAGCTCGTCAATGACGGCGACACGCTGCTCGTCGACTCGGGCACCACGGCGCTCGAGTTCGTCCGGCTCCTTGATCAGCGCGACGGCATCACCGTTATCACGGCCGACATTACCATCGCCGATTATATTGACGAGAGCATGCCCTCGGTCGATGTCGTCATGCTGGGCGGGGCGCTGCGCAAAGGTCATCGCTATCTGTACGGCCCACTTACCATGCAGGCTCTCCAAATGGTCCACGCCGATCTTGCCGTCATGTGCCCTGGCGCTTTTGTTCCCGGCTGCGGCTTTACGACCGACTTTCCCCAGATGGCCGAGACCAAAACAGCTATGATCGCCGGAGCCCATCAAAGCGTCGCCCTCATGGACGCTAGCAAGGTTAACGGACGCGGCATGTACCGCTTTGCCGAACTGACTGATGTCGACACCATCGTGATGGACCGTGACCCCGATCATGCCGTCGCCACCTCAATCGCCGAGGCCACCGACAGCGCACGTCCAGCCCTCATCATCGCCGGCGCTTAAACAAAAACCACCACAAAGGTGCCTGTGAACTGCCTCCCATTTCTTGGACATCGGGAAATGGGAGGTTTTCCATGAGTAT
>CAVGCW010000003.1:0-52591 GCA_963628025.1 Alloprevotella sp. | reverse complement strand
CACATTAAGTGCTTTCCTTTGCGTGCGGAACTCGCGACAAACTTAAACAGCGGGCGGCCCGTTCCGGGAATCCGACGTGCTCGTCGGGGCAACGTTCCTCACCAAAAAAGACCCGCTTCCCTGTTGGGAAACGGGTCTTTGGAAGGACGGTTAACGTACTAGGAAATTACTCCTCGTCGTTGTCCTTGGCCTCTTCGGCGTCGTCGGTGTCCACGAGCTGGTTGAGCAGCTCATCGAGGGAAGCCATGTCCTCGTTGATAGCGCCGTTGGCGGGAGCCTTCTTGTCGTCGATCGGGGCGCCCAGGAGCTCCTCGTCGGCGTCGGCGTGATGCGTCGGCGCGGCGGAGGTGCCCAGCAGGATGTCGTCCGGACCGTCGGGGCTAAAGACCATCTGCAGCAGCTGCGAGAGGTCTTCCTCGTCGGCAACGTCGTCGTTGTTCTCGAGGATGTAGAGCAAGTCGTGGGCCTCCAGGCCGTCACGGAGCTCCTCGATCGCCTTGGCACCGATGCCATCGATGCGCAGCAGATCCTCCTCGGACTTGCCGACCAGGTCGCCGACCGTCTCGATGCCAACCTCGCTGAACTTGTTGGTCCAGCGCTGCGACACGCCCAGGTCGTCGAACAGGTACAGACGAGCCTTCTCGGCGGAGATGGTGTGGCCGTTGCGGGTGAACGAACCGTCAGCACCACCGAACTCGTCGTAGCCGGCCCAGTCGAGCTGCTGCGGGAGCTGCTCGTCCAGGTCCTTGAGCTCAACAGGAGCCCACTCGGGCAGCGACTTGGCGTTGGGCGAAGCCGGGCCGTCGATGTCGACATAGCCGTCGGCCGTGCGATACGTCAGCTTGGCGTTGGCGTACGGCTTGAGGCCAGTACCAGCCGGGATCTTCTTACCGACGATGACGTTGGACTTAAGGTCGAGCAGGTGGTCGACCTTGCCCTCAATGGCAGCCTCGGTAAGGACGCCGGCGGTACGGATGAACGAAGCGCTCGACAGCCAGGAGTCGATGTTGGACGCGACCTTGAGCGTACCCAGGATGACGGGCTCGGCCACAGGAGCCTGACCGCCCAGACGGGCAACGCGCTCGACCTCGTCGGCGAACTCGTAGCGGTCGACGTACTGACCAAGCAGGTACTTGGAGTCGCCGGGGTTGGTGATCTGAACGCGACGCAGCATCTGACGTGCGAGCACCTCGATGTGCTTGTCGTTCAGGTCGACGCCCTGGCTGGTGTAGACGTCCTTGACGCTCTCGACGAAGGTGTGCATCGTCGACTCGATGTCGGTCAGCTTGCGCAGGTTGCGGAAGTTGACGAAGCCCTTGGTGATCTGGTCGCCGGCGCGAACCTCGCAGCCGTCCTCGATCTCGGGCATAAAGCGCACCGATGCGGGGACGCGACGCTCGTCGAGGACACGGGTGTGATCCTCGGAGTCGGTGAGCGTCAGCACGTACTCGGACTTCTCGGGCTTAATCGAGAGGTGACCGGAGTACGGAGCCAGCTCGGCCTCGCGACCCAGAATCTTCTCGTTGACGTTGCCGACGATATCGAACATACGGCTGACCGTAGGCAGACCCTGCGTAATATCGTCGACGCCAGCGACACCGCCGGAGTGAATGGTACGCATCGTAAGCTGCGTACCGGGCTCGCCGATGGACTGGGCGGCAATAATGCCGACGGCAGTACCGATGGCGACCGGACGACGGGTGGAAAGATCCCAGCCGTAGCACTTCTGGCACACGCCGTACTTGGAGCGGCAGGTGAGCAGCGCGCGGAGCTTGACCTTCTTGAGGCCCGCATCGACCATCTTCTGGATGTCGGCGACCTTCTCGATGTAGCCGTCCTGCTCAAAGAGCACGGTGCCATCGGGAGCCACGACGTCCTCGATGAAGCAACGGCCGACGAGGTCAGTGTTGAGGTCGGTGGTGCCGGGGATGATGAGGTTGTAGGTGACGCCCTCGTGCGTACCGCAGTCCTCCTCGCGGACGATGACGTCCTGGGCCACGTCGACCAGACGACGGGTCAGGTAACCAGAGTCCGAGGTGTGGGATGCGGTATCGACCAGGCCCTTACGGGCGCCGTAGGTCGAAATGAAGTACTCGAGCGGCAGCAGGCCCTCGCGGAAGTTCGCCTTAATGGGAAGGTCGATCGTCTCGCCGGACATGTCTGCCATCAGGCCACGCATGCCGCCGAGCTGACGCAGCTGGGTCTTAGAACCACGGGCGCCGGAGTCGGCCATCATGTAGAGCGGGTTCTCCTCGTCGAACATGTCGAGCATGAGCGCTGCAACCTTATCGGTACAAGCGGTCCACTCGTTAACGACTTCGATGTGGCGCTCCGTCTCGTTGATGAAGCCCTCCTCGAAGTACTCGTTGATCTGGTCGACGTTGGCCTGGGCGCGGTCGAGCAGCTCCTGCTTCTCGGCAGGGATAAGAGCGTCCCACACCGAGATGGTGAGGCCGGCGCGGGTAGCGTAGTGGAAGCCGGAGTACTTGATGGCGTCGAGGATCGGGCCGACCTTGGCCTCGGGGTAACGATCGCAGCAGTCCGCAACCAGCTTGGCCACATCGCCCTTGACCATCTTGTAGTTCATGAACTCATAGTCTTCGGGTAGGCACTGGCGGTTGAAAATGATGCGGCCGATAGAGGTCTCGAAGCGCGCGGTCTTGTTGCCGGTGACGTCGTAGTCGACGAACTCGTTCTTGCCGTTCTTGACGCGGAAGATACGGGTGCCGTCCTCGTTGATGACGTTGGCATCGGCAGCGGACACGCGGACCTGGATCTTGGCCTGCATGTCGACCTCGGAGCGGCAGTCATAGGCGTGCAGCGCGTCGTCGAAGCTCGAGAACACGTGGTTCTCGCCCGGCAGACCCTCGCGAACCTGGGTGAGGTAGTACACACCGATGATCATGTCCTGCGAAGGGATGTTGACCGGCTTGCCGGATGCCGGCGAGCGCAGGTTGTTCGCAGAGAGCATAAGCACGCGAGCCTCGGCCTGAGCCTGGCTGGACAGCGGCACGTGAACAGACATCTGGTCGCCGTCGAAGTCGGCGTTGAAGGGCGAGCAGACCAGCGGGTGCAGGTGGATAGCCTTGCCCTCGACCAACACCGGCTCAAAGGCCTGGATGGACAGACGGTGCAGGGTCGGTGCACGGTTGAGCAGCACGACGCGGCCGTCGATGACCTCTTCGAGGATATCCCACACAAAGGTGGCACCGCGGTCGATAGCGCGCTTGGCGCCCTTGATGTTCTCGACCTTGCCAAGCTCGACCAGGCGCTTCATGACGAAGGGCTTGAAGAGCTCCAGCGCCATGGTCTTGGGCAGACCGCACTGGTGCAGCAGCAGCTTGGGGTCGGTAACGATGACCGAACGGCCGGAGTAGTCGACACGCTTGCCCAGCAGGTTCTGACGGAAACGGCCCTGCTTGCCCTTGAGGGCCTCGGCGAGCGACTTGAGCGGGCGACCGCCACGGCCAGAGACCGGGCGACCACGACGGCCGTTGTCGAACAGGGCGTCCACGGACTCCTGGAGCATGCGCTTCTCGTTGTTCACGATGATCGCAGGGGCGTCCAGGTCGAGCAGGCGCTTGAGTCGGTTGTTACGGTTGATCACGCGACGATACAGGTCGTTGAGGTCGGACGCGGCGAAGCGGCCGCCGTCGAGCTGGACCATCGGGCGCAGATCGGGCGGAATGACCGGGATGACATCCAGGATCATGTTCGCGGGGCTGTTGCCGCCCTTCAGGAAGGCGTCAACGACCTCGAGGCGCTTAACGGCCTTCTCGCGCTTCTGCTTCTGGGAGTCCTCGTCGGCGATGATGGCCTTGAGCTTCTCGGCCTCGGAAGGAAGGTCGATGGCAGCGAGCAGGTCGCGGACGGCCTCGGCACCCATGCCACCCTTGAAGTACATCGAGTAGTAGCGGGTCATCTCGCGGAACAGCGGCTCATCGGAAATGAGGTCGCGCTCGCTGAGCTTCATGAAGGCGTTGAAGGCGTCCGTGCGGAGCTGCTTCTCGTCCTTGCACTCTTCCTCGATGTCGACGATACCAGAGGCGATCTCCTCGGGGGTCAGCGGCTCCTCGTCGGAGAACTCGTCAAAGTTCTCGGGGTTGCCCTGCTCCTTGAGGGACTCGATCTGGCGGGCGCACTCGGCATCGATCTCTTCCAGATCGGCGGCGAGCTCCTCGCGCAGGTCGTCGGCGTCGGCCTCGCGAGCCTCGTAGTCGACCTCGGTGATGATGTAGCTGGCAAAGTACAGAACCTTCTCGAGGTCCTTGGACTTGATGTCGAGCATACGGCTCATCGGGAAGCTCGTGGGGCTCTTGAAGTACCAGATGTGGGACACGGGAGCGGCGAGCTCGATGTGGCCCATGCGGTCGCGACGCACCTTGGCCGAGGTGACCTCGACGCCGCAGCGCTCGCAGACGATGCCCTTAAAGCGGATGCCCTTGTACTTGCCGCAGGAGCACTCCCAGTCCTTGGCGGGACCGAAGATCTTCTCGCAGAACAGGCCGTCCTTCTCGGGCTTGAGGGTACGGTAATTGATGGTCTCCGGCTTCTTGACCTCACCGTGCGACCAGGAACGGATCTGGTCGGCGGAGGCAAGGGAGATCTTTACCGAGTCAAAATCAGTAGCTTCGAAATCTGCCACAGTCAACTACTCCTTATCAGTGGTCGTGGCGGCGACAGCCTCGGGTGCCTCGGCGGTCTCGGCATCCTGGGCCTCGACGTCGGCGTCAACGCCGGCGAGCGCAGCCAGGTCGTCGAGAGCAGAGGTCTCCTCGGCGGTCACAGGGGCGGAGGCGTCCTCGTCGGCATCGTGCATGGGCTCGATGTCCAGTGCGAGCGAACGAATCTCCTTGACGAGAACCTTGAAGGACTCGGGGATACCCGGAACCGGAACGTTCTCGCCCTTGACAATGGACTCGTAGGTCTTGACGCGGCCCACGGTATCGTCGGACTTGACGGTCAGGATCTCCTGCAGGACGTTGGAAGCACCGTAAGCGTACAGTGCCCAAACTTCCATCTCGCCGAAGCGCTGGCCGCCGAACTGGGCCTTGCCGCCCAGCGGCTGCTGGGTAACCAGGCTGTAAGGGCCGGTCGAACGGGCGTGGATCTTGTCGTCGACCATGTGGCCGAGCTTGAGGATGTAGGACGTACCCACGGTAATGGGCTCGCGGAACTCCTCGCCGGTGCGGCCATCGAACAGACGGGTCTTGCCGCGCTCGTCAAGCTGGGTGACGAACTCGGGACGCATGTGATCGCCAAAGGCAGCGGTGGCCTTGTTGAGCATGTTCTTGTTGGCACGACGGATGACCTCGGCGATCTCGTCCTCCTTGGCGCCGTCGAAGACGGGCGTCGCGGTGAAGAACGGACCGGGGACGTACTTGTCGGAGTCGGCCTGCTCGGTATCCCAACCGCAGGCAGCAGCCCAGCCAAGGTGGCACTCGAGCAGCTGGCCGACGTTCATACGCGAAGGAACGCCCAGCGGGTTGAGGATAACGTCGATCGGGGTACCGTCAGCCATGTAGGGCATGTCCTCGACCGGCAGAACGTTACAAATAACACCCTTGTTGCCGTGACGGCCGGCGATTTTATCGCCCTGCTGAATCTTACGACGCTGGGCGACGTAGACGCGCACCTGCTCGTTGACGCCGGGGGCCAGGTCGTCGCCGTTCTCGCGGCTAAAGCGGACGACGTCGATGACGCGGCCGTAAGCGCCGTGAGGCATCTTAAGGGAGGTATCGCGGACATCGTGAGCCTTGGCACCGAAGATGGCGCGCAGCAGGCGCTCCTCGGCGGTCAGAGCGCTCTCGCCCTTAGGCGTGACCTTGCCGACCAGGATGTCGCCAGGGCCGACCTCAGCGCCGATGCGGATGATGCCGTCCTCGTCGAGGTTGGCAAGCATGTCCTCGGAGAGGTTCGGGATCTCGCGGGTGATCTCCTCGGGGCCGAGCTTGGTGTCGCGGGCGTCGATCTCGTGACGGGTGATGTTGATGGTCGTCAGCAGGTCCTCGGCCACCAGGCGCTCGGACACGACGATACCGTCCTCGTAGTTAAAGCCTTCCCACGGCATATAGGCCACGGTGAGGTTCTGGCCCAGTGCGAGCTCGCCGTGATCGGTCGAGGGACCGTCAGCCAGGGGCTCGCCCTGCTCAACGGTGTCACCGACGCGCACGAGCGGACGGTGGTTGATGCAGGTGGACTGGTTGGAGCGCTGGTACTTGGCCAGGTGATACTCGTCCATGCCGCCGGCATGCTTGACGATGATCTTGGCGGCGTCGGCAAAGATGACCTCGCCGGCGTTCTTGGCCAGGGTGACCTCGCCGGAGTCCAGAGCGGCGCGACGCTCCATGCCGGTACCGACATAGGGAGCGGCGGGGTGAACCAGCGGCACGGCCTGACGCTGCATGTTAGCGCCCATCAGCGTACGCTTGGCGTCGTCGTGCTCGAGGAACGGGATCAGCGTGGCTGCGACGGAGAGCATCTGGCGCGGCGAGACGTCCATGTAGTCGACGTCCTCGACGGGCACGTCGGCGGGAGCGCCGAAGGAGCCGTCGAAGTCGCGGGTACGGGCGATCACGGTGTGCGGACGGACGATCTTGCCCTCGGCATCGGTCGTGATGAACTCGTTGGTCTTGGGATCGAGCGGCGTGTTGGCCGGCGCGATGACGTGCTTCTCTTCCTCGTCAGCGGTCATCCAGTCGATCTGGTCGGTGGCAACGCCGTTCTCGACGCGGCGGAACGGGGCCTCAATGAAGCCGTACTCGTTGACGCGGGCGTAGAGGGCGAGCGAGCCGATCAGGCCGATGTTGGGGCCTTCGGGGGTCTCGATCGGGCACATGCGGCTGTAGTGCGAATTGTGAACGTCGCGGACGGCCGTCGGCACGTTGGTGCGGCGGCTGGAGCCGGACTTGTGGCCGGCAAGACCACCAGGGCCGAGTGCGGACAGACGGCGCTTGTGGGTCAGACCGGTCAGGGGGTTCGCCTGGTCCATGAACTGCGAGAGCTGCGAGGAACCGAAGAACTCCTTGATGGAGGCCACGATCGGGCGGATGTTGATGAGCGACTGCGGGGTGATCTCGTCGATATCCTGGGAGCTCATGCGCTCGCGGACGACGCGCTCCATACGGCTCATGCCGATACGGAACTGGTTGGCGACGAGCTCGCCGACGGTACGGATGCGGCGGTTGCCGAAGTGGTCGATGTCGTCGACCTTGAAGCCCTGCTCGCCGGCAGCGAGAGACAGGAGGTAGCGCAGCGTCGCGACGATATCCTCGTCGGTGAGCACCGCGACCTCTTCCTCGGTGGTGAGGTTGAGCTTCTTGTTGACCTTGTAACGACCGACGCGGGCCAGGTCGTAGCGCTGCGGGTTAAAGAGCAGACCCTCGAGCAGGCTGCGGGAAGCGTCCACGGTGGGAGGCTCGCCCGGGCGCAGACGACGGTAGATCTCGATGAGGGCGTCCTCGCGAGTGAGGGCGGTGTCGCGCTCCAGGGTGCGCTTGATCACATCGGAGTTGCCGAGCAGCTCGATGATGTCGTCGTTGGTGACGGCGATGCCAAGGGCGCGCAGGAACATCGTGGCGCTCTGCTTGCGCTTACGGTCGATGGAGACCATGAGCTGGTCGCGCTTGTCGACCTCAAACTCAAGCCAGGCACCGCGGGACGGAATGATCTGGGCCTTGTAGATCTGCTTGCCCGAATCCATCTCGGAGCTGTAGTACACGCCCGGGGAGCGGACGAGCTGCGAGACGACGATACGCTCGGTACCGTTGATGATGAAGGTGCCCTGATCGGTCATCATGGGGAAATCGCCCATGAAGACGAGCTGCTCCTTGATCTCGCCGGTCTCCTTGTTGGTGAGACGGACGTCGGTCAGAAGCGGAGCCTGATAGGTCATATCCTTCTCGCGGCACTCCTCGACGGTGTGCGCGGGGTCGCCGAACTGATGCTCGCCGAAGGTAACCTCGAGAACATGGTTCTGGCTCTGGATGGGGCTGGATTCCTTGAACGCCTCACGAAGGCCCTCGTCCTTAAAACGCTCAAAGGATTCCCTTTGAACAGAGATAAGGTTGGGGAGCTCCATGGCCTCCGGGATTTTCCCGAAGCTGACGCGCTTGCGCTCAGTGGCAGTGTATGCGTAGGTCACCAGGTTTTTCCTCCTTCACGGAAATGCTCGGTGGGTTGGCGAGGCATAGCTTCGCCAGTTATCGCAACCTAATAGTTTATCAGGTACCGACCGTTGGGCAAGAAAAGCCTTGACGCGATTGAGTTTTTGGAGTAGCAAAGTTTTTCGACAGAAAAGGTGCAGGTAGATGGGTGTGTATCGAACATCCGTTCATATATTTTCTGTGAACGAGACCGTTGATGCGGGACGCTGAACGGCGGAATGGCGACGAGGGTTGGCCGGGCGGAAACTACGTCCCGTTTTGAGGCCTCAAACTGGGTCGCAGTTTCCGGTTGAGCCCTGTCTGGGAAACTGCATCCCGTTCTGAGCCGATATTCTGGGTCGTAGTTTCCGCTAGGGGCCCCAACCGGAAAGCGCATCCCAGAATTCAGTCAAATTGTGGGACGCACTTTCCGGAGCCAAGCCGTGGCGCGCATAAAAAACGGGCGCAGACCGAAGTCCGCACCCGTAAATGTCGATGCCCGAAGGCTTATTTGCGCATCAAGCCGCCGCGCTCGTCGATGGCGTCCCAGAAGGCGCTGGCAAAGCGAGGATCGCTTGCGGCCATGAGGGCGTTGGTGGCCATCCAGCCAGACGGGGTGCCGGTGTCGTAGCCCGAGAGCGGGTCGATGACGACGGCATACATGGCCTCACGGTCGAGCGAACGGGCCATGGCGTCGGTGAGCTGGATCTCGCCGCCCTTGCCGGCCTGCTGATCTGCCAGCAGGTCCATGACCAGCGGGCTCAGCAGGTAGCGACCGACGATGTACAGGTTGGACGGAGCAGCCTCGGGAGCGGGCTTCTCGACCAGACCGCCGATGCGCCAGACAGCGCCCGGCTCGGCATCGGCAACGTCCTCGGCGCCCTCGAGCGAACCGACGCGCTCGCCGGCGATAACGCCGTAGCGGCTGACTTCCTCGGGTGAGCAAGCAGCGACGGCGATAACCGAAGCGCCACCGTGCTCCTTGGAAACGGCGAGCATCTTGTCGCAGATGTCGCGGTTAGGCACAACGTAGTCGCCCAGAAGAACCAGGAAGTTCTCCCCTGCCACGGCGTCGGCAGCAGAGCGGATAGCATGGCCGAGGCCCTTGGGCTCGTACTGATAACGGAAGTCGACCGGCATACCGCCAGCGTGGGCGACGGCATCGGCATAGGCGTTCTTGCCGCGCTCGCGCAGCAGGTTCTCGAGCGAGCGATCGGGCTGGAAGTAGTTCAGTAGCTCGGGCTTACCGGGAGAAGTAACGATGATGGCATCGTCGACCTCCTCGGGATCGAGCGCCTCCTCAACGACATACTGGATGACCGGCTTGTCGAGCACCGGCAGCATCTCTTTGGGCGTGCACTTGGTGCCGGGCAGAAAACGCGTGCCAAGACCGGCGGCGGGGATGATTGCCTTCATGTTATTCAAAGATCCTTTCGCAGGCGCAAAAGCGCCCCATGCGTGCGGCACACAGCCGCAGACCAAATTGCGATACCCAAGCATCTTACCGCTGGAACAATATGTCGCTACAAGGCAGAGACAATTCTTCAGCAGGTCAACGCAAATTATTGCTCGAATGGTGCAATTTTATTGCCCAACGGCAGGGCACCCGATACGACGCAAATCACAGAACATGGCAGTTTGAGCAACCGATGTCGAGGGACCGAAAAACAAAAAAGACGGGGCTCGCAATGCGAACCCCGTCTGCAAAGAAATCTGGCGAGAAAGCCTGATTACTTGAGGGTGACAGCAGCGCCAGCAGCCTCGAGCTTCTCCTTGGCAGCCTCGGCGTCCTCCTTCTTGGCACCCTCGAGAACAGCCTTGGGAGCGCCCTCGACGACCTCCTTGGCCTCCTTCAGGCCAAGGTTGGTGAGCTCACGGACGGCCTTGATGACCTGGATCTTGTTGTCGCCGAAGCCCTCGAGCACGACGTCAAACTCGGTCTTCTCCTCGGCCTCAGCAGCGCCAGCAGCGGGAGCGGCGACAACAGCGGCAGGAGCAGCGGCGGAAACGCCGAAGGTGTCCTCGATAGCCTTAACGAGCTCGGAAGCCTCGAGAAGGGTCATTTCCTTAAGAGCATCGATGATCTCATCGGTGGTAAGCTTAGCCATTTCTAAGTCCTTTCGGTTTCCGTGCGGATGCACGGAGATCAGTTAAAACACGGCGCGAATGCGCCAGGGGTGCGGCGTTGCCGCCGCGGGTGAAAACAGCGACTAGGCTGCCTTCTGCTCGGAGACCTGCTGGATCGAACGAGCGAGACCAGAGGAAACGCCGTTGACGCAGACAGCGATGTCGCGAGCGAAACCGGAGATGAGACCGGCGATCTGGCCGAGAAGCTGATCCTTGGTGGGCAGCTCGGCGATAGCCTTAACATCATCAGCGGAAACGGCCTTGCCGTCGGAGATACCGCCCTTGATCTCAAGGACGCCCTTGGACTTAGCGGAGAAGTCCTTAAGGGCCTTAGCGGCCTCGACCGGCTCGGTCTCGTAGAACACATAAGCGACGGGGCCGGCGAGAATCTCGTCGATCTCGGGCTGCTCCTGGTTCTTGAGGGCGATCTTGACCAGGTTGTTCTTGTAGACCTTCATCTCGGCGCCGCACTCGCGAAGCTGATGACGCAGCTCCTGAGCCTGCTTAACCGTCAGACCGTTGTAGTTGACGACGAACAGACCGGCGTTCTCGGCGATACGGGACTCGATCTCTGCAACCTTGTCGATTTTGTACTGCTGGGGCATGAATTACACCTCCTCGAATTCTTTCCGGGCACGGTCCGCCACAAGGACGTGACGGGGGCATGTCCAAAAAGAAAGCCCCCGCGCTGCATGAGCGACGGGGGCGAGAAGACATATCTACTCGACCACCTCGGCTGGCGGGATATCCCATTAAGCTCGCGGGTAAGACCCGTTTGCGCCGGCTGTCTCTGGCAGCGGATTCGTGCGTGAACCGAAAGTATTATGGCGGGGACCCCGGCGTCGGTCAACGGAAAACCGGGCTGCACACAATTCCACCATCCGACCGCACCGCCGAAGGCCAGGCGCAAGGTTTTCGCTCGGTCAGGTCCTGGGCTCGCACGAAGAGCACATTAAGTGCTCTTCGGCTCGTGCGGAATCTACGAAAACCTTGCGCCTGGCCTTCGGCGGCGCGGCCTGCGGTGACTTTGGGGCAGCCCGGTTTCCCGTTGGCCGGCGCCCCCCACTCATAAGCCTTAAGTCGGTGGGCTGATGTGTTGCGTCCCTGATGGCTATAGGGTTGAGACGAATGTGGATAGGCGGCGGAGGCCTTCGTCCAGATCTTGGTCGGAGACGCAATAGCTGAGGCGAATGTGGCCTTCGGTGCCGAAGCAGTTTCCGGGGACTAGGGCTACGTTGGCCTCTTTGATGGCTTTGATGCAGAAGTCTTCGCTGGTTAGGCCGAACTTTTTGATGCTTGGGAAAGTGTAGAAGGCTCCTGCGGGCTCTACTACGTCGAGGCCCATGGCGTCTAAGGCTGCGAGTACGCGTTCGCGGCGGGCTCGGTAGACTTTGAGCATGGGGGTTGGGTCGAAGGTGAGGGCTCGCGTTGCGGCATCCATCTCAAAGGAGACGGCGCTCGATACTAGGTATTGGTGGGCCTTTGCGATCTCTGCGATGACGGGCCCTGCCGCTGCGAGCCAGCCCAAGCGCCAGCCGGTCATGGCCCAGGGCTTGGAGAAGCTCTCGATAATTACGGTCTGCTCACGCAGCTCCGGGTGTCGTTGGGCGAAGCGCTCGTAGCCATCCACATAGACGAGGCGGTTGTATACGTCGTCGCAGACTACGTAGATGCCCGCCTGCTCTGCCACGTGCGCCACGGCGTCGAGCGATGCCGCGTCGAGGATACAACCCGTAGGATTGTTGGGCGTGCAGATGACGATGGCCTTGGTCGCCGGCGTCACGCAAGCACGAAGCGCATCCTCGTCAATCTGAAATTGCTCAGGCTCCGTATCCAAAAAGACTGCTTTGGCGTGGTTGGCCACGACGATGCTTTCGTACAGGCCAAAGGCCGGCGTAGGAATAATGACCTCGTCGCCGGGGTTGAGCATAGCCATGAATGTTGCCGACAGTGCCTCGGTCGCACCGTCGGTCAGGATGACCTCATCGGCGGAAAACGCCAGGCCCGCGTCCCCCATGTAGGCAGATAACGCCTCACGCAGGGCGGGGCGACCGTTGTTGGGCGGATAGTGCGTGTCACCGCGGCCCAACGAAGCAGTCACCTCGGCGCTAATCACATCGGGCGTGGAAAAATCGGGCTCGCCGAGCGCGAGCGCGATGCACCCCGGGTGCTGGGCGGCGAGCGCATTGATCCGGCGGATACCGGAGGGCTTGAGCGTGGCAAGCGAGGTATTCATGGGCAGACGCATGGCGTTCCTTTCGTAAGGGTTGCACTAGGATAGCGCGGCGAGGCGCCGCCAGACGGTGTAACCTAAACGGAAACGAGCCGGAAAGGAGATGGCATGGAGACGATCGCGCGCGGCGATAAGCCCAAAACGCTGCAAACTATTGCGTATATCAGTATTCCCAATAGCGCCGATCTTGAGTTTTTGCTCTGGGACCTGCAGGATGCCATCGCCGCCTATGCTCAACTTTCCGGCACCGCACTCCCCCGCCCGGTCGACTTGAAGGCGGATGATGCCGACGGCGTTGCCGATGGCATAGTGCTCGCTGTTGATGATGCATTTGATGATGAGGCGATGACCGCTGTCGAGCAGATACTCGATCGCCTTGGGAATACAGAAACACGCGTCTATGTCGTCGTCCAGGCCGCGTCCAAAAACAACAAGCAGGCGGACGAAGTTCTCGACCGCCTGTATCGGGCATGTCTTCTACGTGACCTGCCATGGTGCGACGGCGTTGTCATCTGTGCCGGCAGCGGCATCGCAGCACTTCGCCACTCCCCGCGTATGGGCCTCTTGCGCCGGCCATTTTCGGAAGCGATGGATAAGCTTGTGGGCGCCGTGCGCATGGGCTGCTCCATTGAGCATGCGCAGCTGCTTGGCGGTGGCAATGCCGGTAGCGTCGATGCCGACGGCATGGTGCGCGTCAAGCCCGCGCTGCCCGCACCGATCTGGCGTGCCATCATGAAACGCCTCGGCACCCGCGCCCAATCAGATATCTAAATTACAGAGCGCCCCAGTCAACGGCCTCGCGCCAGCGCCCAACAAGGCGCTCTAGGCGCCATGCCGCATTGGCGGGACTTGTCGAGGGCAGGACGATGGCGGGCAGCCCGGTGCGTTCTTGTAGATAGCGCTTGTAGAGCCGGCCAGCTGTACCACCGTTGCATATCACCTGCTCAATGGGAGCTGCGCCGGTAATGCGCTCGACATGCGCCGGAACGACGTTTTTGATGCTGGCGTCACTCGAACCCTTAATGTCGCAGCTCTCGATCACGTCCCACAGGGCCACGCCGCCGTTCAGCAGCATAGCCCGCTTGGCGGCAATCGAGGCATCGAGCGTCGCGGGCTCGCCGCTCGCCAAAGAGTCTCCCTCGTTGGGCGGCACGGGCGCACCAAGGCACGCGGCCATCACGCGCCAAAAGCGGTTCTGCGGATTGCCATAGTAGAAGGCATTGGCACGCGAGAGCACCGAGGGAAACGACCCCAGCACCAAAACGCGCGAGCGCTCGTCAAACACGGGCTCAAACCCATGCTCAATATGCTGATAGCCCTCGTCCGGCGCAGTCATGAATTAGGCCCTCAGCAGATAACGCACCTCATAGGGCGCAAGTTCAAGTGAGCCCGACAGCTCGACCGTGGGCGCATCGTCGGCAAGCAGGTCGACGAAGGAGCCGCTGAGTTCGCCGGCTCCAAAGGTGTAGGGCTCGTTCACGGCATTGACCGCCACGAGCACCGTCGCGTCGTCGCAGGCGCGCTCGAACAGCAGCTGCTTGTTCTGAATCACCACGTTGCGATAGGCACCGTAGTTGAGGGCACGAGCCGTCGCGTCGTTTGCCGAGCGCAGGTGCGCGAGCTGCTTGATGAAGGCCGTCAGCTCGTTGGGCGCAGGCTCATCGAGCGCAGGACGCAGCGACCAATCGCCATCGGGGCCGCCCTTTTCGCCGGCAATTCCCCACTCACTGCCATAGTAGACGCACGGGATGCCCGGCATACCAAAGAGCATGCCGTAGGCGGGGCGTAGGCAGGACTTGTCGGTAAGGATGCTCGCCAGGCGCGGCACATCGTGGTTGTCGACAAACGACAGCAGATGCTTGCCGCGATAAATGCACCACGGGTCACCGCCAAACTGGCGATGCAGCGAGTGGGCAATCTCGAACATGTTGACCGAGTTAAAGCTGGAGTACAGACCCTTGTAGCACTCGTAGTTGGTGCAGGAGTCGAGCATCTCGTCGTTGACGATCTGGTTGTAGTCGCCGTGGAGCGTCTCGCCGATCAGCACAAAGTCGGGCTTGAGCTCACGGGTAAAGGCGTGCAGGCGGCGCATAAAGTCGCGGTCGAGCATATAGGCGACGTCCAGGCGCAGGCCGTCGACGCCAAAGACGTCGGCCCAACGGCGCACGGACTCGAGCAGGTAATCGACCACAGCGGGATTTTGCAGGTTGAGCTTCACAAGCTCAAAATGGCCTTCCCAGCCCTCGTACCAAAAGCCGTCGCCGTAGCAGGAGCCGCCGTCAAAGCTAATGTGGAACCAATCCTTGTAGGGCGAGTCCCACTTACGCTCCTGCACATCGCGGAAGGCCCAAAAGCCACGGCCCACATGGTTAAAGACGGCATCGAGCACCACGCGGATGCCGTGGGCATGCAGCGTCTCGCACACGGCGGCAAAGTCGGCATCCCCACCCAGGCGTCGATCGATATGGCGTAGGCTGCGCGTATCGTAGCCGTGGCTATCAGACTCGAGCGGCGGGTTGATCAGCACAGCGCCAATACCGAGTTCTTGCAGGTAGTCGGCCCATTGGGCGATTTTCATGATAGGAGCATCGGGGTTGGGCGCGGCGTTGGCAGCCTGGGCGAGCTCATCCTCGGCAACGGGTGCGGCGTTTTCGCGCGGAGCCCCGCAAAAGCCCAGCGGATAGATCTGATAGAACGTCGTCTCGTATGCCCACATAACAGCCTCCCGGTAAGCTCAACACAACGACATCCATTGTATGCCCAGCTCGTATCCTCTTCCCCAAAATAAGTTGCGGTGGAATAGTTCCTGCTTGGACCTTCAGAGGCCTTAAACAGGAACTATTCCACCGCAACTGATGAGGGGACGTGATTAGGCGACGGGCTTGGCGCGGCGGATGGCTGGGAACAGTACGGCGATGGCGAGAATCTTGCCAAATAAATGGTACTGCCGAGATGCCGCTAAGCGAATAGAAGGGTGTCCGCACGGGCGGCTACCCTATGATAAAGGCGGCATATTCCCGCACCCGATCTACTAAAGGTAGTTGAACGATGGCAGACATTAAAATCAAGATCGTCAGCAATCCATATCAAGAAATTGTCCGGTTCTTCCGATGGGATAACGGCTGGCAAGAAATAACGACATCTACAAATCCCAATAGCGCGCTCCATAGCACGAAGATCGTTAACGGATTCTTCCCCTTTAAGGCCGAAGAGATCATCGACATCCTCGCCAAAGAGTTCGGCGGCGGCGACAAAATCGAATTGCATTTTGAAGGCGCGGATGACGAATGGCAGGAGCTGCTCGCCATCTGTACCGAAGGGCCACGCGCCAACACATACGAGGTTATGCGAGACGAGCGTTATCTATCAAACGCCCGAGACGTCTTGCCAGAAATTGTCGAAGTCTTCAGGGAAATCCAGGGGCTTGTAGACGAATCAGTCTCCGAGCGAACAAAAGTCTCTGAGCAAATTAGGAGGTTCACCGATGTCTCGAGCGACATCATCCCGCTGTGCGTGCTCGGCAGCTATAGCGCAGGCAAATCGACGCTCATCAACGCCCTCATTGGCATAGAGATCCTTCCCAGCGGCGACGAGCCTGTAACGGCCCGCATATTTCAAATCAAACGTTCAAAAGACCGAGATCGCGCGATGGTTCAATTCTCCTGTGGCAACAGGAGATTCTTGCTGCGCTTTGACCTTGATGGCCTCATGGAAAACAAAGAGCTTGTGGGGGAGCCCCTATACGACAAGATCGCGGCCAAAGTCGCCGACTCCATGCCCGGCATGGCCTCCCATATGAACAGTGCCCTCAAGGTTCTTAACTCATACCATGCCGATGAAGACGACCGGACCATCTCCGATCTGATCAGAATCGAGGTACCCTTTAGCGATACCGATCCATGGCCCCACGATAGGGAGTTTGTCATCTTTGACACCCCGGGCTCAAACTCCGCCTCCAACGCCGATCACGCCCGAGTGCTCAAACAGGCAATGGAGGGCCTCTCGAATGGCCTTCCCATTTTCGTTGCGGAGTACAACTCGCTCGATACGAAGGACAACAAGAACCTCTCCAACGAAATAGAGCAGATTCCCGCAATCGATGAACGCTTTGCCATGATCGTAGTCAACAAAGCAGATTCCGCCGACCTTCCCAAAGGAGGATTCGACGATGAGGCCGTCTCGCAAATCATGCGTTGGTCCATTCCAGCCAGCCTTTACGGGCAAGGTATCTACTTTGTTTCTTCCATCCTCGGCCTAGGCTCAAAGAACTCCAGCGAGTTTATAAGCGACAACTATGCCGAAAAATTCGAAGATCAGCAGCGTAAATACACAGATCAGACAAGCCGCTTCTACAAAACGCTCTACCGCTACGACATCCTTCCGGGACAGATCTCGCGCAGAACCAACCGCGAATCCGAGGCTTGCAAGGACCTCCTTCTTGCCAACAGCGGACTCTTTTGTATCGAAAATGAAATACGGCTGTTTGCCGAGCGGTACTCTGCCTACAACAAATGCAGCAGGTCGGAATCGCTCCTACAAGAAATTGTCAGCATAACCGAAGAAGAGATTGCCGATAAGAAAACCGACCTCGAACAAAAGAAAGCACAGCGAGAAGCCGAGCTCGAAGAGGATAAGCGCAATCTCATCAACCAGCTCGAAGACTGCAGAGAGCATGCGAGGCTGGACTCCTCGGCCAGCTATGCCGGCGCCATCGACAGGAACGTTTCCGCCGAGCAGTGGAAAACCAACCTTGACACGCTTCAGGCGCGTCAAGGCGCCATTACCGAAGACAAGCGAGAGCGTCTCGAATACTCAAAACGGTCGAACGCAGCTGCGCAAGCGTTTGACTCAATCGCCCCTAACTTTTTCAATAGACTCGGCGAATCGATAAAAGGAAGCCCGGCCAACACGCAAAAGGACGTCGACTCCCAGCCAACATTTGGGTTAGCGGAGGTTGGCAAAGGCCTTTGTGATGACATCACCGATGCGCTCCAAAAAAGATCCGACGCAAAGGCTGCCGAAAGAACAGCCGACAAAGATGCCGCCGACCAGCTCTTTAACGAGGTCATCAATCACTATGACGAATGTACCGAGCAAATAGCTCAGACCATCGACGAGCTGTCGCAAAGCTATTGGAAGGACTGTGCGGAGCATAGCCGCGATGCCCTCTATCGCATCGCCACCAGCAGCGACAATCCTCTTTCCGAAGAGAAGCGCCAAGAGGTCGGCGATATCATTCTTAAATATCGTGGCCTCGCGCTCGATAAGACAAAGGGCCCCATTTTCAGTAAGGCAGACTTTACCGAACTGAAGCTCATGGACCGTGTCATCTTTAAATCTGACAAGCTTTTGCTTAGGAAAGTCGAAGACAAATTCAACCGCGAAATCTCACGGTGTTTCTGCGAAGCACGCGCCGAAATAGAGCGCGAGCATACTTACGGCTTTACCGAATGGCTCAACGAGCTGCTCGGCCAAATTACGAGCAATATCACCGACTACAACCCGGTGCTCCATGGCCATGTCGAAGACATCAACAGGCAAACCGCGAAGATCAACGCTCTCGAGGCAAAACTCGAGACGCTCAATAATCGAAAAGAGTACATTGCGCGCGTCATTAATTGGAAGGAATAGGCTGATCGCATGGGCATCAAAAACGCGATTATGCGCGCTGCCGATAAAGCCGGCAACGCGGTCGCAACCGTCTCGGTACTCAGCAGCTCCCAACTCGATGAGATCGACAAAAAGCGAACAGCGTACTTGTCAGAAAAGCCGAATCCGGCAGACGAGCAAGCTGTCGAGCTCACCAATCGGCTCTTGGCAACTGCCGCCGTTGAGCTTCACAACGCCTATCTGCCGCAGCTGCGAAATGTATACGCGCCGATTAACCCCTCTATCGAATACCCCACGGGCTTTAACGCCGACAACAACATCCGCTTCATGAATATCACGAAGTGGATCGTCGACCCCAACGAGGACAGTCTCGAGAAGCTTGTGAATGTGTACGACGTTCTTTCTGACGAAGAATGCAACATTGCGCTGGTTTTTAATCGAACCAGCGCAAGCACCGAGGTATTCCTTGCAGTCGTCAATAGTGACAATGCCCGCGACAACATCGACGCCGATAATTTTTCCCGGCGCATGTCGGATGCCCTGAGGGGCAACTTCCCCGGTTCCGAAGTGGGACCCGCCAACCGCGGCCCCATTCCGTGTCTAGACAATCGACGCTCGTCTTCGGTTGCCGCCGTTTCGAATATTCCGGCCGAAAAGAACGAGAAGTTCGTCACGCAAACCATTGAGAAAGTTCTTGACGGCATTGTGCCTGGCAGGCCGAGCGAAGACTACACTATCGTGCTGCTCGCAACCCCGATCCATGATATCGAATCGCGCAAGCTCCGTCTCGCCGAACTCCACTCACTGCTGACGCCCTATGCCTCATGGACGACCAACTATACCTACCACCAAAACGACTCCATCGGATCGTCCGCGACGATTGGCATCAATGCAGGCGTGAGTGCCGGCAGGCAGGTGGGGAGCAATCAGGCTGTTGCTCAAAACTACAACGAAACGGACTCGACAAACGAGTCGACCTCGGAATCGAGCAACGAGAGCGTAACCGACTCGTCCACATCGACCGAAAGCATCACGGATACGGTCACCGACGGCAGAAATGAATCCTCGAGCGGAGGCGTTAACTTAGTCGTATCCGCAAGTCACACGGAGAGTTCGTCGCACTCCACGTCCACGGCAACAGGCACAAGCTCATCTACCGGCAAAGCCATATCCAACTCGCTCGGCAAAGCCGTTACCAGCGGCGTTGGCAAGGCCGTCTCTAAGGGAGCGTCCGTAACTTCTGGCGTTTCGCAGGCCGTAAATCTTGGCGCCAACTTTGGTGGATCGTTCGCGCGCTCAAGCACGGTCACCGCTACCATCGGCGCCGACGAAGGCATCACGCAGACGTTTAAGAACTACTCCATCCAACACGCACTCGAAATCCTTGAGCTGCAGATGAAACGCTACGACCTTGCCTCGGCGCTTGGTATGTGGGACTTTTGCGCCTACGTGCTATCAGAAGACCACAACGTCGCGAACAACGTTGCCCACACCTACCTCGCCCTCACCCAGGGCAAAGAGTCCTATATGTCTCAGGCTGCAGTAAACCTCTGGCGCGGAGACCTTGGAGAGCAAAGCGCCGACGCTGCGGCAATCTGTTCCTACCTTCGCGACCTGCGCCATCCTGTTTTTGCCCTCTCCCCCGCCCTGCTCGATCAGCATCCGAGCTTTTCGGTCTATCCGGCAACAGTCGATGCAACCGCCGCCCTATCGGGCAAGGAGCTGGCTTATTCGCTCAATTTCCCCAAGAAATCCGTTCCAGGGCTGCCCGTTATCGAGTGTGCGTCTTTTGGACGCAATGTCTCAACGTTCGATGGCACGCAGCCCCAACAAGGCCTTTGCATAGGCAAGGTTTTCCATATGCATCGCGAGGAACACATTAGGACGTTCCTGTCAAAAGACTCGCTCGCCTCGCACACCTTTGTTACGGGCAGCACCGGCGCAGGAAAGACCAATACCGTCTGCCGCATCCTCGATCAGGCGCTCGACCAGCAGGTCAACTTCCTTGTCATTGAACCTGCCAAGGGCGAATACAAGGACGTGTACGGGGGCCGCGAAGACGTAAACGTCTTTGGAACCAATCCAGAATTCACACCGCTCCTGCGCATCAATCCTTTTAGCTTCCCGTCCGGCATCCATGTGCTGGAGCACCTCGACCGACTCGTCGAGATCTTTAATGTTTGCTGGCCCATGTACGCCGCCATGCCCGCCGTCCTTAAAGACGCTGTCGCCAGGTCATACGAAGACTGCGGATGGGATCTTGCCGCTTCTGATAACCCGTATGGAGCCGATCTCTTTCCCTGCTTTGCAGATGTTGCCCGCAACGTCCGCGAGATTCTCGACTCCAGCGAGTACGATGCCGAAAATAAGGGCGCCTACAAAGGGTCGTTGCTCACGCGTCTCAACTCGCTCACCAACGGGCTCAACGGCATGATGCTTTCGTCGAACGAAGCCGATGCCAGCGTGCTTTTTGACGCCAACACAGTCATCGATCTATCGCGCATTGGCTCCGCCGAAACAAAATCCCTACTCATGGGTCTTCTTGTACTCAAACTTCAAGAACATCGCATGGCCGAGAAAAAGGGCATGAACCAGCCGCTTCGCCATCTGACCGTGCTTGAAGAGGCACACAACCTGCTTAAGCGATCGTCGAGCAGCCAAGGCTCGGAGAGCGGCGACCTGACGGGCAAGAGCGTCGAGATGATCTCAAATGCCATCGCCGAGATGCGTACATACGGCGAAGGCTTCATCATCGCCGACCAGGCGCCCGGACTTCTCGATATGGCAGCCATTCGCAACACAAATACCAAGATCATCCATCGCCTGCCCGATCTTTCGGACCGCGAGCTCGCCGGTCGCGCCGCCAACCTCAACGACCAACAGATCGTCGAACTGGCACGCCTGCCTAAGGGCGTTGCGGCGATCTATCAGAATGACTGGGTCGAACCGGTGCTTTGCAAGATCGCCAAAGCAGAAGAAGGCGAGCGCTTTACCTACAACCGTCCCATCGAAGACACCACAGACGACCAACACGATGATGCTCTTTCCGTAGCGCGCATGTTGGCATACGGCATCAGCATTGGAACCGAGGCGGAACTGCATAGCATTCGCGAACGGCTCGATCGCCTCCATATCGGCGCGTCCACAAAGGTCAGTATTCTGCGCACCGCCCAAAACCCGCCCAACGAACCGTATATGACCAAGCTGGCGCCCATTATGAGCGCGCTGTTCCCCGATGTCGTCAAAACGGTCGAACGTGAGCTCAAGAGCGGCAATGAAGCCGTGCAATTGACAAGAGCGGCAGAAGCGGCGCTCGGGGCTTCCATCAACCGCGAAATCGACAACCGCACCAGGCGAGTCATCATCCAGGGCATCATGACAGACATCCTGTACCTGCAAATGCAAGATACCCAGGCATATTCTGATTGGCGCAACTGGAACGAGAATAGCGAGGTGGGCTAATGAAGTTTAAGCTGATGGAGTTCAAGCAAATGAAAGTCGACGAACCCAAACCAGGCGATAAACTTGGGTTCAATCCCGATAAGCTCATTGGCCCCGAATCAAAGGAAACCAAAGCAGAAGTTAGCGATATCGACCGCACGGACTCCATCAATCCTGACAAATTGATTGAATCCTCGGTGGAATCGTGCGATTATCCTTCGAGCTATAAGGAGAGGCTGGACCGTACACCGAGCATGGATAATCCCCATGGCAAATGGTCGGGCGATCGAGGGGAATCGATGTTTATTCCCGCAGTCGATAGGGTTCGCGAGATTCTTCGAAACAAAGGTCTTGAGGGCATCAATTACAAGGATGGAATTCCTGACTTCAACCCCATCTCTGAAGCGAAAGTAACCATACAAGGCATGAGCCAGCATAGGCTTTCGCAGATGGGCGAGAACGGCGAGCGCATTGTCGGCAACTATGAAAAGGCAGACATTGAATGCGCAAAAGCTTGGAACCTTGAGCAACGCGATGGCAAAGATGATTGGATGCACCAGGATGTCAAGAAATGGCGCGAGACAAATGAGTACACCTGGCACGAGCACAATGATATGAAGATGTGCTCTCTTGTTCCGACCGAAGTTCACAAGGTGTGCAGCCATCTCGGCGGCGTAAGCGAAATCAAAAACATACTGAATCAGATTGGCGGCTTCGATGACTAACGGCATGAATCTGTGGGGCAGGGTTTTCTCGCTCCCCGTCTATTACGAGTGTGACTCGGACCAAGACGTCCTCGAGATTCAAAAGGAAGCAAAGGACGCCCTGCTTGCAAGCTGGGATACCGTTGAAGACAGCAAGGAAGCGATCGAAGATTATTGCCTCGAAAGAGACGGCGATCAGATCGAGAGTCCCATTACGAACATTTTTAGATACGTTATTCCGACCAGCATTGTGGCACTTCGAAGCGACGATGCTCGCAAAGCGGCGCTCATGTGCAACTATCGCTTTGACCCCGAACATGGGCTTGCTGCGGTATTTGAAAACGAAAAACTTACAGCCGTCGTCCCCCAAGACGAGCTCTAGGCCAGCCACAAGCACCCGGATAACAAAAACTGAGGTCGTCCCAATACAACGTCGGGGCGACCTCAGTTTTTATTATACGCATGCCTGCCGCGTATCCCCTCCCCCAAAATAAGTTGCGGTGGAATAGTTCCTGCTTGAGCCTTCAGAGGCCTTAAACAGGAACTATTCCACCGCAACTGATGAGGAAACGTGATCAGGCGACAGGCTTTGCGCGGCGAATGGCCGGGAACATCACCGTGATAGCGAGGATGACGCCCACGGCAGCAATCGCACCGCCCGCGTAGCCGATCCAGGCGATACCGGGGCCCGAAACCACGGCTCCGCCGATCGCGGTACCCGTGCCAATGCCCAGATTGAACAGGCCCGAGAAGATCGACATGGCGACGGCCGACGAATCTGCCGGCGTGTGCTTGATGAGCTCGGCTTGGAACGCCACGTTAAAGGCCGTGGCGCAGCAGCCCCACAGCGCGCAGACGGCAAGCACTGCCACGAGCGACGATGCGGCCGGACCCATGAGCAGCAGAGCCACCGGCACGCCGGAGAGCGTAATCGCGAGGAACGGGAAGCGGCGCCCATCGAACAGTCGGCCGAATAGCCAGCTTCCGAGCAGACCAGAGCAGCCGAACGCCGTCAGCGTCATAGTGATGGCGCTTGCGTCGACATGCGCGACCTGAGCCAGGAAAGGCTCGATATAGCTATAGCCCGTGTAATAGCCAGTTGCCATGAACACCGTGACCGCATAGAGCGCGATCAGTAACGGGTTCTTGAGCAGCTCGGGCAGTTGCTTGACGGTAAAGCGCTCGCCCGCCGGCATGGTTGGAAACACGGTCGCCTGGTAGACGACCGCGACAGCAGACAGTGCTCCGACCACGGCAAACGTCATACGCCAGCCCACGGCCAGGCCAATGGCGCGGCCGAGCGGCAGGCCGAAGATCTGTGCGATGGAAGAGCCCGTGGCGATCATGCTGATGGCGAGCGCCCCGTGGCGTGTGTCAACCAGGCGCGACGCCATAATCGAGGCGACCGACCAGAACACGGCATGTGCGCAAGCGACCACCAGGCGCGCGCAGACCAGGATGGGATAAGTCGGCGCCACAGCGGACAGAAACTGGCCGAGCGAGAACACGGCGAGCACGCCCAGCAGCATCCGCTTGAACTCGAAACGCGAAGCGAACACCATGAGCGGCAACGACAGCAGCATTACGCCCCAGGCATAGACCGAGATCATGATGCCCGCCTGGGCCTCGGTGAGCGAGAACGACGCGGCGATATCAGTCAAAAGGCCGATGGGCATAAACTCCGACGTGTTGAACACGAACGCACAGCAGGTGAGCCCGACGAGCGGGAGCCACTGCCTGAGCGTGATGCCGTCTTGCCTTGCCTGACTCATATATAACGTCTCCAATCATTTTGAGTGGAGGCGATTATATAGCAACGGCCCCGCATCCGTCAGCAACAGATGCAGAGCCGAAAACAATTCGATACACAGAGGTTTCGCCGTCAATACATAACTAAGCCAACCCCAGCAATATGCCCGCCGAATGCACGACAAACGCCACGATCCAGGCGACTGCCACCTGAAACGCGAACACGGCAACGGCGTAGCGCGCGCCCAGCTCGCTCTTGACGGCGCCGATGGCAGCCACGCAGGGCGGATACAGCAGCGTAAAGACCAGAAACACATAGGCAGTAAACGGCGAAAACATGGTCGACAGTGCCGCGGGCGAGGTCGCGCCCAAAAGCACCGTGAGCGTCGATATGACGCTCTCCTTGGCGATAAGTCCGGTGACGAGCGCCGTAGACGCACGCCAGTCGCCAAACCCAAGCGGCGCCAGCGCCGGCGCGATGATGCTGCCGAGGCCCGCAAGCAGGCTTTGCGACTGATCGGCGACCACATTAAAGCGAATGTCGAACGTCTGAAGGAACCAGATGACCACGGTAGCGGCAAAGATAATGGTAAAGGCCTTGGTAATAAAGTCCTTGGCCTTATCCCATGCCAGCATCACCGTCGTCTTGACGCTCGGCAGGCGGTAATTGGGGAGCTCCATGATAAACGGCACCGGGTCGCCCTTAAATGCCGTGCGGTTGAGCACCAAAGCCGCAATGCAGCCGACCACGATACCGATCAGATAGAGCGAGACCATGGCGGGAACCGTCGCCTGTGGGAAAAACGCCCCGCACAGCAGACCGTAGACCGGCAACTTGGCCGAGCAGCTCATGAACGGCGTGAGCATGACCGTCATCTTGCGGTCGTGCTCGGATGGGAGCGTACGGGTCGACATGATAGCCGGCACGGTGCAGCCAAAACCGACGAGCATGGGCACAAAGCTGCGGCCCGACAGGCCAAAACGACGCAGCACCTTATCCATGACAAAGGCCACGCGCGCCATGTAGCCCGAGTCTTCCAGAATGGAGAGGAACAAGAAGAGCACGACGATAATCGGTAGGAAGGTCAGCACGCTGCCCACACCCGTAAGCACGCCGTCGACAGCCAGCGAGCGCACCACGTCGTTGGTACCGAACGCCTTGAGGCCCGCATCGGCCGAGGCGATGATGGCAGCGATGCCGTCCTCCATGAGTCCCTGCAACGCCGCGCCGATCACGCCAAACGTCAGCCAAAAAACGAGGCCCATGATCACCAGGAACGCCGGAATGGCCGTGTAGCGACCCGTCAGGATGCGGTCGATCTTGACGGAGCGCACGTGCTCGCGGCTCTCGTGCGGCTTAACGACGCAGCGCCCGCACACGTCGCCGATAAAGCTAAAGCGCATATCGGCCAACGCAGATAGGCGGTCGGTGCCGGCCTCGCCCTCCATCTGGGTAATGATGTGCTCGATGGCGTCGAGCTCGTTGCGATCCAGGTGAAGCGCCTCGGTTACCAACTCGTCGCCCTCAACCAGCTTGGTCGCCGCAAAACGCACGGGAATGTGCGCCGTCGCGGCATGGTCCTCGATAAGGTTGGCGATGCCGTGAATGCAGCGATGCAGCGCGCCGCCGTCTGGGCCATCGGGCGCGCAGAAGTCCAGGCGGCCGGGACGCTCGCGGAACCGCGCCACGTGCAAGGCATGGTCCACCAACTCGCCGATGCCCTCGTTACGCGCGGCGCTAATGGGGACGACCGGCACGCCCAACAGACTCTCGAGCAGGTTGACGTCAATGGCGCCGCCGTTGGCGGTCACCTCGTCCATCATGTTGAGCGCGATGACCATAGGGCGGTCGAGCTCCATAAGCTGCAGCGTCAGGTACAGGTTACGCTCAATGTTGGTGGCGTCGATGATGTCGATGATGGCGTCCGGGCGCTCGTCGAGGATGAACTGACGGCTCACGACCTCTTCGCCTGTGTACGGCGACAGGGAGTAAATACCGGGCAAGTCGGTAACGCTCGCCTCAGGGTGGTTACGGATGGTGCCGTCCTTGCGGTCGACCGTCACGCCGGGAAAGTTGCCGACGTGCTGGTTGGAGCCCGTAAGCTGGTTGAACAGGGTGGTCTTGCCGCAGTTTTGGTTGCCGGCGAGGGCAAAATGCAGGGGCGCGCCCTCGGGCACGGCCGTTTTTGCCGCACGGGGCGAATACGTTCCCTCGCCCAGGGCCGGATGCTCCGTCGTGCCGATTGCGGCGTTGGCGCGCGGACCGGTATCGGTGTCGTGCACATCCACGAGCTCAATGCGTGCGGCATCGTCCTTGCGCAGTGTCAACTCGTAGCCACGCAGGCGAATCTCGAGCGGGTCGCCCATGGGGGCATACTTCATCATGGTGACTTCGGTGCCCGGCGTTAGACCCATGTCCAAAATATGCTGTCGGAGTGCCTGATCGTCCGATGCCACCGATGCGACAACGGCGTCCTTTCCAATCTCGAGTGTATCGAGCTTCACGTCCGTGTTCCTCCCCCGGCGCCCACAGGGCGTTGTATTTATGTTAGCCATGGCTAACCGTTTGCCATGGCTAACCAATTTTAACCATGCATGATAGCGCGAACATGCAACGATGTTCAATCAACAGATCGGTGCAAGGGGGATTCTGGGCCATTGCTTCCCAGACGGGCCTGCTGCGGAAACCGAATCCCACTCCGGAACACCTAAACGGGATGGGCTTTCCGGTTGAGGCATCTAGCGGAAACCGCAGCCCGGAATCGGCACTCAGGCTGGGATGCAATTTCCCAATGGGGCCCTCGGGGAAACTGCGGCCCGGAATCTGCTCTCGAAACGGGACGCGGTTTCCCCGAGGACCGAAACAGCCGCCCGCTCCTCGACAAAATGATCCGTTCCCTCCGTCGCATGCGGAACATCCAAGGAGTGTCCCAGGGTGCCGGCACAATAGGAACGTCCCCAGCTGCCGGCAGCATTTCGCCGCAACAGCAAGAGCCCGCGCTGGCAACAAATGTCACCTGCGCGGGCTTGGTGGGCGCTCACAAAGGCACGTTACAGAGGCCCACGTCAGCTATGGATTACCGGACGGCACCGGCACGCGATGCCTCCGTCGGCTTACCAAGCGATGAAGCTTGCCGCAGTCTTAGACTATCGGCGCAATGCCGGCAAAGTGCAGATACAGCGAAATGATTGCCACGACAATGACCACCGCTGCGATCAGCTTGTCGTGCAGATGCGGAAGCACGGGTTTACCGCGGCCTCGCTCGCCCAGCATATAAACGGGAATGGCCGGAGCAAAAAGAATCGTCGTGATCATAACGCCCTGAAGACCCGTCGACCACACCAGGAACAATGTGTAGATGAAGCCGAGCGTACCGAAGAAGCGGGCTTTGCCGACGCTGGGCGCATGCGGCCCGTCCAGATGCTCGTTCTTCCAGCCAATCACCATGTAATAGGCAGCCGAGCAGACATACGGAACCAGAATCGTGTTGACTGCGCAGCTATAGAAGAACTGGTAGGTGCTCGCCGCCACATACGACACAATCAAGAAGAGCTGCGTGATGCCGGAGCTCACGAGAACCGTTACCACCGGGGCGTCGTGCTTGTTCGTCTTGGCAAACGCCAGAGGGAAGGATCCCTGGCGCGCTGCCTCGAACGGCGTCTCGGACGCAATGATGACATAGCCCAGCAGCGCGCCGACCAACGAAAGGATAACGCCAAGGTTTACGATGGCAGCACCAACCGGACCGATTGCGCACTCGAGAATTCCCGCCATGGAGGGCGTTGCAAGCTGTGCCATCTCCTCGCGCGGCATAATGCCGAGCGACAGCATCGAGATGATCAGATACAGCGTGAATACAGCCGCAAATCCGAGCGCCGTCGAGCGACCGACGTCACGCACGTACTTTGCACGGCCCGAGATAACGACTGCGCCCTCGATGCCCGTGAAGACCCAGACAAGGGCGATCATGGTCGAGACGACCTGCTCGCCAAAGCCAGGACCAGCCGGCTCTCCCCAGAAGTTGTCCATAAAGATATCGACGTTGAACTTACCCAGGAGCACGATACTCAGCACAAAGAGCCCCAGCGGCACCAGCTTCGCCAACGTGACGATCGTGTTAATGCCCGCAGCCTCCTTAACGCCACGAAGCACAAGGGCGGTAAGGAACCACAAAAACACGCTGGCGCAGACGATGGAAAGCAGGTTGTTACCCGCGCCAAACGCAGGGAAGAAATAGCCCAGCGCGCTAAACAGCAAGAGCGCAAAGCTCACGTTGGAAAGACATGCGCTGATCCAGTAGCCCCAAGCGGAGTTGAATCCAATGTAATCGCCAAAACCGGCCGCAGCGTATGCATAGATGCCGCCGGTTAGGTCGGGACGGGCTTGAGACAAACCGTTGAACACCATCATCAGCGCAAAGACGCCAATAAAGCAAATTCCCCACGAGACGATAACCGCACCGGTATTTGCCCCGCCTGCTGCCATATCGCCGGCAAGCGAAAAGATGCCGCCACAAATACTGGCGGTAATGACCATCATGGTCAGACGAAAGAGATCGAGGCCATTAGGGTCGATAATCTCTTCATTTTGAGCTTTAGAGGCCATTGTATGTGCACCCCCTTCATCATGTGATCGAACGAAAGATGGCCCGGACGTCCCGAATCGGGTGCCGGGCCATCGGTCAAGCGATCATCAGACTGTTACAGCTATCGCGTTAGAAGCGCAGCGACAGGCAAGAAAGGCCGCCGTCGACCTTGCGATACTCGGAGGTGTCAACGACGAGTGTCTTGTAGCCCAGATCCTGCACGGCCTTGAGCACAGTCGGATAGCCCTCGGCAACGATGACCGTACCGTTGACCCAGATGCAGTTGGCGCCGTACGCCTCGTCCTCGGGCACGACGATCTTGTTGTACTGGGCAAAGTCGGGCTTATCGATGAACTCACCAGAGACGAGCATGTTGTTGTCCTCGATGTAGTTGACGCCCGTCTTGAGGTGCAGGACCTCCTCCAGCGGAACCTCAGAACCCTCGAGGCCCCAGCCCTCGAGAATCTCACAAAACTGGCGGATGCCCTCTTCGTTGGTACGAGCGGAGCGACCGACGTAGAAATGGTCACCGACCATCATGACGTCGCCGCCGTCGAGCGTGCCCGGAGAAACGATGTGCTTGACATGCTCGTCGTCAAAGAAGCGACGGACGGCCGGCTCGATCTCGTCCTTCTCGCCGTTGCGGCTATCGGCGCCGGGGTTGGTAATGATGGCGCCGCAGCGAGTGATAACGGCCGGATCTTCGACGAAGCAGCTGTCAGGATACTGCTCGAGGGCGGGCAGCACCGAGACATCCACGCCGCACTGCTCGAGCGCATGCTCGTAATCGTAGTGCTCCTCGATGGCACGCTCGTAGATGGGCTGGCCAAGCTCGGGGGCACTCGTGATGCCATCGCTCAGGGACTTGCCAGGACGGCGGATGATGACGTGGCTGAACTTGGTCATGATGATCCTCCTTGGATCTCTTAGCAGAGAGCGGGACTTCTTCGCGCCCGCCTTCCTTTCGATGGCTTTATCTTAGGGCGGTTTTCCTATTTTGTATATTGTATACAATCCCGAACGGTAGGTATTCTTCGGTAAGCGTATTCTTACGTATCGGCGCAAAGTAGCATGATTTAGCTGGTCGTTCTATAATTCAACTGAGCTATTCAAGTGAAACGTATTTGCTTTTAGAAATATACCGTTAAGGAACATAGGCTCATGGAAACGCTCAGAAGGCCCCTGAAAGACCACGTATACGACTACATTTCGAGCCGTATTGACGCCGGCGAGCTTTCGGCCGGCGACCGGCTGAGCGAGCAAGCGATCTGCGACGCCATGGGCGTGTCGCGCACGCCGGTCCGCGAAGCGCTCATCCAGCTCGCAAGCGACGGCTATCTGGACAATCTCCCCCGCCGCGGATTCCGCGTCCGTGGGTTCGATCAGCAAAACGCCGTTGAGGTCTTTGAGATTATGGGGCCGCTCGACGGGCAGGCCGCATATCTCGCCTGTCCGAACCTAACCGACGATGACATTACGCAGCTTAAATTTCTCGTCGGCTCCATGGACCTCGCGATCCAAGGCGGTCTCATCCGAAAGTACGACGACATTCAGCGAGACTTTCATCTAACGTACTTCAACCGCTGCGGCAACGACCGTCTGCGCGATATGATCTCGCAGCTCGAGCGCTGCTTTATCAAGCGCGATTACGAGACTGTCGACCAGGAGACGGCGTGCAAACTGCTCAATAA
The DNA here is from genome assembly GCA_963628025.1 of Alloprevotella sp. Lineage (GTDB taxonomy): Bacteria > Actinomycetota > Coriobacteriia > Coriobacteriales > Coriobacteriaceae > Collinsella. The sequence goes on along the minus strand of CAVGCW010000003.1, from coordinate 22,306 downwards.
AGCCAACAGCGAACATGCTCATATTCTTGAGTTGTTCGAAGCACGAGATGCGACGGGCGTGCGCGACTACGTTCGTGATGTCCATTGGAACACAGAAAACGCCCAGTTCACCGTCTGGTAGGAAAGCAACAAGGGACGACGTCGGTCTTAAACCTTGACGCCAGCACCGCTCAAACTGATCCGTTTTCTTCAGTCCCCGAGGGGTCATTCTTTTGGCAGCCAAGACAACGCCGATATTTTGACGCCGACAGCAAAAGCCCGCCAGAGCAAGCAAGGTGCCTTGAGGCAAGGCGGCATTGACCTTTTGGTCATGCCGCCGAAGTTGAAAGGCAAATTGCCGCCCTGGCGGGCTTGCAGCGTCAAGTGGTTACGGCGTTTGGTAAAACGCCGTAACTAAAACCCGTGGCGCTCCAGGAAGCGGAAGGCTAGGCGAATCCAAGGGCGGACCGCCACCTGCTTGTCCTCGTTGTCGACCGCGGTGTTGGCGTTGCCGAGCGAAAGGCCGTGACCACCCTGGTCGAAGACGTGCATCTCGCATGCAACGCCCTCCTCGGCCATGCGCTGCGCAAACGGGTAGACCTGCGCGATCGGCGCCGTCTTGTCGTCGGACACGCCCCACACAAAGGTCGGTGGCATCTGACGCGAAACATGCGTGGTGGGGCAGATGTCGGCCAGATGCTCGTCAGTCGCCTCGCCGCCCGTCACCAGCGACAGGTAGTCGTTGAGCAAATCGCGCCCCGTCTTGCCGCCCGTCTTGGGCACGCGCAAGTCAATGCGCGGATCGCGCGTCTGCATGTCGCGCACATAGGCAAAGTCGAGCAATGGATAGCCCAGCACCACGGCATCGGGACGAATGTCGTCCGGACGCGCTCCGGCAAGTGCCGCGAAGGGGCCGGTCTTCCACTGTGTTGCCAGCGAGGCGCAAATCATGCCGCCAGCAGAAAAGCCCACGACGCACACGCACTTGGGATCGACATGCCACTCGTCGGCATTCGCGCGCACCGTGGCGACCATCTTGGCAAGATCTGCCTGGGGGTGCGGAAAGCTCACGTCACCCGTAGAACTCGTGACATAGTTGAGCACAAAGGCCTGGTAGCCGCGGTCCAAAAATGCAAACGCCACCGGGTCCTGCTCGTGCGGAGCGATATGCGTAAACCCGCCTCCGCCGCAGATGATCACCGCGGGGCGGCGGCCATTCGGTTTATCGGGCAGCGGCTCGGCACCCAGATACGTAAAGGTCGCCGGATAATCCTCGGTCGGCTCCTCGCCCCACAGCGCATGGTTCTCGACAATCATATGTGCTCCCTTCGCGCAAATTATGTGCACTCTTTTTTCGCATCTAAGCGTACCCCAGTTGGGTGCAGGACGCAGAAACTCTCCGGCAATAAGTTTCCCTCCAACTGATATATCACATAATCCCAGTTCAGAGGTATCGTTGAGCAGCGTAAAATAGGGGCGTTGACCAAGCCGCGAAACAGGTATGAAACGTTTCCGGCAAACCAAGCGCGCGATATGCGCCTATTTAAGTTGGAGGCAACTATGGGTCTGCTCGATTCGCTTAAGTCCACCTTCACCTCGGCGGGCGAGGCATCCGTTCCGCCCGCGGCAAGCTTCGCCACCCGCGAAGGCGTCATCTACGCCCCCGTCAACGGCGTGCTCGTCAACCTGGATGAGGTTCCCGACGAGACCATCGCCTCGGGTATGCTCGGTCAGGGCTACGGCATCGAGCCCATTACCGGCACCATCTATGCGCCCGCCAACGGCCGCATCGGCGCCACCACTGTCACCAACCACTCCATTGGCATGATCACCGAGGACGGTCTTCGCGTGTTCATCCATGTTGGCCTGGGCACCGTGGAAATGAACGGCAAGGGTTTTGCCCGCTTTGTCGAGATGGGCGATGTGGTCAAGGCAGGCCAGCCGCTCATCAGCTTCGACCGCGAGGCCATTAAGGCCGCTGGTCACGAGGACATCGTGACCGTCATCGTCTCCGAGCTCGACCGTCTTAAGAGCATCGACCATGTCGGCGAGTCTGGAACGCTTATCGGCGGCAACCCGCTCGTCAAGCTTGGCGACCCGCTGCTGGTAGCCAAGACCAAGTAGCCAGGCCCCGCGCCACACAGCCAAAAGGCACCTCGTCAAGCGCCCGCGACCATCTGGCCGCGGGCGTTTTTCGTTTGAAAAACCATCCCGCCAATGCCTTATCTGTATAGCCCAAATGAGCCGAGCTGCTAGAATATCGAACTGTATGGATAACTATCATTCAACCGTTATGGGAGGATACGTGAACCGCACCAAAATCGCGCAGCTCTATGCCGATGCCGAGTCGCTCGGCGGCCAAACCGTCACCGTTGCCGGCTGGGTCAAATCCGTCCGCGACATGAAGAACTTTGGCTTCGTTACGCTCAACGACGGCAGTTGCTTCCGCGACCTGCAGGTCGTCATGAACCGCGAGGCGCTCGACAACTACGACGAGATCGCTCACCAAAATGTCTCGGCCGCCCTCATCTGCACCGGCACCGTCAAGCTGACGCCCGACGCCCCGCAGCCCTTTGAGCTTTCTGCCACCTCCATCGAGGTCGAGGGCACGAGCGCCCCGGATTACCCGCTGCAGAAGAAGCGCGCAACCGTCGAGTTCCTGCGCACCCAGCAGCACCTGCGCCCGCGCACCAACCTGTTCCGCGCCGTGTTCCGCATCCGCTCTGTCGCGGCTGCCGCCATCCACCGCTTCTTCCAGGAGCAGGGCTTTGTCTACGTCAACACCCCCATCATCACCACGAGTGACTGCGAGGGCGCCGGCGAGATGTTCCGCGTGACCACGCTCGACCCCAAAAATCCGCCCCTCACCGAGTCCGGCGAGGTCGACTGGAGCCAGGACTTCTTTGGCAAGCATGCGAGCCTCACCGTGTCCGGTCAGCTCAATGCCGAGAACTTTGCCATGGCCTTTGGCGACGTGTACACCTTTGGCCCCACCTTCCGTGCCGAGAACTCCAACACCACGCGCCACGCCGCCGAGTTTTGGATGATCGAGCCCGAGATGGCCTTTGCCGACCTCAACGACTATATGGACAACGCCGAGGCCATGCTCAAGTACGTCCTTAAGGACGTTATGGCCACCTGCCCCGACGAGCTCAACATGCTCAACAAGTTTGTGGACAAGGGTCTGCTCGAGCGCCTGGACCATGTCGCCAACTCCGACTTTGCCCGCGTTACCTACACCGAGGCCGTCGAGATCCTGGAGCAGGCAGTCGCTGCTGGCCACCAGTTTGATTACCCCGTCAGCTGGGGCATCGACCTGCAGACCGAGCACGAGCGCTTCCTGACCGAGGAGCACTTTAAGCGCCCGACCTTCGTGACCGACTACCCGGCCGAAATCAAGGCGTTCTACATGCGCATGAACGAAGACGGCAAGACCGTCGCCGCCGCCGACTGCCTGGTTCCCGGTATCGGCGAGATTATCGGCGGCTCCCAGCGCGAGGAGCGCCTGGATCTGCTCGAGGCCCGCATCAAGGACCTGGGCATGAATCCCGAGCAGTACAAGTACTACCTTGACCTGCGCCGCTACGGTTCCTGCAAGCACGCCGGCTACGGTCTGGGCTTCGAGCGCTTGGTCATGTATCTGACCGGCGTGGGCAACATCCGCGACGTCCTGCCGCACCCGCGCACCGTGGGCAACGCCGACTTCTAATCGTCGGACGCTAGCTCGCGTCGCCACACGCCAACGCTCATCGCATAAGCGTCTCTCGACATCGGTCGAGAGACGCTTTTTTCAACAGCATCCGTCAAGCTTTTGGCAAGTTTTTGGTCAGTCGAGCAGGGCTGTTGAAAACTCGACCCGCCGTTTGCCGACGACTACCGACCGCCCAGAGCGCCCTGCGCCCCTGAGAAAGCCCCGCGTCCTAGGCTCCATACCGTCGCCACCCAAAACGGAAAGGACGTGGGCACCATGACCGAAGCCGCTGTTGAAACCTACGACACCACGACGAGGGGCGCCGCCTCGATGGCAGCCTATCGCGCCGTTCGCATTCTGCAACTATTAAGCGAAAATACCGGCGAAGACAAGGCCATGCTTTCCGATGAGTTGATCCGGCGCCTCGCCCATCCCGACGACCCCGCCCGCATGCCCATCTCGGCGGCGCGGCGCAGCATCTACACCGCCATCTCCGCGCTTCGCCATGCCGGATACGAAATTGAGTACAAACGCGGCGTGGGCTACAAACTTCTTACCCGTCCGCTCACCGATGAAGAGATCATCCGGCTCCACGGTATGGTCATGCGCAACCGCTCCACGCCTATCGCTATCCGCAAGAGCATGGCGCAGCACTTAGTTGCCATGGCGAGTGCCGACGTTCGCGGCTACCTCGATATACCCGAACCCGTTCCAAGCGCAGGCAGCAAGGGCACCAAGGCAACACGCACGCCCATCAAGCGCATCGACACGTGCGAGCTCGTCGAGCAGGCCATCGACCACGGAACCACGGTGAGTTTTGATATTTCGAGCGTCACGACGCGTGGCGAAACCGAAGCAGCACGAATGACACTCCGTCCCTTTGCCATCAGGCAGCGCGATGGCATCTCGTATCTGCTGGGAACGGCCTACGACGCCCGAGGCGCCGATGACACGTTGCGTACCGTAGAGATTGGCCGAATGAGAAACGTCACCACACGTCTCCTCGACGGCAAGAAGCTCTTCGCCGCCCTCGACGAGGAGGACGACGCCTCCTCCGTCGCATAAGACCCTCCGCCGCCCATTCGACTACCCGTACCGCCCATCCGATTCTGTATTAAAAAACCCGCCAGGCTGTTGTAAAAATGGACATCAGCGCTACTATAGTTCCACTTGCACTTTGTCCCAGTGCAGTGTTTCCAGCCATTTTTATACTGGGGGTAATGATATGAAGGACATCACCATCAGCCGCAGGAGTCTTCTGGTCTCCGCCGGCCTGCTCGCGCTCGCCCCGCTCGCCGGATGCGGCGGCAACTCTGGTTCCGGCTCTGCTGCCGCCGGTTCCGACTACACCATCGGCGTTCTGCAGCTCACCGAGCACTCCGCACTCGATGCCGCCAACGACGGCTTTGTCAAGGCCATCAAGGAGAGCGGCCTTAAGGTCAAGATCGACCAGAAGAACGCCCAGAACGACCAGTCCACGTGTAAGTCCATTGCCGACAAGTTTGTGGGCGACAACGTCAACCTGATTTATGCCATCGCTACACCCGCCGCGCAGGCTGCCGCCGGCGCCACGGCCGATATCCCCATCGTGGGCTGTGCCATCACCGACTACGCCGCCTCCGGCCTGGTCCAGGACAACGACAAGCCCGGCACCAACGTCACGGGCGCTTCCGACCTCACCCCGGTCGCCGAGCAGCTCGAGATGATGCAGAAGGTCCTGCCCGACATTAAAAAGGTCGGCCTACTCTACTGCACCGCCGAGTCCAACTCCGACGTCCAGATCAAGGCCGCCAAGAAGGAGCTCGACAAGCTGGGACTCGAGTACACCGATTTCACCGTCTCGAGCTCCAACGAGATTCAGTCCGTCGTCGAGTCTGCCGTGGGCAAGGTCGATGCGCTGTACTCCCCCACCGACAACACCATCGCCGCGGGTGCCTCGCAGGTCGGCCAGATCTGCAAGGAGAACAAGCTTCCCTTCGTGACTGGCGAGGAGGGCATGTGTAAGGCCGGCGGCCTGTTCACCCTCTCCATCAACTATGAGGACCTGGGCTACGCCGCGGGCGAGATGGCCGTCAAGATCCTGAAGGGCGAGGCCAAGCCCGAAGACATGCCGATCAAGCACCTCTCGAGCAAAGACCTGGTCGTCGTCAAGAACGACGAGATGGCCGAGGCCCTGGGCATCGACCTTTCCGCTCTGGACGCGTAATGCTATACGCGGCATGCGTCTAGAGCCCGTGCTCGCGCTTTAGCCGCGTTATTCAATATCTGAGCCACAGGGGCGGGCGCTGTAGACCGGCGTCCGCCCTGCTTGTTTCAGGTAAAACAAAACGTCTGTCCGCAGCTCTTCTATGCATTGTTACCGCTATTATGGTGAATCACGTGTCCACCCTATCCTAGGAGGTATGAAGCATGCTCATTGCATTGCAGGGCGCCGTTTCGCAGGGCGTCCTCTGGGGCATTATGGTGCTTGGCGTGTTTATCACGTTCCGCCTGCTCGACATTCCCGATATGACCTGCGACGGCAGCTTTGCCCTCGGCGGCTGCGTCTGCGCTGTGCTCATCGTCAATAACAACGTCGACCCGCTGCTCGCCGTGCTGGCCGGCATGTGCGCCGGCGCCATCGCGGGCGCCGTCACGGGCATTCTGACCACCGTCTTCGAGATTCCCGCGATCCTCGCCGGAATCCTCACCCAGATCAGCCTGTGGTCCATCAACCTGCGCATCATGGGCAAGTCCAATACGCCCATTCTTGCCAAGGGCACCGTGTTCTCGGCCGTCAGCAATATGACCGGTCTGCCGCAGTCCACCGTTGCCATCATCTTGGGCATCCTGCTCGCCGTGGCTATCGTTGCCATCCTGTATTGGTTCTTTGGCACCGAGATCGGCTCGGCGCTGCGCGCCACCGGCAACAACGAGTACATGATCCGCGCTCTGGGCGTCAACACCAACTCCACCAAGATGATCGCCCTCGTGCTCTCCAACGCCCTCATCGGCCTTTCGGGCGCGCTCATCTGCCAGAGCCAAAAGTATGCCGACATTGGTATGGGCACCGGTGCCATCGTTATCGGTCTTGCCGCCATTGTTATCGGTGAGGTGCTCGGCCGTCTGCTGCCCGGCGGCCTCACGCAGTTTAGCGTCCGTCTTGCCTCCGCCGTCTTTGGCTCCGTGGTGTACTTCCTTATCCGCGCCATCGTGCTGCAGTTGGGCATGGACGCCAACGACATGAAGCTGCTCTCCGCCGAAATTGTCGCTGTGGCCCTGTGCGTGCCCGTGGTTTGGGAGCGTTATAAGCTCCGCAGCTCCTACACGAAGGGGGATGAGGCAGATGCTTAAGCTCTCGCACGTCAAGAAGACCTTTAACAAGGGCACCGTCACCGAGAAGCGCGCGCTCACCGGCGTCGACCTCACCCTGAATGACGGCGACTTTGTAACCGTGATCGGCGGCAACGGCGCCGGCAAGTCCACGCTGCTCAACATGATCGCCGGCGTGTACCCACTCGATTCGGGCGTTATTGAGCTCGACGGCACCGACATCTCGCGCCTGAGCGAGTCGCAGCGCGCCAAGTACCTGGGCCGCGTGTTCCAGGACCCCATGCGCGGCACCGCAGCCGACATGCAAATCGCCGAGAACCTGGCCCTCGCCAAGCGTCGCGGCCAGCGCCGCGGCCTTTCGTGGGGCGTCACCAAGGCCGAGAAAGATGAGTACGTCGAGCTGCTCAAGCGCCTGGACCTTGGTCTGGACACGCGTCTCAACGCCAAGGTCGGCCTGCTCTCGGGCGGCCAGCGCCAGGCACTCACCCTTCTGATGGCCACGCTCACCAGGCCACGCCTGCTGCTGCTCGACGAGCACACCGCGGCCCTCGACCCCAAGACGGCATCAAAGGTGCTCAACCTGACCGAGGAGATCGTCGACGAGAACCACCTGACCACGCTCATGGTCACGCACAACATGAACGACGCCATCCGTCTGGGCAACCGTCTGATTATGATGCACGAAGGCCACGTGATCTACGACGTGGCCGGCGACGAGAAGAAGTCGCTCACCGTAGCCGACCTGCTACAGAAGTTCGAGGAGGTCTCGGGCGGCGAGCTCGCCAACGACCGCATGCTGCTAAGCTAAACCTACCAAAAAGGGACAGGTTTATTTTGGCAGGTTTTATCTGCGCAAACGTCAAAACCGCCGCAAAGGGACAGACGCCCTTGCGGCGGTTTTCGCATATTATGCTGATAATCCGATATTCAACCAGACATTCTGGCTATGGACTAAGGAGACTGCCATGAAAAGACTCCCCCCACCTTGCGTTAGCCGCCGCGTTGTTTGCCGGCGCGCTCGCAGGCATCCCAAGCCTCGCTTTCGCGGGGAACCTGCCCGCCGCTATTGACGGCTCCGTGGCCGTCATGCACACCAACGACATCCACGGCAGCTACAAGTACAGCTACAACGAAAGCAAGGACACCGGCACCGTCGGCTTCGACGGACTGGCAGTCCTCTATAGCGCCCAGGGCAACGCCCCCGATCTTTTGCTCGATGCGGGCGACACCTTCCACGGGCAGTCCTTTGCCACCATGAGCGAGGGCAAGAGCATCGCCGAGCTCATGGACACCTTCTACGCCGACGGCTACGACGCGACCACGCCAGGCAACCACGACTGGAGCTACGGCGCGGACAAACTCCGCACCATGACCGGCTACAGCACCACTGGCACGCCCTTCGCCATGCTCTGCGCGAACGCAAAGTCTACGAGCGGCGTATGGAGCTCGAGCATCACGAAGACGCTCAATCGCACCTGGGAGGATAGCGATGATCACTCCACATTCGACTACAAAATCAAGGTCGGCGTCGTGGGTGCCATGGATGAGTCGCTGGGATCCTCGTTGCGCGCGGACCTGGTCGCGGGCACGTCGTTCTCGGGTGCCGCGAACGCCATCAATGCCGAGGCAGAGCAGCTGCGCAAGGAGGGCTGCGATGTTGTTGTGTGTATCGCGCACACGCTCGACGCCAAGACCTTTGCCACGCGACTCCGTGGCGTCGATGCCCTTATCGCAGGCCACGAGCACATCAACCTTAACGAGAAGGTGACGGGAGCCGACGGCAAGACAATCCACGTTGTCGAGGCGGGCAGTGCCTTTGCCGAGGTGGGACTGCTTTCCATTCCGTACAAATACGACACGAATGGCACCGAGACGACCGACGATGACACGGTCACGGTCCCTGCAGACGGCAGCGACGAGAAGCTCTACACCGCCAAGAACGTCAACGACCTTTTGGCAGACCCCGACAAGGGCTCCGACTACCAAAGCCGCCTTGAAGACGTCCGCAACAAGATCAAGCCGCTCGACGAGGCCTTTGAAAACGAATCGAACAAGGTGCTCGGCACATCCACCACCAACTATTTCTACGGCGAGGACGCCGCAGGCACGCATGGTTGGGAAATGGTGCGCACCACCGATTTCCGCCCCAGTAAGGAGGGCGACACCACCAAGGCCCAGACCATCGGCCATGTGATTTGCGGCTCCTATCTTGCCCTGACGAGCGCGGACCTTGCCATCGAGAACGCTGGCGGCATCCGCGGCGGCATCGCGGCGGGCAACGTGACCGCCGGCAACGTCATCGCCATCTCGCCCTACGGCAACACCGTGGAGACCTGGACCATGACCGGCGCGGACTTCCTCGCAGCGCTCGAGCACTCGCTGCAGATCAGCGACGAGTGCAATCACAGCTATGAGCTTCAGCAAGCCTACGTGGCAGCCGGCCATACCGAGCAGGAGGCACAAGACAAGTACAAATGGCGCGAAGACTCTGGCAGCGTTCTCTCTTTTGGCGGCATCAACGTGACGATTGATTGGACGCAGCCCGAAGGCAAGCGCATTGTGAGTGCTACACTCACCAAAGACGGCAGCACGCTCGACCCCGCCAAGACCTATACCGTCGCCACCAACAACTACATCATTACCAACACGACCGACTTTCCCACCTTTGCACACGCCACCAAGTGCACCGAGTGGGGCACGTGCGAGGCGGCGCTGAGGGCGCTGATTGAGCAGAACGGCTGGGAGAGCAAGATAGCCGGGCTCGCCGGCACCATCAGCTTCGGCTCCGCAGCCGTGGACCCCACGCCCACACCGGCCCCGACGCCTAAGCCCTCGCCTAAGACGGACACGACGACCACGAAGGTCATCACCAAGAAGACGACCGGTAAGCTCGCCGCAACGGGAGACCGCACGCTGGCAGTAGTTGGCGCGTGCCTTATCGGCGGCATCATCGTCATCATGCTCGGCATTATCTGGAAGCGTCGACGCTAAGCTACACCGCCGGGCCTTGCAGCCCCACCGCGTAAACCTTATATCGAGCACAGAAGCCCGTCCGAATTTGATCGGATGGGCTTCTTGGTGGGTATCATGGTTGGACGATCATTAGGAGGTTTTCCCTACATGGAATTGTTTGAGCCGATTCTTCATTTCTTTGAGCAACGGTGGGTCCACAACATCATCTGGGCCGTCATCTTGGCGATAAGCACCGCCGTCGCCGCCAAGGTCGTATCCAAGACCTTGAATCATCTGCTTAACCGCGACGACAACCCGCTTCCGGCATCGAGTATCTTCATCAACATCGCGCGCGCCGTCATCTGGATGATCGGCGGCAGCTTTATCCTCGACAACTGTTTTGGCATTAATGCAAACGCCCTCGTCGCCGCTCTTGGCGTCGGCGGCATCGCCATCTCCCTGGGTTTCCAGGACACGCTCTCAAACCTTATCGGCGGCATGCAAGTGACCTTTATGGGCATCATCAAGCCCGGCGACAATATCGAGGTCGGCGGTGTGTCGGGCGTGGTCCAAGACATCACTTGGCGCCATACAACGATTGAGGATGCCTGTGGACAGACCATCATTGTGCCCAACTCCAACATCTCCAAGAACACGCTCGTGCATTTGATGCCCTTTGGGCGTGTGGCCGTGCCCGTTGCCGTAAAGGACACGTCCAAGTGGGCCTCGCTCGACGCACTGGCAGACGAGCTGACCAGCGCCACCAAGGCCGCCGTACTTCCCATCTCGGGCTTTGACAAGGAGCCCTACGTACTCTTTAGCGAAATCGGCGACTTTGGCATCAAAGGAAAGATCATCTTTATCGTCAGCGACGACAGCACTACTTTCACGGCAGCCGACGCCTGCATCCGCGCCATCGCCCCCATCATCGCCTAAACCACCGCAAAGGGGACAGGCATCTTTGTAGTGGTTTTCATTCGTGGTACCATGGTTCATATAGTTGTTTAAACGACTAAGGGAGCAACATCATGGAAGAGGCCTATCGTCAAGCACGCAAGCGCGGCGAGCAAGGACGTCGACGCGCCATTAGCCAAAGCGAGCATCCATACCTTACGGACCTCGATAGCTTGGTTGCTCAGCTCCCCTTAGGTCAGCGAGAGAATGTCGGCCTGCGGGATATTCCGCTCGAAATGGTCGTCGGCACGGTCACCAAGGGCCGTCAGTCCGCCTTTTCGTGTAACTTTATGCCCCTGCTTCCGTTTAGCACCGAGTTCGCCCGCAAGTGGTCCAACCTCTACGACATCCAGGTGACCGAGGGCTATCGCGACCCCGTCATCGTCACCGAGTTCATGCATCGGTTCTATGTCCAAGAAGGCAACAAACGCGTCAGTGTCCTCAAATTCCTAGACGCCCCGACGGTTTCGGCCAAGGTCACCCGTCTCTACCCCGGCAAATGGGATTCCGTCGAAAGCCGCCTGTACGGTGAATTCTGCGCGTTTTGGCGCGTCTGCCCCCTATACGAGATCGAGTTCTCGCGTGAGGGAAGCTACGAAACGCTCGCCAAGATGCTCGGTCAGAACCTTATCGAAAAATGGCCGCAGAAAAAGGTCGACTACCTGCGCCACACCTTCCTGCTCTTTAAGCGCGCCTACCTTCGCGCAGGCGGCGACCACCTGGACAGTACGCCTGCCGACGCCATGCTCGTGTACCTCAACGTGTACAACCAGGACCGCCTGCTGGATACGCCGACGGATATCGTCGTAAACCGCCTGTGCAAGATTTGGCGCGAGCTGGTCATTGCCGGCAAAAATGACGAGGACAAGGTCGATCTTGTCGAAGCACCGAGCGTCGACGAGGAAGAAACGCCCGCCAAGTCCACCGCTGGCGTGCTCAACTTCTTTATGGGCAAGACCGTCTACTCGACGGCCAACCCCCTGCGCATCGCCTTTATCCATGAGTTCCCCTGTGCGACGTCGAGCTGGGACAGCCTGCACGACCAAGGGCGTCAGTATCTCGATGAGCACTTTGGCGGTATCGTGCGCACCGAGGCGTTCGAGGACTGTCACGATCCGGATGTGTTCTACGCCGCCGTGGAAACGGCTGTCAAACATGGAGCAAACGTCATCTTCTCGACCTCGCACCGCCTGATGGAATACACGCTCAGGGCTGCCGTTGAGTATCCCCGGGTTCGGTTCCTCAACTGCTCTATCGGCCTTCCCCATCAAAGCGTCCGTTCGTACTTTGGCAAGATGTACGAGGCCAAGTTTCTGCTGGGCGCCCTTGCGGCCAGCATGGCGGACAACCACCGCATCGGTTACCACGCGTCGGTCTTCGCCTCGGGCGCGCTCAGCGAGATCAACGCCTTTGCGATTGGCGCCTCGCTGCTCGACCCCCGTGCGCAAATTATCCTGACTTGGGGCGATGTGCCCGCCGGAAGCCTTGCCGAAGCCATGTGCCGCGAAGGCGTAAGCGTCATGACCGGCGCCGACATGTCAAAGTCGCTCGAAGACCCCACGGCCTACGGACTTCACCGCCTGGTCGATGGCAAGGTTACCGGCATTGCCATGCCGGTATGGAACTGGGGCCGATACTACGAGCTTATCGTGCGAAGTCTACTGCATGGCACCTGGGATGAGACCAGTGACGCCAGCCAGGTTCGCGCCGTCAACTACTGGTACGGCATGAGCTCGGGCGTTATCGACATTCGCTACGCTCCGGGCCTGCCCTATCAGACGCGCAAGCTTGTTCAACTCCTCCGCAATGGCATCGTCGAGGGCTCCATCAATCCATTTGGCGGCGAACTCCACAGCCAAGACGGCGTGGTGCAGATCGAGGGCTTTCCCCCACTGCCGAGCACGCAAATAGTTGAGATGGACTGGCTGGCCGACAACGTGGTGGGCACCATTCCGCAACTCGACGATGAGCCGAAAGTCCCTGCCCTATGAAAATCCTTGCCATAGCCGATACCGAAGAACGATGCCTTTGGGAGTGCTTTCGCAAGGAACGCTTTGAGGGAGTCGACCTGATTTTGTCCGCCGGCGATCTGGACCCGGACTATCTTGAGTTTTTGGTTACGGTCATCAACAAACCGCTCATCTACGTGCGCGGCAATCACGATGACCGCTACGCACGTCATGCACCGGGCGGATGTATCTGCGTGGAAGACAGCGTGTACACGTACCGAGGGATTCGCATTGCGGGCCTTGGCGGGTCCATGCGTTATCGCGACGGCGCCAACATGTACACCGAACGCGAGATGTCCAAGCGCATGCGTAAGCTGTCGCGTAAGGTTAGGATGGTCGGCGGGTGCGACATTCTGCTTACCCATGCACCCGCCGCCGGTATGGGTGATCTGGACGATCTGCCGCATCGAGGATTCGAGTGCTTTAACACGGCACTCGAATCCTGGAATCCCGACTACATGGTGCACGGGCATGTGCACCAAAGCTACGGTTGCGATTTTCAGCGCGAACGGCAGCATGCGTGTGGAACGACGATCATCAACGCCTGCGGCTATACGCAGTTTGAGCTCGACCAGACTCGCTACCCCATCCGCGGCTGGCAGGCAGCCTGGCTCAATTCGCAAACCATGCGCCGCGAGCTCAAACGCCACGATGCCATCGAGTCCTCAACCGCCAGAACACCCTGGTAACCACCACAAAGGGGACACTGTCCCCTTTGTGGTGCTTTTGACGCGATAGCAAGAAACCCGGTCCTGCACAAGGCAGAACCGGGTTTCTTTAGCAATGCTTGCTGTACTCAGGCAGTAACTAGCAGTTACTCAGCCAGGAAGTCACGCTGGACAGCGGGATCGACCTTGACGCCAGGGCCCATGGTGGAAGACACGGAGATGGACTTGACGTACTTGCCCTTAGCAGAAGAGGGCTTGACGCGCAGAATCTCGGTGTACAGGGCAGCGTAGTTCTCGACGAGCTGCTGCTCAGAGAAGGACTTCTTGCCCAGGGGCACGTGGCAGATGCCGTAGCGGTCGGCGCGGTACTCAACGCGGCCAGCCTTGAGCTCGGAGACCATCTTGGCGACGTCCATGGTCACGGTGCCGAGCTTGGGGTTCGGCATGAGGCCACGGGGACCAAGGATCTTACCGATGCGGCCAACCTTGGCCATCATGTTCGGCGTAGCGATAGCGGCGTCGAAGTTGATCTCGCCCTTCTGAATCTGGGCGACGAGCTCGTCGGAACCGATGATGTCGGCGCCGGCAGCCTCAGCCTCACGGGCCTTCTCGCCCTCGGCGAAGACGGCAACACGAACGGTCTTGCCGGTGCCGTGGGGCAGGGAGATGGAACCACGGATGTTCTGGTCAGCCTTACGAGTATCGATGCCCAGACGGAAGTGGGCCTCGACGGTCTCGTCGAACTTGGCGGTGTCGAGCTCCTTGATGAGCTTGGCAGCCTGAAGGGGGGTGTAGAGCGTGGCGCGGTCGATCTTCTCGGCAGCGGCGTTATAGCTCTTACCATGCTTAGCCATGTGCATTACCTCCTGTGGTTAAACGGGCGTGAGCCCTCCCACATCGTATCGTGTGCCCTATTGCACACATTTAACGGGCGCCCCGGTCGGAGCACCCGTCGTTACCATAAGAAATCGCTACTCAGCGATGGTGACGCCCATGGAACGGGCGGTACCGGCGATGATCTTCTTGGCGGCGTCAATGTCGTTGGCATTGAGGTCCGGCATCTTGATCTCGGCGATCTTGGTGAGCTGCTCCTGGGAGAGCTGACCAACCTTGTCGGCCTGGGGCTTAGCGGAACCAGACTTGAGGTTCAGCTCCTTCTTGATGAGGTGAGCCGCCGGCGGGGTCTTGGTGATGAAGGAGAAGGACTTATCCTCGTAGACAGAGATCTCAACGGGGATGATGTCGCCCTTCTTGTCCTGCGTCTCGGCGTTAAAGGCCTGGCAGAACTGCATGATGTTCACGCCAGCAGCGCCCAGGGCGGGGCCGACGGGAGGAGCGGGGTTAGCTGCACCAGCAGGAATCTGGAGCTTAATGACGTTGGCAACCTTCTTCTCAGCCATGGTCATTCCTTTCGAATCACGAGTGTGAAGTACTTGCTATATCGTAAGCACGCACGTGTTAGAAGCACTCCTGAGATGAGCAGTCACAGAAGAAGCACGCTCGCGCGAACGGACGAAAACTTAAGCGATGACAGCGACCTGGTTAAAGTCGAGCTCGACCGGCGTCTCGCGGCCAAAGATCATCAGCGTGACCTTGAGCTTGCCAGCCTCGGTGTTAACCTCGGAGACCTTGCCATCAAAGTCGGTAAGCGGGCCATCGGTGACGCGGACGGACGTACCGACCTCAATATCAACCGAGGTGCGCTTGGGCGAATCGCCCTTACCGGGACGACGAGTCATCTTGTTGTACTCGTCGCGGGAAAGCGGAGCGGGCTTGCCGTTGCCGCCTAGGAAACCGGTGACGCCGGGCGTGTTACGAACACACGTCCAAGCATCGTCATCCATCTCCATGCGGACCAGGACATAACCCGGGAAGATCTTGAAATCCTTGGTCTCACGCTTGCCACCCTCTTTAATCTCGGTGACGCGCTCCATAGGAATCTCGATATCAAAGATACGGTCCTGCATGCCCATAGTCTCGATGCGATGCTCGAGATCGGACTTAACGCGGTTCTCGTATCCAGAGTAAGTGTGAACGACGTACCAACGCTTAGACATGGTTTAGCCCCTCAATCCAGAGAACAGAGCAAGAGCCTCGCCAAAGCCAGCATCGAGCAGAGCGATGACGACGCCGACGACGATCAGAGAAGCGCAAACGACGACCGAGTAGTTCACGAGCTCCTTCTTATCGGGCCACGTGACACGCTTCATCTCGGACTTGACCGAAGCGAAATACTTCTTGGTGCGGGCGAAGAAACCAGGCTTCTCGTTCTTCTTGGACTTCGCAGCCTTCTCGTTCTTCTTGGCAACGGCCTTCTTGGCCTCAACCTTGGAGTTGGCGGCAGCGCTGTTGGCAGGTGCCGGCTGCTGAGCCTTCTTCTTGTTCTTCTTGTTGGCCATTTGGGTTACCTCCGCGCAATGCGCTTATACATGAGTAAACCGTAAGCCCCCAAGTGGGAGCTTACGGAATAATGACTGGCACGCCAGGAAGGACTCGAACCCTCAACACTCGGTTTTGGAGACCGATGCTCTACCAATTGAACTACTGGCGTATGTGACTAGAGACTAGCGAGTCTCTTTGTGCAGCGTGTGGTGACGGCACCAGGGGCAATACTTCTTGATCTCCATACGATCAGGCATGGTCGACTTGTTCTTGGTGGTCGTATAGTTGCGGCGCTTGCACTCAGTGCACGCAAGAGTAACTAGAGTACGCATGTATCCTGAACCTTTCATTTCCGCCCCGTACGGGCACGAGTTGTTACTTTATCAGCTCCACGTAAGTGCTGTCAATGAAAACCTCGAGTCAATTGGTTCTCGGTGGATCCATTCATATTTGGAACACATCAATGAAGCCATCGAGAGCTAATCGACGGTGCATCCAGGACCATTATCGATCCTCTCGACACCAGCAACGGCTCAATATCCATTGCAGAAAAGAACCCGGCACCCATATAAGTGCCGGGTTCTCTAAGTCAGCTATATCAAAGAGCTAATTTACTCAATGATCGTGGAGACGATGCCCGAACCGACGGTGTGGCCACCCTCGCGGATAGCGAAGCGCAGGCCCTCCTCCATGGCGATCGGGTGGATGAGGTCGCCCTCGATGGTGATGTGGTCACCAGGCATAGCCATCTCGGTGCCCTCGGGGAGCTTGACCGTACCGGTAACGTCGGTGGTACGGAAGTAGAACTGAGGACGATAACCATCGAAGAACGGGGTGTGACGGCCGCCCTCCTCCTTGGTCAGAACGTAGATCTCGCCGGTGAACTTGGTGTGCGGGGTAACCGAACCGGGCTTGCAGAGAACCTGGCCGCGCTCGATGTCCTCACGCTTGATGCCGCGGAGCAGCAGACCGACGTTGTCGCCAGCCTCGCAGAAGTCCATGGACTTACGGAACATCTCGATACCGGTAACGACGGTGTTCTGGGTATCCTTGATGCCGACGATCTCGACGGGCTCGTTGAGCTTGAGCTCACCGCGCTCGACACGGCCAGTAGCAACGGTACCACGACCGGAGATGGTCATAACGTCCTCAACGGCCATCAGGAACGGGAGGTCGTTGTTACGAGCAGGCGTCGGGATGTACTCGTCGACGGCCTTCATGAGCTCGCGAATGGCGTCCATCCACTTGGCGTCGCCCTCGAGAGCGCCCAGAGCGGAGCCACGGATGACGGGGATGTCGTCGCCGGGGAAATCGTACTCGGAGAGGAGCTCACGGGTCTCCATCTCGACGAGGTCGATGAGCTCGTCATCGTCGACCATGTCGCACTTGTTCAGGAAGACGACGATGTAGGGAACGCCGACCTGACGGGCGAGCAGGATGTGCTCGCGGGTCTGAGCCATGGGGCCGTCGGTAGCAGCGATGACCAGGATAGCGCCGTCCATCTGAGCAGCGCCGGAGATCATGTTCTTGACGTAGTCAGCGTGGCCCGGGCAGTCAACGTGAGCGTAGTGACGGGCAGCAGTCTCGTACTCGACGTGGGAGACGGAGATCGTAATGCCGCGCTCGCGCTCCTCGGGAGCCTTGTCGATGTTCTCGAACGCAGTGAAGTCAGCCTTGCAGCCCTCGGTCTCGGAGAGAACCTTGGTGATGGCAGCGGTCAGCGTGGTCTTGCCGTGGTCGACGTGACCAATGGTGCCGATGTTAACATGCGGCTTAGTGCGCTCAAACTTCTCTTTGGCCATAAAGCCCTCCTCTAAACAGGTCGTCCCCGGACGGGACTTTGCCTTTATACCATAGTGGCTTCTCAACATACTATTGAGAAGCCACCGTGTTACCTATGGTAGCGGTGACTGGATTCGAACCAGTGACGCCACGGGTATGAACCGTGTGCTCTAACCAACTGAGCTACACCGCCGGATGGAGCCTGCAACCAGACTTGAACTGGTGACCTCTTCGTTACCAACGAAGTGCTCTACCGACTGAGCTATACAGGCACTTGACGGGTGGGAGCTATAGGATTCGAACCTATGTAGGCAGAGCCAACGGGTTTACAGCCCGTCCCCATTAACCACTCGGGCAAACTCCCAATCGTTCAAGTATCCGCAGGTTCTTTGGTCTTTTGGACCGCCGCCCCCGCGAACGAAAAAGATAATACGATGCAACCTTGGGGGCTGTCAACGAAAACCTCTAGATACACGGTACCGGGCGTATCTATATACCTTTGACCTGCGCTTTTGTTGAGTTTGAATATGAAGAGCGGTGGATTTGGTCGTTGTGGCGACGTTTCCCAAGGTAATACTTTGGTGTGGTGGAGTATTCTTATTGACTACGTCTCCGTGACGGCCCCATTCGCACCTATATATGTTGCAGACGATGGTTTTCGGCGGCTTCCTGATTTATCTCAATCTGTAACAGTAAGAACGGTTTTCCTCCCCTACCTGTTATAGATCGAGACATTTCAAAGTGGTCCCGGTCATTGTCTCAATCTGTAACATCTAGACCGATATTTCCCTTCTAACTGTTACAGATTGAGATAAATGGACGGACCCTCAACCTTCCGTCTTGATCTGTAACAGTAAGAGGTCTTTTCCGCCTTTATCTGTTACAGATCAAGACAATTCTCGGCGGCTTCCTGATTCATCTCAATCTGTAACAGTAAGAACGGTTTTCCTCCCCTACGTGTTACAGATCGAGACATTTCATAGTTGTCCCGATCAGGAGCTCACGGCGTCTCGTCCATCTCCTACGCCGACTACGTCATCGCCATGGTCGACGAGGCCGAGCGCACGGGCTCCGATGCCCACGTGGGCGAGGGTCTCTATCGGCTCTATCGCTCGCTCGTGAACGTGCGCCCGCCTACGGAAATCTCCGATGAGTACCTGCGCATCGAGGACGCTTACTTGCAGGGACGCCTGCAGGAGCGCGGAATCGCCGAGGCACGTAAAGCGGAATCCGTAGGCGGACTCTTGCTGTGGCGCGGGGATATCACGCGGCTTCGCACGGACGCCATCGTGAACGTTGCCAACTCTCAGAGGCTAGGATGTGATCCTGCCGATTTTTGGGTAACCACCCACTCGGCGTAGTCGTTATAAATGTACTTGTGCTCCCAGATGCCATCAGCTGAGCCTGTGCACTCGTCAATCTGGCAGTCGTGGTAGAGGTCGTCCGCGAAGCCCTCAATTACGTCCAACAACTCGAGGCGCTCGGTGTACTTCGCAGGGATTCCGCTAAAGCCCAGTCTCGCCCCGAGAATGTTGCCGCACACCGCGCCGGTGGAGTCCGAGTCACCGTTGTGGTTCACGGCAGCAACGATCCCCGCCTCGAAGTCGTGCTCGTGTCGCAGTGCACAGAATACGGCTATGGCCAGCGTCTCCTCGGCCACCCATCCCTCGCCGAGCTCGTGGATGCAGTCAAGGTCGACCTTGGAGGAGTTGGCGAGACGCAGCGCGTGCATAAGAAGGCCTTGCAGTTCCTTCACATGTTTAGCATTCGGATAGGCTTCGGGAAGCGCGCCCAACGCACCCATGACAGCTTCGCGCACGCTGCAACCTGGCTTGTGCGTCAGCATGCTCACAATCACCGCGAGCGCTCCGGCGGGCAGCCAGCCCAACGCGTGGCCGTGCGTGAGGGCAGCACACTCCGCGCCAAGCCGGAGGGCGTCGGCATAGCCGCTGCAGTGGGTGCCATCTTCAGGGTCAAGGTAGAGCCCTGCCGGAGCCACGCGCATCACGCCGCCACAGCCCTTGCTGCTGTTGACGGGGCGCTCGGTCGTCCCCTCGCACCCCTCCGCGCAGGCGGAGAGGCACGTGTTCCCCGGCGCGCGCTGCTCGAAGAACTCGGGCACGCCGACGAGCCACGAGTAGTGGTAGACGCTACTCCGCCCTTCGTCGAGCGGATACCTCTCGGTCTGCGTGCGGTACCAGTCTCCGTAGCAGTAGCTGACATAACTTTCATACGGCCCCATAATGCCGCGCGTCATCCCACGCGTGGTACCTAAGAGCAGGCCGTTTGCTGTGAAGAGAGTCATCTGCGTATCGTCGGAGAAGTGCGCCACGCCTTTGGCATCGAGTTCGTACTCGGTTATGCCACGCTCACCATAGCGGGAGAAGATGTGCTCCTCGCCCCAGAATTCCACGGCGTATCCAAGCGCGTCGCCTGCGGCCCCGCCCACGAGGCAGCCCCGGTATTTGTCGAGATCTTTCATGAAGCTCCCTTATGCCTAATCGTTTACAACAAAGGCCATCAAATCCTCGGGTGTCTCGAACACATGGTATCCGAGCTTGGTCACGAAAGAGCGCTCCTCGGGCTCGCTATCGACCATGAGGGCGACCGGTTCGCCGAGGCCGGTCTGCAAGCCGTCCGGCCATGCAAGGTCAACGATCACGGTCTTAGACGTGCCGCTCACTCCGAAGTTCGCCGCCCCGTGCCCGTAACCCCTCTCCGTCAACCAGTCCGAGAGCCCGGAGAGGGCCTCGTCATCGTGGTCGAGGACGCTCGCGGCCCCCGGCTGTTTGAAGGCGGTGGGCAGCTCACCCAGGTCTTTTCCTCTGTAGAGGGCAGATAGGATCGCGTTGGCCTTCTCGGAGAGAAGCTCGCGCCTCCGGGCGAGGAAGGCCTCGTAGTTCTCGATTTCCCAGAGGGAAGGGTCGTCGGTCGGCACGGCGTGAGATTCGACCGCTCCGGGGTTTGCGGCGATGTAACCCGGCAGGTAGTCTGAGGGGAGCTTGTCCGAGATCTCCAGGTTTGTCTCCTTGGTTAAGAAGGCGTAGTTGGCGAGCTGGTTCACCATCGACTTGTTGCGGTCGGCGGCGTAGAGCACCTTCTTGGGGAAGATGTGGTGCACGTCGAGCGACGAGTTCTTGCCGAGAAGGTGAGAGTTGAGCTCGATTCCGTTGCCCCAGTCGCGAGCATGCCCCATGCGGGCGAGAAGGTACATGAGCGGGTAGAGGCGCGCTCCCGTGCTCCATCCCCAGAAGTCATCGGGGTGAAGGCTTAGGTCGGGCCTGTTGGTCTTTATGAGCCTGAGCAGTCCGTCGATCCCCTCGCCACCCTTGACAGCGTTTATATCCTGGGCAAGCACACTCTCGGTGGAGCCTGCGTAGCGCCCCCAGAGGAAGACGTGGACATGCCAGTAGAGTAGGCGGTCCCACTCGGCCGAGGTAAGCTTGCCTCCCTTCTGGTCTATGACCGCAATCATCGTGGCGATGGAAAAGGGGCTGCCGAGGACGCGGGTATGGTCGAGTCCAAGTCTGCCCGCGATATGGTCGAGGCAGGTGCCCACGAGTTGGACGGTCTCCTTGAGTCCCTTTTGAATCTCCGACACGGAGAAGCCATCGAGAGCGGAGAAGTACGCCGACTTCGCGAGGTGAACAGTCAGGCAGCGCAGCAGCCAGTCGCGTGTGAAGTCGTATCCCTTGGCCGAGAAGCCATCGAGAGCCTTTTGCATCTCATCGCGCATGGCGGGCCATTCCGCGCAAATCTTGGCGAGCGTGAGGTCGCCCTTGCTAAGCTTCGTGCCGCCCGAGTTCACGCTGTTGAAGATATCCACGACTACGTCGATGGTTTTGTCAGGGCCGGTCACGGTCTGGGAGAGCATCTCAGTCTGCTTGATCTGCTCTATGCGGTTGAGTCGCGTGAGGGACAACGTGAAGGTCGGGTCGTCAAGGCCGGCGGCCTGTTTGATGTTGACGGCTTCCGTTACGGCTCCGGATTGGTAGACCTCGGTTACCGAGACCCACATGGGGTCGCCCTTCATCTTGGGGGCACGGAACTCGAATACCTCATCCTTGATGTTGAACATGAGATCGGCGAATGCGCGCTTGTCGCCCTCAAAGAAGGGTGGTTCCTTGCCACGCATGATGCCGTAGAGCGACGTCATGCGCTGCTGGCCGTCGAGAATGAGGTTGACGACACCTTGCCCGATGACCTTCTCGCCTTTGATGTCCGCGTCTTCCACGGGAGTTTGCCACAAGAGCATCGTGCCTACCGGATAGCCCTTGTACAGTGACGTCATGAGTTTGCGCACCTGCGCGCGGTTCCATACGTAGCCGCGCTGGAACTGCGGCATCGCGTAGTCACCCGAGTCGATGCGGTTGAGGATGTCGGCTATGGTGCTCATTGTCGATGCCTTTCAGGTTCGATCGCCTCGAGGTCTCAACAAACATGACAGAGGCGAATTGCGCAACAATAGCTCTATTTTACTCTTCACTGCCAAGCTCCATTGGAGCGCTGGATGCGGATTCGGGAGCCTTGATTATCAACTTTATCCGAACACTTCCCACATTCATCCGTACATGTGC
>CAVGCW010000002.1:0-47920 GCA_963628025.1 Alloprevotella sp. | reverse complement strand
ACCTACAACAGCGCGGTTAACAGCCGCGTGCTCTACCATTGAGCTACCGAGGAATTTAAAGCCCAACGGAAAGGGCTGGAAAATTCTGGCTCCCCGGGTAGGACTCGAACCTACAACAGCGCGGTTAACAGCCGCGTGCTCTACCATTGAGCTACCGAGGAATAGGTGCGTGCTCTCAAGCAACGAAGTTTATTATACGGACGAATCAGCTCAGGGCAAGAACTTTTTTAAGAAATTTTCCGACCCAGTCATTGGGGACGTTCTTAAACGACCAGTCATTCAAGAACGTCCCCAATGTCTACATGAAAGCGCCCCCAAGCGGATGTGCTTGAGGGCGCCTCTTGCTTGACTAGCTCTCGATATAGTCCTTCAGCTTACTGCTACGGCTCGGGTGGCGAAGCTTGGCCAGAGTCTTGGACTCGATCTGGCGGATGCGCTCGCGCGTGACGCCAAACTCACGACCGACTTCCTCGAGCGTGCGGGGATGTCCGTCGACAAGGCCAAAGCGCAGTTCGATAACCTTGCGCTCACGATCGGCAAGCGAATCGAGCACCTGGGTGAGCTGCTCCTGCAGCATAGAGAAGCTGGCCGCATCGGGCGGAACGATAGCCTGGGAGTCCTCGATGAAGTCGCCCAGCTGGGAATCCTCTTCCTCGCCGATGGGGGTCTCGAGCGACACGGGCTCCTGCGAGATCTTCTGGATCTCGCGGACGCGGTCGGCGCTCATATCCATCTCGGCACCGATCTCTTCGGGGGTCGGGTCGCGGCCCAGGTCCTGAAGGAGCTGACGCTGCACGCGGACGAGTTTGTTGATAGTCTCGACCATGTGCACGGGAATACGGATGGTACGGGCCTGGTCGGCGATAGCGCGCGTAATGGCCTGACGAATCCACCACGTAGCGTACGTTGAGAACTTAAAGCCCTTCTGGTAGTCGAACTTCTCGACGGCGCGGATCAGACCGAGGTTGCCCTCCTGAATCAGGTCCAGGAACAGCATGCCGCGACCGACATAGCGCTTGGCGATGGAGACGACCAGACGAAGGTTTGCGCTGATGAGCGCCTGCTTGGCTTCGAGGCCCACGTTCTCAATGCGCGTAAGACGACGCATCTCGGCACGCGTGAGTTCGAGCTCACCAGCATCGGCAGCCTCGAGCTTCTCGGTAGCCTCGAGACCGGCCTCGATCTTCATAGCCAGATCGACCTCTTCGGAGGCGGTCAACAGGTCGACCTTGCCGATCTCCTTGAGGTACATACGGACCGGGTCGCCGGTCAGCATCACCGTGGAGGCATCGATGCCACGCACGCGGGAGCGTGAACGGGACGTGCGCACGGTGCGCTTCTTCTTGTTCTTGGAAGAACCCATCTCAGCGTCGGCCTGACGGGCCATCTTGAGCTCGTGATCGTCGAGCGAGCCGGAATCGTGCTCGTCGTCGTCATCGAAATCGTCGGTATCGGTATCGGTATCGGTATCGGTATCGTCATCGTCGACACCCATGGGGGCGTCGTCGTTACCGCTCGCGGAGATAATCTGGATGCCGCTGTTGCGCAGCGCGGAATACACCGCGGTGAGCTGCTCGTCAGAAACATCGATATCCTTCAGGGCGACCTGAATCTCGTCCTCGGTTACCGAAGTCCTGTTTGAGCCGTTGCCCATGAGCTTTGCAACGTAGGATTCCAGCCCAGTACCCGTGCTCTCAGTCTTTTTTGGCACAGATTCTCCCTTCATAGTCCACAGGACTCAATACTTTAGCACACACATTGACGTCTATACCCAAAAAGAGGGCTGGATATAGGCGAGAATACGCTGGTTGACCACAACATCTAGGCTTGTTCGGTGCCTGCGGCCTCCAGGCCGATCAAACGGAAAGGGTCCGCCACGCCGCCGATCGACTTTTGCAGTTCGCGTTGACGCTGCGAATCCTGCGCGGCCTGCACGGTCAGCGCGCGACGGGCCTCATCATCGAGTGAACGGTCCTGGCGCAGCTTGGCCTGTGCGGCACGCATGCGACGCTTGATGGTGTAGAGCTCAAGCGTATCAAGCATAAACACGATGTTCGTCTCGGTGGGGTGCTTGCTCGTCGCGGAGATGCGCCCGGCACTCACAAGCGTTGCCGCATCGGGACACACTGAGCGCGCCGCATCCATGCAGGCTGCAGGATCGGTTCCCGGCGGCGTTGCCAGAACGGCCCATGCAATGGACTCGTGACGCGGGTCAACCCACTCGATGGAGCAGATGCGGTCGGCATACGTGCGGAACAGGTCGGGGTAGCTCGTGAGCATCGTCAACAGCTCGCGCTCCCCTGCCAAGGACTTGCGTTCAAGATCGGTAAGAACCATCGGCGCCGCCGCAGCCGGTGCGCCCGAACCGTCAGCCACAGGCACAGCGCCCATACCATCAGGCACATCGATCGGCGGCAGGTCGTCGACGACCTCCACGGGCGCGGCGCCGTAGGCATCGAGCGGGACGTAGTCGTACGGCTCTTCTTCGACCGGCGCGGACACCGGCGGCGTCGCGCCCGATGCCCAAGCACCGCGACCGGCATCGCGAGAACCCGACGCCCGACCGCCCGCGCTACCGGACCGCTCAGTCTGTGCCCGCTGGCGCTCATAGTTCTGCTCACGACGTCGTTCCGCATCCTCGCGCTTGGCGACATCGCGAAACACACGACCCGAGCTCGCGCGCACCGTCTCCAGATCCAAACCCAGCAGATCGGCAATCTGGATAAAGTACGTGTCGATCATATAGCTGTTGCGCAACGGATAGATAAGCGTCAGCGCATCTTCCAGCGCCTTAGCGCGACCGCCCGGCGTGGTGATGTCACTCGACTCCTGCAGCGAACGGTAGACAAAGTCCATAAGCGGCTCGGCAGCGTCGATGCGCGTCTGCAGTGCCTCGCCACCATGTGCGGTGATGAACTCCATGGGGTCGTTGCCGTCGGGGAGCACCACGCAGCGCAGGTCCATGGAATCCTGCTCGATAAACTGAATCGCGCGACGGGCGGCCTTCTGGCCCGCTGCATCGCCGTCGAACATATACACGATGCGCTTGGCAAAGCGAGTGAGCGTCTTGACGTGATGCTCCGTGAGGGCGGTGCCCAGCGTGGCGACAACGTTTTTAATCCCCGCCTCCCAGCAGGCGATGCAATCGGTATAGCCCTCTACCACGATGGCGGTATCCTGCGCGACGATAAACTCCTTGGCCCAATTAAAGCCGTAGAGGTTTCGCTTTTTATGAAACACGCTCGTCTCGGCTGTGTTGAGATACTTAGGCTGGCCGTCGCCCATAATGCGACCGCCAAAGGCAATGTTGTGACCCTGCTCGTCAAAGATGGGGAACATCACGCGGTCGTAAAAGCGGTCGGCAAGCTGCCCGCGCCCGCGACTCACGGCAACGTTGGCGTCGATCATCTCCTGCGGGGTAAAACCCGCCTGGGACAGGTGCGACACCAGCGCGTTACGGCCCGGTGCAAAGCCCAGGCAGTAGCGGCGGCAGACGTCGCCGCCCATGCCGCGGCTGGCAAAGTACTCGCGCGGACGGCCGTCCTTACCGCGCATGAGCATGGTGTGGTAGAACTGGGCGGTCTCGGCGCACAGATCGTAGATGCGGGCACGCTTGGTGCCGCGCTCGCGGCGATCTCCGGTGTCATGCAGCTCAATACCCGCGCGATCGGCCAAGTAACGGATTGACTCGGGAAAGCTCAGGTTCTCGCGCTTCATGATATACGTGAAAACGTCGCCACCCTCGCCGCAACCAAAGCAATGCCACACCTGCGTGGCGGGGATAATGTGGAAGGACGGCGTCTTCTCGCCATGGAAGGGGCAGCATCCCCAAAACTCATGGCCGCGAGGCTTGAGCTCGACCGTTTCCTGCACGATGGCAACCAGGTCAGACGCAGCGCGTACCTGGTCTTTTTCCTCATCGCTAATCACGGATGCTCACCCCCTGATCGCCCAAGTTGTGACGAATATCCTCGATATTACCCTCGACGGTCGCGATCAACTCATCCAGCGAATCGAACACACGCGAGGGACGCAGCCAGCGCGTAAACGCCAGCGAAACGGAAGCGCCGTACAGGTCGCCCGTATAACCAATTAAATTAGCCTCGAGATGCGCAGATGCCGCATCGTCAGCATACGTTGGCGGCAGGCCGACGTTCACAGCAGCGGGCCACGCGGTGTCATCGACCAGCACCAGACCCTCATACACGCCATCGGCTGGCACCTGAATGCCGTCGGGAACCTGCAAGTTTGCCGTGGGAAAGCCCATGCCAGAACCCTCGTGACGGCCGCGAATAACACCGCCACGCACCATATACGGACGGCCGAGTAACCCAGCAGCAAGCTCCACATGGCCCTGTCCCAGCTCATGACGAATGCGGGTGGCGCAAATGGCCTCACCGCCCTCGCAAAGCAGGTCGTGACCATACACGTCAACGCCGTGCTCGGAACCCCAGGAGCGCATCTCGGCAACACCAGAAGCACCGCCACGACCCAGCCTAAAGTCACTGCCAACGCGAATCGATCGAATGTCGACCAGACGCGACACCAGCGAGAGAAAATCAACATGGTCAAGCGCCGCAACCTCAGACGTAAAGGGAACGGCCACCACCGCATCGACCCCGGTCTGAGCCAAGGCATGCAGACGGTCGGCCGTCGTCATCAGTTTTTGAGCGGGCGAAGGGCTCACCACGACGTCCGGGTCGGGATCGAAGGTAACTACTACCGCCTTGCAGCCATGGGCACGGGCATCCCGGACAAGCGCCGCAATGAGCTCCTGGTGTCCACGGTGAACGCCGTCGAACACGCCGATGGCAATCGATGCGGCACCCAAGTGCTCACACTCATCAAACGTATCGGCAGCAACGATGCGAGCCTCGTCCGACTCGCCCGCGAAAAAGACACGCGCGAGCTCATGAGCGGACAACATCATCGAACACCGCCGATTGCCTGCGGAAACACGTGCTCCATAACAAAGCGGCCACTCTCAATGCGGGCGAGCGCCTTGAGTCCCCCATCGAGCACCAGCGCAAACAGCGCCTTCGAGACATCGAAATCGGCAAGCGCACGCTCAACGGGAATGCGACGGCCGCAGAGCAGGTCGTCGGCAAGATTGCCCGGCAAGTCAACACGCATGGCGCCCAAGGCCGCAATGGGATCCAGGGCAAAGCCAGCGGCGGACTCGGGAGAAAGCTCCTCCACCGCATGACAGGCGCCAATGGAAACAACACCAGATGCGGTGCGACGAAGTGCGGAAATATGCGCGGCGCTATCGCAAGCGCGGCCCAGGTCGCGAGCGAGCGCACGGATATAGGTGCCCTTGCTCACCGAGAACGCCACGGTCCACACACACGTATCACCTTCGCCGCCCACGGCAATCAGGTCGGCGGCATAGACCTCGACGGGGCGCGGAGGTAGGTCCACCGCATTGCCCTCGCGAGCAGACTTGTAGGCGCGAACGCCATTGACCGAGATAGCAGAAAACGCCGGCGGCACCTGCATCTGCGGGCCCAGCATGGCGGCCAAGCGCTCACGAGCATAGGCAGGATCGCGGAGCTCGTTGGCAACAGCCACCGTGCGGACCGCCTCGCCCTCCGCATCATCGGTATTGGTCTCGGCGCCAAACGAAATATCGGCGACGTAGCTTTTGGTATCGAGCGTGAGCATGCCCAGCAGACGGGTGGCCTGGCCCACACCCACCACCATGACGCCAGATGCCATGGGGTCGAGCGTGCCGGCATGGCCGACACGCCGCTCATGGAGGGCGCGTCGGCATTGCGAGACCACATCGTGGGACGTGCAGCCCACCGGCTTATCGACAGCGAGCAGCATATTCAGTTGTGAAGGCGTACGACGAGCCATGTACCATCCAAAAAGTTAAAGCTCGACGGTCACCGAAGCGGGATCCTCCCCTACCAGCTCGGCCAGCATGGGAAGTGCCACGGTGAGCGTCTCGAGAATTGTTCCGTTGTTGGAAAAGCCGGCGGCGGCATGATGCCCGCCACCGCCAAAATTGGCAGCAATCTCGGACACATCGAGGTCGCCCTTGGAGCGCAGGTTGCCACGCACCTTGGTATCGCCCTCAATGCCCTTTAAGAACATGCAGACCTCGACGCCCATCACCGAACGCACCACATCGACCAGGCCGTCGCACTCGTCCGAGGTGACGCCGCAGGCTTCAAGGTCGCTCTGGTAGGCATAGCTATACGCCACGCGCCCATGCGCGACCGTCTTAATGCGACCCATGACAATGGACTTGAGGTGCAAAAACTCAACGCGCATGCTCTGGTAGACCTCGAGCGCAACGCGCGCCGGATCGGCACCGTGCGCCACCAGGCGCGAGGCTGCATGGAACGCGGCGGCATCGGCGTTTTGGTACTGAAAACGGCCGGTATCGGTAACCAAGCCACACAGCAGGCAGGTCGCAACGCCATCACGTGCGACAATGCCGCAATTGTCCAAGAAGCGGTCGATGATCATGGCGCAGGCCGCGGCATCGACGCGCCTCAGGCTCAGCTCGGCAAACTCCTCGCGCGCCGGATGATGATCGAAGCACACCACATGCTTGGAGCGACGAAGCACCTCGGCGGAATTATTGAGGCGCTCGACGACCGGCACGTCCACCGAGATGAACAGGTCCGGATTGCCGGTATACGCAGATGCCGGCACCAGACGGTCGGCACCCTCCATAAAGCGGTAGATGCGCGGAACCGGGTCATCGTCTGCCAGCAGCAGGGCAATGTCCTTGTTGGGGAAAAACTTCATGAGCGAAAGGCCCAGACCCAATACGGAGCCCAAGGCATCGCCATCGGGAGAAGTATGTCCCGAAATCGCAATGGAGGACGCACCCTCGATGAGCTCGAGGATGCGTCGCTGAATATCTGCAGACTCGCACGAGGCGAGGTCGGCGGAATTAGTCATCTAAAGCTGCCTCCTGGGCGGCATCCGCTATCGGATAGCCGTCCTCGTCCTTTTCGATCGCAAGCGTGGCGGGAACGTTTTCCAGCGCACGCGTGATGCGCTCGGCCTCATCGGTCGAGCGATCGATGCGAAAATCGAGCTCGGGCGTGACACGCCAATCGAGCGAGCGAGCCAACAGGCTACGAATGCGGCCCTTGGCGCTTGCGAGCGCCTCCATGACCTCGTCGTAGCGGCTCGCATCGCACGACACGTACACACGCGCGAACGAACGGTCCACCGCGACCTCGACCGCGGTCAAAGTAACCAGGTCGAGACGCGGATCGGAAACCTCAAAGAGCAGGATATAACCAAGCTTCTCGCGAAGCTGCTCGCCCAGACGGCGGGTTGCCTGCGTTTGCTTCATAGCGCTACCCCCTACTCGGTACGGGCAACCTGGTCGATGCGGTAACCCTCGATCTGGTCGCCGGGCTTGATGTCCTGGAAGTTCTCCAGGCCAATGCCGCCCTCGGAACCGCTCTTGAGGCTCTTGGCCTCGTCCTTGTAGTGGCGCATCGAGGCGATCTTGCCGTTGAAGACCACGATACCGTCGCGCACCAGACGCACGGAATCGGTCGCGGCGATCTCGCCCTCCTCGACGCGGACACCGGCGGCGATACCGACTTTGGGCACCTTGAAGGTGTCCAGGACGGTCGCGGTACCCGTGGCGACCTCGACCTCGGTGGGCTTGAGCATGCCGATACGGGCGGCGTCGAGCTCCTCGAGGCACTTGTAGATAACGTCGTAGCAACGGATCTCGACGCCCTCGCGCTCGGCAGCGGAGCGGGCCTTACCGTCGGGACGGACGCCAAAGCCGATGATGATGGCGTTGGAGGCGTCGGCCAGGACGACGTCGGTCTCGTTGATGGCGCCGACAGCGGAGTGGATCGTGTTGATGCGGACCTCGGACTGATCCATCTTGTCGAGCGAGTCCTGAAGAGCCTCGATGGAACCCTGGACGTCGGCCTTGATGATCAGGTTGAGCTCCTTGACCTCGGCGTCGGCGATGGTCTCGAAGAGGTTCTCGAGCGTGACGTGCTTGACGCGGCTCTGCTCCTCGATACGGGCCTTGAGCGAACGCTCGTCGGCCAGCGCACGTGCCTCGCGCTCGTCCTCGAACACGCGGAACTCATCGCCGGCGTTGGGCACGGACTGCAGGCCCAAAATCTCGACGGCGTCGGAGGGACCGGCCTCGGTGACGGCGCGGCCCTTGGGGTCGAGCATGGCGCGGACGCGGCCGTAGGTAAGGCCGGCGACCAGCGTATCGCCCACGTGCAAGGTACCGCGGGTCACGAGCACGGTAGCGACCGAGCCACGGCCCTTGTCGAGCTTGGCCTCGAGGACGTTGCCGGAGGCAAAGGTGTCCGGGTTGGCCTTGAGCTCGAGCACGTCGGCCTGGAGCAGCACGGTCTCCAGAAGTTCGTCGATACCGATCTTCTGCTTGGCCGAGATGTTGACGAACATGTTCTGTCCGCCCCACTCCTCGGGGATGACTCCGTACTCGGTGAGCTCCTGACGCACACGGTCGGGGTTGGCGCCCGGCTTATCTATCTTGTTGACGGCAACGACGATGGGTACGCCGGCAGCCTTGGCGTGGTTAATAGACTCGACCGTCTGGGGCATGACGCCGTCGTCGGCGGCGACGATCAGGATGACGATGTCGGTCACCTTGGCGCCACGGGCACGCATAGCCGTAAAGGTGGCGTGACCCGGGGTATCGATAAAGGTGATCTTGCGGTCGTTGATCATGACCTGCGAAGCGCCGATGGCCTGCGTAATGCCGCCCGCCTCGCCGGCAGCAACGCCGGTGTGACGGATGGCGTCGAGCAGCGACGTCTTGCCGTGGTCGACATGGCCCATGACGGTGACGACCGGGGCGCGCGGCTTAAGGTCGGCGGGATCGTCGTAGAACGAGAAGGTGTTCTCCTCCTCGGGGGTGATGATCTTGATCTGGCGGCCCAGGTCGTCGGCGACGAGCTCGACGAGGTCGTCGGACATGGACTGCGTCATGGTGAGCGGCGTACCAAGCAGGAACAGGCGCTTGATGATGTCGTTGGCCGGAACGTCGAGCGCCTCGGCAAGCTCCTGGACGGTAACGCCCTGGGAGACCTTGATGGCATCGAGGTCCTCGGGGTTCACGCCCTGGGCCAGCGCCTCCTCTATCTTGCGCTCCTCCTGCGCCTTGGCAGCCTCGCGCTCGCGCTTCTCCTTGCGCTTCTTGCGGCGACCGGTGGACTCGCGAGAGGCCTCCTCGACGGCAGCACGAGCCTCCTCGAGCACCTTCTCGCGGCTGTACTCCTCGGCCTCGCGAGCCATACGGCTGTAGTGGTCCTCTTCGTTGTTGTGACCGCCCTTGCGCTTCTTGCCCTTGCCCTGCTTATCGGGGTTGGGGAAGTCCATGCCGGCAGCGACGTTGTTGCTGGCGTTGGTGCGATGGCTGTGCGGACGGCTCTCGGAGGCGTTGCGCTCGGAGTTGTTGTCGGAGGCGTTGCGATCGTTACGACGGCCACCGCGGCGGTCATTGTTGCCGCCACGACGGTTACCGCGCTCTGCGGCGCGCTCGGCCTTGGCCTTGTCCTCGGCGTCCTTCTTCTCCTTGAGCACGGTCTCCTGTGCGGCGATCTGGTCGAGCAGCGAACGGAAACGCGAACCGGAGTCGGAAGCGGGAACGGCGCGGCGCTGGGCCTCGCGGGCAGCCTCCTCCTTCTCGCGGGCAAGGCGCTCCTGCTCGGCCTTCTTCTTGGCCTCGGCCTCGGCGCGGGCAGCCTCCTCGGCAGCCTGGGCTGCGGCAAACTGGCGACGCTCCTCCTCGCGGGCCTTCTCGGCGGCGATGCGCTCGCGCTCGGCCTCGGCGGCGCGAGCGGCCTCCTCGGCGGCAGCTGCCTGCTCCTCGGCCTGCTTGGCGGCCTCGACTTCCTGGGCGCGGGCCTCGATCACCGAGGCGAGCTGCTTGCGGACCATGGCGACATAAGCGTCCTCCAAGGTGGAGGAAGCGGACTTAGCGGGAATCTTCATATCGGCGAGATGACCCATCAGTTCCTTGGAGGTCATGCCGAACTCTTTGGCCAGGGTGGACACACGGACTTTTGCCATATGACTTCACCTACCCTTTCTGGCACCTTGGGTGCCTAGAGACTGAACGAGCGTGGGAGACGCGCCGGGACCCGCCCGGCGCGACCGCGCGCTAGATCAGGTCCTCCGCATCATCGAAGGCGTCGGTGTCGTGGACACCGCAGAAACGGGAGCCGGGACGAGCCTGGTTGCGGCACTGGATGCCGTCCTCGGACACATACTCGCAGCGGCGGACGTCCTCGTCCTCCTCGTCACCGATCAGGTCGGCGGCGGGCTCCTCGTGAACGGGAACGTTCTTGAGGATGTCGGCGGCAAGGGTCTCGGACTTGATGTCGATGTGCCAGCCGGTCAGGCGCGCGGCGAGGCGGGCGTTCTGGCCCTCCTTGCCGATGGCGAGGGACAGCTGGTCGTCGGGCACGATGACACCGGCGTAAGCCTTCTCCTCGTCGATGAGGACGCGGGTGACCTTGGCAGGCGAAAGGGCGTTGGCAACGTAGACGGCAGGATCGGCATCCCAAAGGATGACGTCGACGCGCTCGCCACGGAGCTCGCCCACGACAGCGCGAACACGGCTGCCCTTGGGGCCGACGCAGGCGCCCACGGGATCCAGACGGTCGTCGAGCGAGTGGACGGCGACCTTGGAGCGCTGGCCGGGCTCGCGGGCGATCGACTTGATCTGGACGGTGCCCTCATAGATCTCGGGCACCTCCTGCTCAAACAGACGACGCATGAGCTCGGGGTGGGTACGGGAGATGACAATCGGCGGACGGCTGTGCTCGCCACGAACCGGCTGCAGGTTGGAGTTGGGGTCGCGAACGTCGATGATCACGGCCTTGATGTGCTGATTGTGCAGGTAGCGCTCGCCCATCGGACGCTCGTTGCGCTCGTTCTCGTAACGGCGCTGGTCGAAGTGCGGAAGCTCGGCCTCGACGCCCTCGCGGATCTTAACGATCGTAAAGTCGGGAGTGGACTGCAGCACGGTACCGCTGATGAGGTCACCGATGCGGCCGGAGAACTCCTCGTAGATCTGCTCGCGGGCGGAGTTACGCACGATGGCGTTGATCTCGGCCTTGGCGTGCTGGGCAGCGATGCGGCTCGTGTTCTTGGGGGTAACGTCGATCTCCTCGAACTCGGTGAAGTTGCCCTCCTCGTCCATGGAATCGTCGATCGGCTCCAGGCGGTAGACGTAGATCTTGCCGGTGGTGCGGTCGATGGTCACCTTGGCGCCCCACTCAAGATGCAGGATCTCGGCATAGCTCTTGGCGAGCGACTGCTCCAGGCGGTCGATCAGGTAGAGCTGGTCGATGTGCTTCTCCTGGCAAAGCTCCATCAGGGCGGACATCATGTCGGATGCTGCCATCTTACTTTCCTTCCTTCGCGGGCTTGAAGTCGTAGGTGGGCTTCAACTTGCACTTTTTAACATCAGAGAAATCGAGGGTGACGGACTCGCCGTCCTCGAGCTCGAGGGTCACGTTCGCCTCGGTGGCGGCGGCAATCTTGCCGGCGTACTTGCGACGGCCCTCGGTGGCGGTGGAGGTGAGCTCGCAGTTCTCGCCCACAAAGCGGGCAAAGTCGCACGGGCGGCGCAGCGGGCGCGCCATACCCGGGCTCGACACCTCAAGCGTATAGCTCGAAGAGATGGGGTCGAGCTCCTCAATCACATCGCCGACCCACTTGGTGTTGGCCGTGACGTCGTTGAGCGACAGGCTCTGACCCTCGGCACCCTCGATACGCACACGCACGCAGGGGGCCTTGGTGGCACCCACGAGCTCGACGTCGACGATGTCGATATCGTGCTGGGGAGCGACGGCCTCGAGCGCGTCGATGATCGCCTGCTCGGTCTTGGTCTTGACCATTGCGGCACCTCCATCCATACAAAAAAGAAGCGGGGCCGAAACCCCACTTCTTTCAATTACAACTTCATTTGCAAGCAAACTATACCAATAGCTGCGGAAACGTGCAAGCACAGTACGAACCTGCAGGTCAGCGTGCGCACAGCTTCTCCACAAGAATAGGACAATTGACCGCAGACATCAGGGCAGGTACATGAAAAACGAGGGACGACCCAACCGGATCGCCCCTCGTCTTTTATGCGTCAGCTAAGCGCGCAGCGCTTACTTGGCCACCAAGTTGACCAGCTTGCCGGGCACGCAGATGGCCTTGACGACCGTCTTGCCCTCGAGCCACTTGGCGACGGCGGCCTCGGCGGCAGCCTGCATCTCCTCGTTGGAGGCATCGCGGGCAACGTCGACGCGGCCGCGGACCTTACCGAGCACCTGGACCACGATCTGCACCGTGTCCTCAACGGACTCGGCCAGGTCGAACTCGGGCCAGGCGGCGGTGTAGGCGTTGCCCTCGCAGCCGAGCGCCTCGTGCCACAGCTCATCGGCCCAGAACGGGCAAATGGGGGCAAGGACGCTCACGATATCCTTAGCCACGCCGTAGCACAGCGCCTTGTCGCGGGCGGTACCCTCGGTGGCGTTGAGGTAGGCGCTCGCCGCGTTGACGAGCTCCATGACGGCCGAGATGGCGGTGTTGAACTGGCCGCGATCGAAGTCCTCGGTACACTTGGCGATGGTGCGGTGACGCTCGCGATAGAGCTTCATCGCAACCTCGTCGAGTGCGGACTTGTCAAAGGCCACGTTAGCATCGCCGGACTGGACGAGCTGCCAAACGATACGCCAGGCGCGCTTGATAAAGCGGTTGGCGCCCTCGACGGCCTTGGGATCCCAGTCGAAGTCCTTCTCGGGCGGGGCGATAAACAGGATCGCCAAACGCATGGTGTCGGCACCGTAGGGCTCGATGACCGAGCTCGGGGGCACGACATTGCCCTTGGACTTGGACATGGTGTCGCCGTTCTCGTCCTTGACCATGCCCTGGCACAGCAGGTTGGTGAAGGGCTCGTCCACGCTCAGCAGGCCCAGGTCGCGCAGTGCCTTGGTAAAGAAGCGGCTGTAGAGCAGGTGCAAAATAGCGTGCTCGATGCCGCCGATGTAGTTATCGACGGGCATCCAACGGTCGGCGGCCTCACGGGAGAAGGGCAGCTCGGTGTTGTGCGGATCGGTATAGCGCAGGTAATACCAGCTGGAGCAGGTGAAGGTGTCCATGGTATCGGTCTCGCGCTTGGCCGGGCGGCCGCAGACCGGGCAGGTGGTCTCGTAGAACTCCTTGCACTCAGCAAGGGTTTCGCCGGCGCCCAGGTCCAGGTTCTCGGGCAGCGTCACCGGCAGCTGATCCTCAGGCACGGGCACGATGCCGCAGTGCTCGCAGTGGATGGCCGGGATGGGATTGCCCCAATAGCGCTGGCGGCTGATGAGCCAGTCGCGCAGACGGAACTCGACCTTGCGACGACCGCAGCCCATGGCCTCGAGGTCGGCCACGATCGCAGCCTCGCCCTCGGAGTGCTTACCGCCGCGCATGCCGGTGTACTTGCCGGACTGGACGAGCGTGCCCTCGGCAGCGTGAGCGCAATCCCAGTCGACGGTCTCGGCATGGAAGGTATCGATGGTCTCGCCGCTGGCCTCGACGGCAGCGCGATCGTCATCGTCCAGGATGATCGGCACGATCGGCAGGTCATACTTGCGGGCGAACTCAAAGTCACGCTGGTCGCCACAGGGAACGGCCATGACGGCACCGGTGCCGTAGTCGGCAACGACATAATCGGCAACCCACACGGGGACCTTCTCGCCGTTGACGGGGTTTACCACATAGCGGCCCGTGAAGGCACCGTGCTTCTCGAGGGTGCCCTGGGCACGCTCGACGGCAGAGATATGCTTGGAGTCCTCGACGATCTTGGTGACGGCCTCCTCATACTCCGTGCCCTCGACGAGCTCGTGCAGACGAGCGTACTCGGGAGCCAGGACAAAAAAGGAGACGCCAAAGAGGGTGTCGGCACGCGTGGTAAAGACGGTGATCTTGCCCTCGTCGCCCTCAATGGGCTCGCCATCCTGGTCGCACAGGGTAAAGTCGACCTCGGCACCCTCGGAGCGACCGATCCAGTTGGCCTGCATCTGCTTGACGCGCTCGGGCCAGCCGGGGAGCTTCTCCAGGTCGTCGAGCAGCTCCTGGGAGTACTCGGTGATCTTGAAGTACCACTGCTCAAGGTCGCGCTTCTCGGGCTCGGTGCCGCAGCGCCAGCACTTGCCCTCGGTGACCTGCTCGTTGGCCAGAACGGTCTTGCAGTTAGGACACCAGTTGACCGGGTTCTTTTTGCGGTAGACCAGGCCCTTTTCCCACAGCTTCTCAAAGATCCACTGACCCCAGCGGTAGTAGTCGGGGCTGCAGGTCTTGACCATGCGATCCAGATCGTAGGAGAAGCCCATGCGCTTCATCGTGGCGAGCGCCTGGTCCATATTCTTATACGTCCAGGCGGCAGCCTGCGTATTGTGCTTGATGGCGGCGTTCTCGGCAGGCAGGCCAAAGGCGTCAAAGCCGATGGGATGCAGCACGTCAAAGCCGCGCATGCGGGCCTGACGGGCCATGGCATCGCCGATGGTATAGTTGCGCGCGTGGCCCATGTGCAGGTCGCCCGACGGATACGGGAACATCTCGAGCACATACTTTTTAGGCTTGCTGTCGTCGGTGTCGACGGCAAAGAGGTTGGAGTCCTCCCAGGCCTTCATCCACTTGGACTCAATGGCCTGCGCGTCGTAGGCAGGGATCTCGTCCTTATGATCTGTGCAATCGCACATATCAGCTCCTTTAATCTTAGCTGGGGTCGGGTGGCTTGGCTTTATTTGCTACTGCGGACAGTCCTGCGCAAGACGAAGAGCACATTAAGTGCTCTTCTTTGCGTGCGGAACTTGTAGCGAACAAAGCCAAGCCACCCGACCCTAAGGTTAACTTGACTGATGATAGCAAATACGACAAGCGAGATGCCTGCGACTTGCGGGCATCTCGCTTTATCTAAATAACGTGGTTGTGAATCAACCGCTATCTGTTATCCGCCCAAGCATGGTCGGGTTTTCCAAGTGCCGCAGATTGCCGTGAAAGAGGAGCGACGCGTACTTTGGTACGCGAGCGACGGTTTGAACGGCAAGGTGCGGTGCTTGGGAAAGCCGCTTAGCGGTAGCTGACGCTCTGTTGGGAATCCTTGACGACTACGTCGTGGGCGCCGCCTTCGACGATGGAGGTGGAGCTTACCAGGGTCAAGCGCGCCTTTTCCTGGAGCTCGGGGATCGAGAGGGCACCGCAGTTGCACATCGTGGACTTGACCTTATAGAGCGTGCCGCCCACGCCGTCCTTGAGGGAGCCGGCGTAGGGAACGTAGGAGTCGACGCCCTCGACGAAGCTGAGCTTCGCGGCGCCGCCCAGGTCGTAGCGCTGCCAGTTGCGGGCACGCGCAGAACCCTCGCCCCAGTACTCCTTCATGTACTGACCGTTAACGTTGACGCGCTCGGTCGGGCTCTCGTCGAAGCGCGCGAAGTAGCGACCCAGCATCATAAAGTCGGCACCCATGGCAAGGGCGAGCGTCATGTGGTAGTCGTAGACGATACCGCCGTCGGAGCACACGGGCACGTAGACGCCGGTCTCCTCGTAGTACTCGTCACGGGCGCGGCAGACGTCGATCAGCGCAGTGGCCTGGCCACGGCCGATGCCCTTGGTCTCGCGGGTGATGCAGATGGAACCGCCGCCGATACCGACCTTGATGAAGTCGGCACCGCAGTCGGCCAGGAAGCGGAAGCCTTCGGCGTCGACGACGTTACCGGCACCGACCTTGACGTCCTCGCCGTAGTTGGCGCGGATCCACTCGATGGTGCGCTTCTGCCACTCGCTGAAGCCCTCGGAAGAGTCGATGCACAGGACATCGGCACCGGCCTCGATGAGCAGCGGCACGCGCTCGGCATAGTCGCGGGTGTTGATACCGGCACCAACCATGTAGCGCTTGTCGCCGTCGAGCAGCTCGTTGGGGTTGGTCTTGTGGCTGTCGTAGTCCTTGCGGAAGACGATGCCCATGAGGTGATCGTAGTCGTCGACGATGGGCAGGGCGTTGAGCTTATTGTCCCAGATGACGTCGTTAGCAACCTTGAGGCTGATGTTCTTGTCGCCCACGATGAGCTGCTCACGCGGGGTCATGAACTCGGAGACCTTCGTCTGGTGGTCATCGCGGCTGGGACGATAGTCACGGCTGGTGACGATGCCCAGGAGCTTGCCCTTGGGAGTGCCGTCGTCGGTAACCGGCATGGTGGAGTGACCGGTCTTCTCCTTGAGCTCGATGACCTGTTCCATGGTCATATCGGGGGTCAGCGTGGAATCGGACTGAACGAAGCCGGCCTTGTGATCCTTGACGGCCCTGACCATAGCGGCCTCGGACTCGGCGCTCTGGGAACCGTAAATGAAGGACAGGCCGCCCTCGGTAGCGAGCGCGACACCCATGTCGACGCCCGAGACGGACTGCATAATGGCGGAAACCATGGGGATGTTCAGGGTGATTGCCGGCTTCTCACCGCGCTTAAAGCGGGTTAGCGGCGTCTTAAGAGAGACGTTGTTGGGGATGCACTGCGAGGACGAGTAACCAGGGACCAGCAGATACTCCGAAAACGTGTGGGACTCACCGGGAAAGAACGTAGCCATGTTTCTCCTTTTTCCATGCGACCGGTCGGCTGCAGGCCTCGTAGGACCCAGCCCAACCTTGGGCGCCCAATACTGGGGAAGTATCTTAACGCACTTTGACTGCTACAATGCATGATTTAAGAAGAGCACACGAGGGTTTGACGCAGGCTTTGCGTTTGCCCAGCAAACACTTTAGCGGGGAGACGTGGAGCACATGGAGTACAAGACGACGGCAAAGTTGGTCATTCAAGCGTGCGACAAGGATCTGCCGGGCGTGTTCGGCCACGGCTGCGTCTTACTGCTGCAAGGTATTTCCCGCGAGCACTCGCTCAACCGCGCCGCCAAGGGCATGGGCATGGCGTATTCCAAGGCCTGGCGCATCGTGAACGAAGCCGAAGGCCAGCTGGGCTGCAAGCTCATCGAGCGCGACGGCGCCCGCGGATCCACCCTCACCCCCGCCGGAGAGCGAGCCATAGCGGTCTACGAGGAGCTGCAGGCCGACATCAACAACGTCATCGCCACCAAAGCCAACGATCTCATCGCCAGCATCAAAGAGTAGCCCATTTGGGACGGGGCCTTATAGCCACACAACCCCTTCTCATAAGTTGCGGTGAAATAGGGACTGTTTATGCGGTTAAAGCCGTAAATCAATCCATATTTCACCGCAACTTATGGAGTCGAGGATGATTTAGCTATTTGCGGAGGGCGTTGTCTAGGGTGGCGGCCACGATCAAGGGGTCGTCGGTACCGGCGAAGAGGCAGA
This sequence comes from Alloprevotella sp., assembly GCA_963628025.1. Classification (GTDB taxonomy): domain Bacteria; phylum Actinomycetota; class Coriobacteriia; order Coriobacteriales; family Coriobacteriaceae; genus Collinsella. The sequence goes on along the minus strand of CAVGCW010000002.1, from coordinate 30,579 downwards.
CGGTGCTCCCCTGCTTGCCGCGTGGGGCCGAAAGGCGCGTCGTTGCGCCGCCGGCGGGCGATGTACGAAACTCCCCCGGCAAAGCATCGAACAGCTCTCCCGCGCTACGCTCGATAAGGTCAAATTCAACTGCCGGGCCAAAGCCGTGCTCGAGGATTCCCGTTGCAACCGCATGGTCGGGATGCGAGCTCAGCCCGGGATAGCGCACGTTGCGCACCAGCTCGTTGGCGGCCAGATACTCGGCCAGCGCACGGGCGCGGTCGAAATGCGCCTGCATACGGACGTCGAGCGAGTCCAGTCCCCGCTCCAGCACACCGGCCTCGTCAGCAGTCAATTCAAACTTGGCCAAGCCACAGCCCTCAAGCAGGGCATGCGCGCACTCGGCCGCGGCATCCACACGATGGCGCTTGAGCTGCGAGCGCGCAACCGAAGCGGCAACCAACTTGCGCGGAGTCTTACCGGCGCACACGCGGTCGAGTGCCTCAAGCGACAGCGCAGCACCCAGCCGCAGCGGATCGCAGCCAAAAGCCGACGCCACGGTGTTGTCCACAACCAGCAGCGCATGAGCCTCACGCGCCGCGCAGCCTAACGTACGAAGATCGGGTACGCGCAGACCAAACCCACCGATGGAGTTGACAAACCACCACAGGTGCGACCCCTCAGCATCAAGCGAAGCATCAAAACCCTTGGACGCTGCAGCAAACGCATCAGCAGACGATGAGCCCACCAGCGCGACATCGCAGCAATCAAAGCCGCTCGCAAACGCATCAGCAAAGTCGTCCGCAAAAGCCACCAGGCGGTCACCGGGACGCACAATCCCCAGCCGCGACAGCGCTGCCGGCACATGCGGGGCCGCAAGCAACCGCGCCTCACGTGCGCCGGTCCTCAAAGCCCAGGCCTCTTCTAGCTGTTGTACGCCCATACGGCAACCTCCTTTCATTAACAAAAACCCACGATGCGGGTGTTCCCCGCATCGTGGGCAACGGCTGCAGTATAGCGCCGATATGCGACGAATCGCCTAGATGTTGAGCGTGTGATAGTTCACGCTCGCACCCGGAGCGTCAACGGTCACGCCATAGGCCTCGGGATAGATGCGCGTCGAAAACACGAGCGCGCCATCGTTCACAAACACCTCGACCGACGAGACATCACCGACAATGCGCACGTTGCGCACCTCGTCGACGGGCTCCCAGCGCACGGTACGACCGCAGCCGGCAGAAGCGCGACCTTCATCGGTATATCGCATCTCAAAGCGCGCGGGAAGCTCGCCCTCGGCGGGCACAAACACCAGTTTCAGCTCGCCATCTACGGTCGCGGCAAACGCGCCGTCGACACCGTCGACAACAACATCAAAGCAGGTATCGCCGGCAACCTCCAACGAGCCCGCCCCCACACGCACCGAGGCATAATGGTGCTCAATCTCGCGCGCCGGCTGTTGCAGCACCACGCCGCCAGCACCGGCTGTAAGCTCACGCGGCACCGTCATACAGTGCTGCCAGCCGCACGCCACGGTGGGCGCGTTGCCATAGGTCGGCTCATCGGGCATGCCCATCCAGCCGATCAGAATGTGGCGACCGTCCTCGGCCGTGAACTCCTGCGGAGCATAGAAGTCAAAACCGGCGTCCCACAGGCGAAACTCGCCCAGCTCATAAGCGTCATTGCCACCCGTAATGTCGCCCGTTACAGGCATGTAGCCCGCTGCATACACGTTACCGCGGTCCCAACGACCGCCCTCGAGCCCCTGGGGAGAGAAGGACAGGAACTTCGCCGGTACACCGCCATCCGCCTCAAGCTCAAGGTATCCCGGGCACTCCCACATAAAGCCAAAACGCTCGGGCGTAGACACGCGGCTCTCGAGCTCCCAACTCAGCATATCGGCCGAGCCATACACCAGGATCTCGCCCACATCGCGCCCGGCACCCTCGCCGTGCATGGCGCAAAATCGACTATCGACATGCGGCCCATCCACGCGACGACGCGCGCCCAGCACCATGTGGTAACGCCCATTATCATCGCGCCACACCTTGGGATCGCGCACATGGCAGGTCAAATCCTCGGGATAATCCTCGGACGCCAGCACCACACGCTTTTGGCTGAACTCCCGACCGGCAAGGCCATCAACGCTCTCGACATAAACAGTATCGGCGCGGCGGCCGGTATTGACGTAGTCGTACGTGCCGTCTGCATCGGAGAGTTTAACGTTGCCTGTGTACAGTACGCGAATGCGGCCGTCCTCGGCAAGCGCGGAGCCCGAATACACGCCATGGCAATCGAACGGCTCGCCGGGCAGCAGCGGGGCGCCAACGTAGTCCCACGTCATAAGATCGCGGCTTGTGGCATGGCCCCACATCTTGACGCCACCCTCGACATCAAACGGCGCATACTGAAAATAGGCATGGAACACGCCGCCCGCTTGGCAAAGACCATTGGGGTCGTTGAGCCAGCCCGCCGGCGGCATAATATGGAAGCGCTGGCCATATGCGCCATGACCGCACTCAGAGGCGGCGGTGTCAACAGCGGCAACCAGCTTTGCAAGGTCGCGGCCAAGTGCATTAGACATATCAAAGTCCTAACGGATCGAAAGTTACAAGGCGCCAGAGATCGACACCAGATACGGGAAACGCCCGCGAGCATACAACCCGCGGGCGCCCCTCAATCAAAAGCTCTTAGGCCTGCTCGGAAGCCTTGGGCTCGTCCTTGTACAGGACAAACGAGACGGCAAAGGAAACCAGCGCGGCGACCGCAAACATGATCGCGTACTGCACGGGCTGGGCCAGGCACAGCAGGATACCGAAGATGCCGGTAACGCCGGTGCCGGAAGCAGCAAGCGAGGTGAGTGCGCAGACCAGGGCACCGCAACCGCCGCCGATGCAGCCGGCGATGAAGGGCTTAAAGAAGCGCAGGTTCACACCAAAGATGGCAGGCTCGGTAATGCCCATGAAGGCGGAGAGAGCCGAAGGAAGTGCCAGGCCCTTGATCTTGGCATCGCGGGTCTTAAAGGCAACGGCGAGCGCGGCGCCACCCTGAGCGATGTTAGCAGCGCTGGCGATGGGCAGCCAGTAGGTCACGCCGTACTGGGCGAGCTGGCCCAGGTCGATGGCGGTGTACATCTGGTGGATACCGGTAACGACCGTGGGGGCATAGAACAGGCCGACGATAAAGGAACCGATTCCGAAGGGCAGGGTCAGCAGGGCCTGGATCAGACCGAGGATGGCATTCTCGGCCCACACGAAGATGGGGCCAACGGCAACAAGCGTCACGAGCACGGTCACGAACACCGAGACGAGCGGGGTCACAAAGAGGTCGAACATCTCGGGAACGATCTTGTGCAGGCGCTTCTCGAGGAAGGCCAGAATTGCGCAGGCGATGACGATGGGGATCACATGGCCCTGATAGCCGACCCACTCAAAGCTGTACACACCGGGAATAACAGTAACCATGGTCTGAACGCCCTCGGAGGCAACCGTGTAGGCGCTCTGCAGCGAGGAGTTGATGAATGCACCGCCAACGACGGCACCCAGGTACGGGTTGGCGCCAAAGGCCTTAGCCGCGGAGTAACCGATTAGGATCTGCAGAATGCCAAAAGACGTGCCCGAGACCAGGTCGGCGATCTTATAAATAAAGTTATTGGTGTCGAGCGCGATAAAGCCGTTGGAGGCCATAAAGTTGAGGGCGCTCATAATGCCCAGCAGCAGGCCCGAAGCCACGATGGCGGGGATGATGGGGACAAAGACGTCACCGAGCACCTTAATGGCACGCATAAAGATGTTCTGCTGCTGCGCCGCGGCCTCCTTGACCTCGGCCTTGGTGGCAGCCACGACGCCGCTAAGCGCGATGAACTCTTCGTAGACCTTGTTGACGGTGCCGGTACCAAAAATAATCTGGAGCTGGCCCTGGGCCTCAAAGACGCCCTTGGCGCCGTCGACGTTCTCGATGGCCTCCTTGTTGACCTTGGAATTATCGGCAATCACCAAGCGCAGACGCGTGGCGCAATGCGCGGCAGAGACGACGTTGTCGGCGCCACCGATATTGTCGAGCACCTCTTGGGCTGATTTGCGGTAGTCCATGACTTCCCTTTCCTCCAACGGGCGCATGTGCACCCGGCCATCTTTGACACATACACTGTAATCGTTTTCAGTTTGATATGACTGTAATCGTTTTCATAGTAGGGTGAACGGTAGGAAAAAGCCGGCGAAAGGTAGTTTTGAAGCAAAAACAAGGGTCTCAGAGGCAGGCAGACGTGCCCAAGGCCTAGACATTCATAAGCTGATGGCCGAGCTTGAGCGTCTTGAGACCGCTCTCCCCCTCCTCGCCGTCGAGCGCGTTGAGCAACATATTGGTCGCCTCGACGCCGCTGGTCAGGTAGCCGTAATGCACGGTGGGAATGCCGCCCGTCAGCGCGCGCAAAAATGCGTTGTCGCCGAAGCCGCTCACGCGGTGCATGCCCTCGCCCATGCCGCGAACCTCATCGATGGCACGCAGCGCGCCCGCCGCCATGGTGTCGGTCGCGCAGGCGATAAACGAAACATCGGGAGCGACGGAAAGCAGTTCACGCGCCGCACCATAGCCCGAGTCGAGCGTAAACGAGCCCAGGCGAATCAAGGCGGCATCGAGCGGGTTACCCGCGGCGCGCAGGCCGGCCTCAAAACCGCGACGGCGGTCATAACCGGCCGCGCGGTCCTCATCGGTAACTCCAATATAGGCGATTTTGCCGTCCACGCGACCCGCAAGCGCATGGCCCAGCTCAAAGGCAGCCTCGTAATCGTCGTGATAGACGCACGCCGTGCCCTCAACATTCTGGCCGATCAGTACGATGGGCACGCGGCACGACTCAATCGCCCGACGGTGCTCGTCGGTGATCATGGTTGCCACCAGCACAATGCCATCGACCGGGTGGTTTTGGAATAAATCGAGGTATTCGAGCTCGCGATCGGCCGCGTTGTCGGTATTGGCAAGCAGCATCTGGTAGCCACGGCGACCGAGCACCTGGCCAATGCCAGCGGTAATGCGGCTCACGGATTCCGAGTTGATCTTAGGCACGATGACGCCGATGAGCTTGGTGGAGCCGGTGCGCAGCGCGCGAGCCTGACTGGACCGCACGTATCCGGTCAACTCAATCGCCTGCTTAATGCGATTGGCCTTATCGGCCGAGATATATCCACCGTTAAGATACCGCGAGACCGCGGCGCTCGAAACGCCCGCCAACTCGGCGACATCCTTCATCTTTACCACGCGCGCCACCCCTGTCATTGAAATCGCTTTCACCATGATACCTGTTCGTTCCGGCGTTCTAACGAACGCCGGACTGCTCGACGCTGTGCGGGCATCTGCCGGGCGATCTGCCGCTCAAACCGTCGCTCGCGTACATGAAGTACGCGTCGCTCCTCTTTCGTGGCACCTCGCCACGGCAGCTACCCGCTCGCTGACGTATGCTCGACCAGGAGCGCCCCTCTTTGTACAATCTGCTCGTAAGGGTCCTACCCGTGGTACTCGCCGTTGTATTGGATCAACGTCAGGTCCTCCACGCCGTCGAGCGCACGGATGGCGTCCGCATAGGGCATGTCAACACCGTCCGAGAACACCTCGACGGCCATTTCCACCTTGTCGCCGCGCATCGTCTTGGACTTGACGGTGAACTTGGTGCGCCCAAACGCGCGCACGATATCGTCGCCGGTGGTCTGACCCGTGTAGTGGATGACCATCATGTACACGCGCGCCTTGTCCTGATGGCTCGCAAAGCCGGCAATCATCACCACAATCACTACTGCCGTAAGCCCCACGAGCGCATACATGCCGGCGCCCGCCGTAATGCCCGTGGTAATGGCCCAAAACAGATACAGCAGGTCGAGCGGGTCCTTGACCGCCGTACGATAGCGGACAATAGACAGAGCACCGACCATACCGAGCGAGATGACCACGTTCGTCGAGATCGCGAGCGTGACCATGCAGGTGAGCACGCACATGCCCACGAGCGTCACGGCAAAGCTGCGCGAATACACCACGCCGGTAAAAAAGCGCTTGTACACGTAATAGATCAGGATGCCCATGGCGAGCGCCACAAGCAGCGACAGGCCAATCTTGGCAGGGTCGACCTGGCCAAACGCCTCCAAGACGGAGTTCTTAAAAAAGTCCCTGGTGCTCATGGTCTAAATATCCCCTCGGTTCTCAAAATCCGATTCCCAGTAGTTAAAGCCGCGCAAGTAGGCGGTCTTTTCGTAACACAGGCAGTACTTGGAGACCGCCGTGAGCTCGGCCGCGCCCGGCGGCACCATATCGCGCACCAGCTGCGGGCAAAACTCCGTAAATTTGACCTCCATCACCAGCTTGCCGGGCTCCAGAACCGGCAGTGCGGGCAGGGTCGCGTCAAAGATATCGAAGCTTCCCACCGCGGCACGCACGTTCATGTCAAACGTAATGCGCACGGTGCCCTCATCCATCACCCACGGCTCGCGCTCGTAGTCCACGATGGTCCGCGGGCGCATCATGTTGCAGATGCACTCGATGTAGAACTCGCGACAGAGCGGATAGGGGCTCCTCAGCAAAAAGCCGTAGTCGCCGGCCAGAATCTGCTCAAACTCGCCGCGCGTGAGCGGCGCGTCCTCCTTGTAGATCCAGCTGCCGTACTTCTTTTTGCGCTCGAGCTTAATCACCTTGTCGCTGCCGTTATAGATGCGCACGCGATACTTTTTGCGCATGAGAATGCCGGCGTCTTTTTCCTCGTAGGCCGAGTTGCAGTAGTCGTCAAAATACAGGCTGCGAATAGTGTAACCGCCCGCCCGCGCATGCTTGTCCAGCTTAAACACCGACGCCATGCGACAGGCAAGCGCAGCGTGCTCGCCCTCGTTAATGAGATATTTGAGCTCGTGGCGGTAACGCTCCTGCGTGGTACGCACAGGCGGGGCCGCCAAGTGCTCAAGCAGCGCGCTAGCCCTCCTCATACGTGTCCTCCACGACCTTACCGCCGTCTTGCACGTAAAAACACCTCATGCCGTAGTGCTTGCCGTCGTCGGTCACATAGTAGTCAAACGCATCTTGCGTATAGCCGTCGGAGTTGTTGGCACGCACGCGCACAAAATACTGTCCGGCATCGGGCGCATCGCAGGTCACCTCGGGAAGCAGCACGTCCTCGGCCTTAAAGACCACGTCGCTTATGGCATAGTCACGCGCAAGCTCCACGGTGTAGCGAATGTCGCGCGCCTCAAAGTCGTAGGACGCATCCCAGTTAATGCGCAGCTTACCGTTATCGATCTGCGGCACGCCGATGTAGAACGGCATGGGCTTTTTAAAACTATCGCGAAAGCTCTTATAGTTCTCCTCGATCTCGGAAGGAATCGCCGCGGCAATCTGCTCGTATTGGTCCTTGGTGACAGGCAGATTATCGATATCGGGCGAAGCAAAGACCAGCGATTCAGTAACCTCGCGGTAGTGCTTGACCATCTTGCTCAGGCGTGCCTCGGTCATATACGAGCGCAGGTCCTTGACGGCACGGTCGAGTTCGCTGCGGAACGACTTGCTGCGCAACGCACGGTTAAACAGCACGTTGCCCCAGTAGTTGCTCACGCCGCGCTCCCAGCTCGCGTAGTCCGAAAACCCGGTAAGAGAAAGCTCCAGCTTGCGCAGCATGCCGTCGTTATCCCAATCTAAAAAGTACCAGGAATTTGAGTTGAGAGGACTGTACAGATAGCAGTTACGGTTCTGCGTATCGCAGTTGCCCGTCAAGATCTGAAACGCCAGCCAATAGACCAGATTCTCGGTATCAAAGTAGGTATCGAGCACATCATCGATCTTGTGCGATTCATCGTTGAGCGCATCGAGCATCTCGATGAGCTTGGTGTGGTCCGAATCGCCCTTAATCTCGAGCATGCCCTCAAAGTTTGCCTGGTTGTAGTCGGGATCATCGGCAAGCTTAATAGTGTCCTCGTAGCGATGGAAATCAAAGCTGTTCACCTTGTACAGGTGTCCGCTCTTATCCAGGCCATGTGCCTTAAGCGCCGTCTTGTTGAGCTGCTCCACCTGCGTAAACAGGCCGTAGTCCTCAAAGGTATCGTTGGACTTTTCGGTCTGGTCGCACACCCACAGATGCACAAACTGCGTGCGCAGGCCCATCATCTGGGGAATCCCGCGGATAAGGTCGTAGGCCATCTTGTTGCGAAAACGCATACCCTCGCCCATGTGCTTGTTGAGCGCAATCGCGCGCTGTTGGCGCCAGGTACCCTTGCCCTTTTTGAGCTCCACCTTGTAATTCTTTTGCGAGTTATTGCTCGATGTCTGACCGCGCACCTGCACGGTGGCATTGGGCGCTTCCTCGCCATAGCCAACCTCGCCGGCCACCGGGCCGTCTTCGTCGCCCGGCTGCAGCAGGCCCATAACCTGATAGCGCGTCACACCCATGTCGGCATAGTCATACACCGAGTACGTATTGATCTCGGCCCAGCTGTGGTCGGTGTTCTCGGACCTGTTACCGCGCGAGACGGTCAGGTACATGGTCACAATGCCCGAGTCATCGTAGACCTCGTAGAGCTCGTCCTTGTCGCGCAGGTGCTTGGCCTCATTCGAGGCCTCAGCCTTTTTAATCTTGTCCTGCTTTTTGACCTTTTTGGTCGAGGAGTCTTCCTGCACCGAGCAGCCCGAAAGCAACAGCGCACCGGCAGCCGCCTCAAACAGGCGACGGCGAGACATCATCCTATCGGTCATCAGAACCTCCCCAATGCTTGCGATACACGCGAACTACCGCGCGCTCAAACGCGCCATATGGCTCACCCTTATGGCGACCTTCCTCATAGCGCTGCTCGGCACGGTCGAGCAAGCGGCCCAGCTGTGTAAAGCGACCCGTCTTGTCGGTCGCCACAATGGGCTGCTGGCTCAGGATACGATACGGCAAGTTGGCGGTATAGGTATCGAGCCGCAGCAGCGCCACGATAAAAAACACCGCCGCACCCAACAAAAAGCCAAAGCCGTAAAACTGCTGCGGCAATAGCAACGAAACGGCAGTCGCCAGCCCGGCCACACCGGCAAACAGGCCCGAAGCCAGCACGGCCCCCTTATAGTCGGTAAAGTACAGCAAGATAAGCATCACCGTATTGCCCACGGCATACAGGCCATAGCCCACGCACAGCGTGCGAAAATACCCGTGCATCAGGTTGTTAAAGCCCAACGGTAGGGCCGACAGCACCGTGGTCTCGAGCGAAATGACCGCCGCGGTCACAAACAGCTGCTTGAGCGTACAAAAGCGCAGTTCGCTGTTGAGCGTGGAGAGCATCTCCTCCTCTGCCACCACAATATCGCCTACCACGCCGCCGTCATTGAACAGGCTGTAGTAGTCGCGGTAGCGCGGATAGAAGTTGACCTCGACCGAGACCACAAAGTTGACGGTCGTGACCAGGATCGTCAAAAACGCAATGAGCGCCGGCACATCGTAGTAGGGCGCACCATAAAACAAGCCCTTGACCTGCACGCCAATGGGACCGGCCCAAATAATCACCAGGTGCGCAAAGAGTCCCAGATTGGTTAACAGACCCGTGAGCGCCAGCGGCATAAACTGATCGAGCCACCGCAAAAAGGGCCAGGGGCTGCGGTCGCTCTGAGGAAAATACCGGTACAGCAGCACCACGTCCCAGGCGAGCATGACGCCGTAGCCCAGAGCAATTGACGCCAACAGACCCTCGACCGGCGGCAGTCCCAGCGCCAGCGCGGCCAGGGCGCACAGGCACGCCACGCCAATGGCAGCCGCAAAGCTGCACAGAATGCCGCGGTAGTCCTTGATGGCCGTGAGGTAACTCATGCCGTTCCAGTTGACGATCATAATGTTGAACAGCCACAGGCACAGCAGCCCCTGCAGCAGCGTGGCACCCGAGAACAGCAAAAAGACGCCGTAGAGCACCGTGCCCGCAACGAGCATGATGGTATTAGATCCCCAAAACGAAGGCAGGATCTCATCCTCGCGCTCGGCAAACAACATATCGGCCAAAAAGCGCGTGACCGGCATAGAGAAAAAGCTCGTGAGCAAAAGTGAGGCCAGCAGTGTGTAGGTCACCATGCACACCAGCAGATCCTGGTTGGCACGGCCCACACCCCACAGACCGCACAGCACCAAGATACCCACCTGGAGCAGCACGCCCAACAGCATGGGACCCGTGCACACAATGCCGGCGTAGCCGTAAGCACGCATCGTGGCAAACAGGCCCTTGCGCCTAAACAGGCGCTTGAGCTCAAAACCAATTCCGGCCATCGGCTACTCCCCCTCTCTGGGCAGGTTAAACGAACACGCCGTCTCGTCGTACAGCGCGCGATAGTTGGCGAGCATCTGCTCGTGCAAAAAGTACGTGGCAACGCGACGCTGCCCGCGCTCCCCCATCTCAATGCGACGGGCGCGGCTCACACACATGCGCTCCATGGCATCGGCCAAGCCCTTGCGATACATGGGCGGCGTCACAAAACCCGCGACGCCAAAGTCGTCGCCCGGGGCGCCTTCGAGCAGCTCACGGCAGCAGCCCACCTCGGTCGTCACGCAGGGACGACGCGCTGCAAGCGACTCCAGCACGCTAAGCGGCTGGCCCTCGGAGATGCTCGTCAAAATGGTAAAGTCGAGCTTTTCCATGTACTCGACCACGTTGACGCGACCGGTAAAGATCAGGTCGCGCACGCCCAGGGTATCGACCAGCGCGTGGCACTCGGCGCCGTACTCTTCGTCGTCCACGCCGCCCATGATGTGCAGGCGCACCTTGGGCAGGCGCTCGTGCAACTCAAAGAAGGCATAGATCATGGTCTTGACGTCCTTGATGGGCGCCAGGCGCACCACAGCGCCAATGTCCACCCAGCCGTCATCGGGCTTTAAGGGAATGTCCTTAAAGCGGTTGAACTGGATGCCGTTGGGGATGACCAGGCATTTGTCCGCATCGCAGCCCATATCGATCTGCGTCTTGCGGGCGTTATGGAACAAACTCGTCACGCGGAAGGCGCGGCGGTAGATCTCCTCCGAAAGCAGGTAGAAAAAGCGGATCCAGCGGTCCTTAAACGACGGCACCACCCAATCGGCGCGAATGATCTCTTCCTCGCGCTCGCGGGTATAGATCCCATGTTCGGTCAGCAGCACCGGCGCATGGCGAACGCTTGAGCCCAGGCAGGCGAGCAGGCCACCGTAGCCGGTCGAGATGGCGTGGTACACATCGGCCACCGGCACCTCGCTGCCCAACAGGTAGAGCACGGGAAGCAACATGGAGCGCATGGTGTGGAATGCGTCGGCAAAAGGCGTGTAGGGGTACTCGGCAAGGCACACGTCGCGGAAGATATCCATAAACGTGCGGCTCTGCAAAAACGAGAGCGGATGCACGCGACGGCGGTAGAAGATATCGAATAACACGTCCCAGTCCGGATTGGAGAGCGACACCAGACGGCGTAACGCCTCGCGCTCACGGTCGTTAAAACTGGCTTCATGTTGCTCACCCGAAAGCCGCAGGGCATCGTCCAGGAACACCTCGTGCACCTCGACCACGTTGCCGGGCAGCTCGTAGACAAACTTGCCACGGTCGGCAGCATGCGCGCCGATCACCCACAGCACAAACTCGTGCTCGGGCATGGCCGTAATGTAGCCATGCATCCAGGTAGATACGCCGCCGTGCACATAGGGGTAGCAACCCTCGAGTACCAAGCAGATTCTCATTTATCGCCACCCTCCTTGCGCTCGATCGTCACGGTCTTATCATTTGCCTTGAGCAGATACAGATTGCCCGTAAGGTGCGTCAGTTCGCCACCCGTCACCGCACCCGGCTCGCCATTATTGGCGCGGAACATGAGCCACGCCTCGTCGTGGAAATTGCCCAGGCTGAGCGTCCAGGCATCCGCGCTGGTATCCACGCTCACCGTCACGGACGAAAAGCGCTGGATGGCACCGGAGCACTCCGACGCCGTCTGGTGCCGCAGGTCGGGCGCGGATTTGGTAAGCCACTCCAGGTAGTCGACCAGGCCGCCCTTGTAGACCTCCCAGCCCTCCTTGGCACCACGATCGGGATCGAGCAAGTCGTCCGGGTGCATAAAATGCGTGCTCACGTAGTGCATGTTGAGCTCGGACACGGCTGCCAGGCGCATATAGGAATCGTCGACCATGCCGCCCGAGACAATACGTGGCTGCTCCACAATGCCGTCGCTCGCCACGCCAAACTCCTGCACGTAGGGCAGGTCGGTGCCATCCTCAAAATACGTGCTGGCGATGGTCTTAATGCGCGGAACGTCGGTGCCGATGAGCTTGCGCGCTCGGGCCGAAAGGATATTCGACGGCGGTACGTAAACCGAGCCATGAGCGTTGGGCAGAACCTCGTCCTGAAACGCGATAAGTTCGTTGAGCGAAGCGACGAGCGTCTCTTTGTTCTTCCAGGTCTTGTAGACGTACAGCGTGCCGTAGTCGGTGTCCCAAAGCGCGAGCGGCTGATGGTTGTAGCCGTGAAAGCCCAGCTCGCCGCCCATCTGCAGCAGCATGCCGCCAAAATATCGAAACTGCGTGGTATCGGGTTGGCGCGCGGGCTCGGTCTGGTTGACCGCGTCCTCGTAGTTTTCGATCATCACGCCGGTATAGCGAATGCCATATTTTTGCGCGAGCTTTTGCAGATCGGGCCACCAGACCTTGGTGTAAAAATCCGCAATGGAAAGGCCGTAGTCACGCTTGATATAAGTACCATCGCCCGAGGGCACGGGGCTAGGAAAGTCGTCCAAATAGAACACGGCGCTGTTGATGACCGGATAGGCCGTAGCATCGCCCAGCAGACTGATCGCCGCGGCGAAAAAGCCGCGCATGACCTTGTCGTAGATACCGATATTGCACACCACGGTGCGCCCGCTACCGCAGTCATTAGACCAAATGAGCGGGGCGCCCGCATCGCCAGTCTTAGCCCACTCACGCGCCGTCTCGCGCAGCGATACTGAAAGCGACGAATCAAAGGGGTCCGAGAGCTCGTAGCGCTCTCCCCCGCCAAGCATAAAGTCCTCACTCGGCACAATGCTTTCGGCTTTTACATAGTCATATCCGGCCGATTCAATGCCAAGCTTGGAGGCAATCACTTGCAGATAGCTCGAGTTATCCGGCGGCATGGCGAGCATAAGCGAACCGCCGGCACTCACCCAACTCATAATGTCGCTCAGGTGCGTACCGAGCCCATCGAGCGACGGCATGAGCAAAATCACGCGATCGAAGGAGGTCAGCGAGGGAATGGCATCCGCACCATCCAGGGCAAGATCCACGTCGCGATGGGCGATCTTCATGTCCAGCAAAATCTGGTCGAACTGGTCTTTGACGTCGTCGACGCCATCTTGGTCCGAGTCTGTAATGACCAGGCACGTGGGCTTTTGGCCAAAGATTGCCGAGGAGGCCGGCACCGCGTCGTTGGCGGCAAGCATCCCCAGCCTATGCTGGCCCGCACTGTACTGCACGCCGGCACGCTCCACCAGCAGCACGGCGGCCATGGCAATAAAGACCGCCCACACCACGAGGAGTCCCATCCAACGAAAGCGGCCCACACGGTCTCGGATATGTTGCGCCACGCTCATCGGGCCTCCTCCCCATCGCGCCAAAACGCCAACTTTTCGCGGTTGTCGGCGCTCAAATACACATGTTGCTTGTCAATCGCATCGATCACACAGTGGACCTCGTCACCGTCGCGGCGCATCACGGCCAGGCGCAGGCAAAGCATCCAAACCTCCTGCTCCTCGGGCACGTCGAGTACCAGCTGGTCGGTCACGGCCTGCGCCTCGTCGATCTGTCCGACATCGGCCAGCGCCGTCGCGTATCGAATGCGCAGCTCAAGGGTATCCTCGCGCTCGCAGCGACGCGCAAGCAGGCGCGCGTACTGTTGGCGCTGAATCTGAGCAACGCGCCCCTCAGCCAAGCCCGAGCCCAAGTATTCACCAAGAAAATCACAGTATTCGTTGAGGTTTTGCGCGCTCGGGTCCGTCTTAAAGGCACGCTCCAGCTGCTGCAGTTTAAGGTCGGACTCCTTGGAGATCTGCGCCACCGCCGTCGCGGCATAGTGCGCCACCTCAACGTCGTCGTTAAGCTTAGCCGCCTGCAGCTGCGCCAGGTACGCGTCGGGCTCCTCGGTGAGCATGGAGAGCATTAGGCGGCGCCGGTATGCCGGGTCGTTGACGATAAGCGCCTCCTCGAGCGGCACTACGCCTGCATCGTCCTCACCGCTCGGTACCGACATACTACGATGCAGGTCGTCGTTGAAGCGCAGCGACTCCAGCGCAGACTCTTTCAGCCACTCGCCAAGCACCGCGCTGCGCACCGATAGCAAAACCACCAGCAACGGGCCCCACAGCGGCACCAGCACTATTACAGCCAGCATGTGCCCGCGCACCGGCAGCAGGCCCAGCTTCATGAGCGTCCACAGCATCAGGCAAACCAGCGAATGAATCAGCAGCAAGACGGCAGCAACGACAAGCGAGATCAAGCGGCACCCCCCCTCACCGTCACCGGTGTAAGCGATGCGCTGCAGCAGCGCCACGATGCCCTCGCCGTCGACGGGCTCCACCGCAATATGCTTTGCGCTCAGGCGCTTACGGATAATGGGAAGATCGCACGCCTTTGCCTGGCGCATAAGCAGGTAGAGCACGTTGCCGTCGACCAAGCCCGCCGCGTCGCTCTCGCGGATTGCCGACCCAATTGCGCCCACCAGCTCGCCGACAGGCTCCATGCCCGGTACCACGCGCAGGAGCAAAAAACTCCCCATCTTGCTATCTGCCAGCGCCTGCTCCGCCGCGAGCTCTTGGCCAAAGGCCGCCTGCTTGAGCACGCAAGTGCCGTCAACGCAGCGTTTATCCTGCGCCACCGCCTCATAGTCAAAGGCACGGCCCAGCGCGCTTTCGACCAGACCGCACAAGATGCGGAACAGGTTTTGATAATAGAGGGTCATTTGGTTTTCGGCCGCACTACGCACAAAGATCAACACGGCGGGTGCCCCGTCGCGCTCGATCGCGTATCCAAACATGGGAAACCCCGGCGTCAGCTCACGGTTCACCCACAGGTTCGAACGACTCCCGTCGCCCAAAAGAGGTGCAAGCTGCTCAAGCGTGAGCGAGCGTGCGGCATTTTCGGCAATCGCGGGACTTGCTGCCACCAGGCGTGCAAATGCCCCGCCCGAAACATGGTAGATCGCCACCGAATCGTTCTCGAGGATCTCGCCCAGAAGCTCGCAGCACTTGCGATAGATGTCGCGTGGGTTGAGTACGTCGAGCTCCTGCGTCACGGCAAAGATCTTGCCAAAGCTGTCGTGGCGACCCACAATCTGGCGCCTGTACGCGCGCTTGTCCTCGATCGCGTCGTGGTAAAGCTGTGTGAGGAACGTATTGCGATTACGCACGAGCTCGTTTTGATCGCGCTCCGCCCTAATAGCTTCGCTGTTGCGCAGCTGCACATAGCCGCACACGGCGCCCACCACAAAGTACGCAATAAACGGCAGCCAGTTGGACGGCTCGTAGAACAGACCCTGGAAGGTATAGCCGTACTGAGTAAAGTAGCTCGCGGCCAAACCCACCGACGCCAGCAGTGCCGCGACCAAGCCAAAGTCCAAGCCATACAGCGTGCCGATCAGCACCACGTAGAGCAGGCGATAATCGAGCACGTTGAGCTGGGTAGATTGGGAGAACAGGTGCTCCAGCACCTCGAACAGGACCCAGGCGGCTACCGTCTCCAGGCATTTAATAGGCGGCGTGCGCATCTGGATGCGGTCGATGGCGGCGCGCAAGGGGTTGACCTTCTTTGCGCGGCCAGCATCCCAACGCGCTTGAATGGTCGAAAGATCGCGCAACAGGTCGTAGCGCTGAAACCAGCCATAGCGCGTGCGGACGGTATCGCTCGGAGCAATGGAGACGACGGCGTCCCCGTCGTAGGTAATGTCGAGCCCCGGGAACAAGCCCTTGAGCGCCTCGCCCAGGTCTCCCACGGTGTGGGCAAAGCTATCCGGAACCTCGAGTTCCTCGAATGTGGCATCCCAGCTGTCGAAGATGCGACGCACCAGAACGGCCAGCTCCTCGGCGCAGAGGGCACCGAGCGGTGAGTCCGCCCCAGCCCTCATGACAGCAGAGCCTTGCGAGCACGCCTCGAACAGCGGGGTCAAAATCGGGTCTTCCAGCGTGGGCGAGGCGGTGTACAGATACGGCACGCGCAAGATCTTGGCCTGAATGCCGTCGCGGACCGCATAGTAGCGGCACAGGTCGTTGGCCGCACGGGCAATGATGCCCTTGCCGTTTTGCCCCGCAACGTCCACCGCACCGTCCGCTCCCATGGGACCAGTCACAAACAGCAGCTGAATCTGGCGACCCATGCAAGCTCGAAAGACGGAGCGCAGCAGCTCGATGTCGCCAACGGCCTCGGTATGCGGCGTGAGATAGGTAGAGAGGTAGACCACACGGTCGAATTCGTAAGCCTGGTCCAGGTGCTGCAGCAGCTCTTTCCAAGACGCATGGAGCGACGACCCGTCGCGGCGCGCCTCGTTGGCCGCCACGACCTGAACATGGTCACCGGGAAACGCCTTGGCACAAAAGTCGTCATCGACATACGCGGTATTGCCAACAACCAGCACTTCCACCGTGCGCTCCCCCTCCCCAAATTTAGCTTTTGCCATGGTAAACATGCGTATTGTACGCTGTCAATGTAGGCCAAAGGCAACTTTAAAGCTGTTTTAAGAACTTTTTCAGACGGGAAGCGACTCGCGCCTGAGCCAGAGAGCCCTACACGTGCCGCTGCACGGCGGAGAAAGGCGAATCCACTACCCCTCAGGCATAATTCCTGAGCAAAATCAAGCAGAGCACACGGCTTTTTGCGCCACTTTAAGACGTAATCGGGATGTGGCGAGAGGCCAAATTCGGAAGTGCGGGGAAAACCAAAGGAATGCTGACCAGACCCCCGTTTTAGGCTTCCGCGACCTGCGGTTTTGATACAAAAAAACCGCGTTGTGCTCGAAGGTTTTCGATTTTTCCCCGCACTTCTGTAATTACATCTCTGGATCGAGGGCGCAGGCAATGGTGACGACATCCACGATAGCGCCCCCCTATGCCTGATACCAAAATCGTTCCATAGGGACCCGTTTCCCAATGGGATGATTCTTCACAAAGGGCATTAAGGCGCATGAGAACATGGTAGAGGCAAGCAAGCGCGCTTCCACGTTTTCGCCCATGGTGACCACGGTATAATCCAACGAGACAAGCAACGAACGGGAAAGGCAGCGCGGATGAACCTGGGCAGCGAGAGCGAGACCGTCGAGTTCAAGAAGTCCACTGGCGAGCATAAAGAAGCACTGCAAGCCATCAGCGCCATGCTGAACAAGCACGGCCGCGGCGAGCTCTACTTCGGCGTGAAGGACAACGGCGATGTCATCGGCCAGGATGTCAGCGACGCAACGCTGCGCCAGGTGACGTCGTGGGTGTCCGACAAGATCGAGCCCGCGGTGTTCCCGACGGTCGAGTGCCTCGACGCCGATGATGGGCTGCGATACATCAAAATTGCCTTCTCAGGTGCCGACGCCCCCTACTCCGCCGACGGACGCTACTTCACCCGCGTGGGGACTTCGAACAAAGCGCTGTCGGCCTCGGAGCTGAGCGCCATGGTCGTCAAGCGTGAGCGCGCCCGTAGCCCGTGGGACTCGCTGCCGTCCGGCAGGCCCGTCTCCGACGCCGACGAGCAGGCGGTGCGTGACTTCGTCGCGCGCGGCGGCAGGGCCGGACGCGTGGGCGGCGGGTTCGCCGGCGTGGAGGACACCTTGGCAAGGCTCGACCTCGTCGCGCCCGACGGCAGCCTAAGAAACGCCGCGGTGGAGCTGTTCTGCGAGGGATCCGACACCTACCCCAGGATGAAGCTGGGGCTTCTGGGCGGCAACACCAAGGCCAAGATCCTCGACCTGCGCCGCGAGTGCGGCACCATGCTCAAGCTGCTCGACTTCGCCGAGTACTTCGTGACGTCGAACATCAGGCGCGAGTTCGTCATCGGCGAGACGGGCATGTACCGCAAGGAGATCCCCGAGATCCCGGCCGAGGCCATCCGCGAGGCGGTTGCCAACGCGCTGTGCCACCGCGACTACACCACCGGCACCGCCGTCGAGGTCAACGTGTTCATGGACACCGTCCAGATCGTGAGCCCGGGCCTGTTCCCCGAGGGCGACTCGCCGCAAGAGCACCTAGACGGTACCGCGAGCGAGTTCGGCCTCCGAAACCCCGCGATCGCGCGCACCCTGTTCCGCGCCGGCGTCATCGAGCAGTACGGCACGGGCATACCGCGCATCAAGGAGGCCTGCGAGGCAGCCGGCGTGAGGTTCCGCTTCGAGCAGACCGTCAACAGCACCGTCGTCGTCTTCGAGCGTCCTGGGTTACAGAAAGCGGCCTTCAGGAGAACCGCGGCCGACAACCGACCGCTCCTCAGCGAGCGCGAACGAGCAGCGATGGCAATTGCCGCCGCTCAGGGGAAAATCACGACCTCCGACCTCGCGCGGGAGTCCAATGTCGGTAGGAAAACGGCCTCGAAGACTCTGAAAGACCTTGCCGGGCGAGGCCTGTTGGAATGGGTAGGGAAAAGCCCGAAAGACCCGCACCAGTTCTACAGGATGCCAAGCGAAGTTAGAGGCTGCAGGTCCTAGCCGGGAAACAGGCCCATTGCGTTTGCTGCCCTCCCCCTGCTGGGCACTACTGAGTAATCTACTGGGCACTGCTGAGTAATCTACTGAGTAGTGCCCAAGCGCGAGTTGGCAAGTCCGCCGAAGCCCAGAGAAACGGCTCCGAAGAATATACTGACCGCTACTGACCGCTACTGATCGCGGCATTCGGCAGGCCCGCCGAATGCCGCGGTCTCCCGAGACTAGCAGAGCCGCCCTTATTGTTAGCGCTGCCGAAGCAAGCCCTACTTCAGCAGCAACTTGAATTTTCGTGCGATGAGCCCCCCCGGAGCCAAGAGCCTTTTGCCCTAATCACAACACCGCAATTCAAGCACCGCAGAAAACTCCATTAGCGATGAACCAGCCACTTGAAGACGTGATCAAGGTGCGGCAAGGGGTCAAATTCGGAAGTGCGGGGAAAATCGAAGAAATGCTAACCAGGCCCCAGTTTTCGCTTCCGCGAACTGCGGTTTTGGTGCTAAAAATCGCGTTGTGCTCGAAGGTTCTCGATTTTCCCCGCACTTCCGTAATTACATCCTTGGATCGAGAGTGCAGGCAACAATGACGTCATCCGCGATAGCACCCAACAGTCACGGACGTACAAAAGGCCGTTGCCGGAAGCCTCCATACAACGACTCTTCTTTGCGCGCGCCACGCTCGCAATGCTCCATTAAATGTAACTAATTGATTTGCTATATACCATTCATAATGGCACATAGCAAATCAATTAGTTACATGTGGAGGCAGAACATGAGGGAGTACGTCGAGAAGCAGCTGCACACTAGAGTCGATTGCGAGTCCAACGACGCCTCGGAAATAACGACGCAAAACTCTTTCCGAAAGTGTAGGTGAGCGAAATGGCGACTCATGCATACGATGACCTTTATTCTTATCTAGCCGCATTCAAGAACAGCTCTCTTGCCGAAATAATTGCGTACCTAGAAGAACTGGGGCAAAGGAGGTTCGACGCCTTTATTAGGGGCCTTGCACCCCTTATCCCAATCGAAAAAATCGAAAATCAATCCCTGTTCAATTTTTCTGTTGACTCCACCCTTGAAGGAGGCAAATTCCCCTGCACTGACTATGCCTGTCGAGAGCAAAACATTTACCATTTGGCAAAGTTCTCAGCATTGTATGCAGATAAAACACTGATTCATTGCCCTATAGAATCGGCATTCGAAATGGGGCACGATGATTATGTCTCAGTCGATGAACTTGCATTCGGGATCTATTTGACCATGCGAGTCGAAGACATAGTCAAAGCTGGAATACTCGGATTTTCGAGCAATTACATTCCTCTTTGCAAAGATTGCCTAGCGCGACAAATCGAAAGAGAATCAAAAGCAAAAGGATTGATATCGAGTTATTGGGATGAACTCGTACGACAATTCTGTTCCTCTACCTCGTGCACTTTAAAACAAGCACCAGATGGGAATCTGTATGTAGCGATTGAGGGAATGGATGCATATGGGTCCCATGATGAGATGGATGTCGATTTCCTGGTAATCCCGTCTGAATACGAATCGCTCTATGCAAGCCAAGGCGAAACGCGATTGGATAGAGACATGCTGGAGAAAGGCGGCATCTTGACTATCCTACTGCCATTGTTGGACGATTGCTTTCAAGCCCTCGTCAATCCCTATTTTTCGAATAGCTCGTATTTAACCACTCGTCCAGCTCAGATTGAGTTCCTCGAGTCCGCAACTTCCACCCTTTATCCTCGAAAAGATCAGACCATACCCATTCGCCGGTTATCTTGCCCCCTCCCCATTGCTGAAAATGCAACGTTGCGTAGCATCCTTGATTGCCGCATTAGAAACGAAGAGTCGTTTCTTGTGTTTAGGGATACCTTGTCCAAAGGCCTGAGCGAAAGGCCCATCGACACCTCGACATTAGCTGACCTGAAGAACGACCTAATTGAGCCCGAGCTTCACAAGATATCTTTAGTGATGAAAAACGAGCGATCCCGATTAGTCACCTCCGCAGGCATTGAAGCCGCTATCGGAATTGCGAGCTTTACATTGGGGCAATACGGAATCGCATCACCTTCTGATGCCATGGCCTTCCTCGGGGCTGCCGGCATAGGGGCCGTTGCATCTCAATCCGCAGATTTCTTGCGAGAAGCCAAGGCAAAAGAGAACCCCATGTATTTCCTCTGGAAGCTCAATAGAAACAACCGTCTGTAACCTAAGGGGCAGAACACCGCAGTCGCCGAGCATATCTCGATCATTAAATAAAGGCAGCACTAGAAAGGATGCGAATCGTGAAGAACCGATTCCCTTTACGAATGCCTAATGCAGTAAAAATCACTGGTAGATCCGAGCAGTTTAACCAAGACGACAAGAGCGCGCTCAGATTGCTGTCTGCAGTAGCTAGCCAAGTATAGATACCATCCTGTTTCCAAATTCGGTCCTACGATAAACCCTTTCTTCTTTCTCAATTTCGTCGGGATCGTCGAAGATGAGCGTCGTATCTACTACGTCCCACTGCTGCCGATGGATATCCTCAATCAGCAATCCCAGTCCGGTTAATCGAAGAAGAACTTCTGCATCTCTGCCTCTGAGCGTCTGAAAAGTTTCCTTTTCTCGAAGCATTTCGTAGTCTCCAGGTAGAAATCTGTCCAAAGTCTCTGCAAACAAACGAAGATCGTCCCAGCTAATTTCTTTATCTAGGTAGGCCTCATAAATCTTTGCTAGTCGCCGCGCTTTGTCCTCCTCAATGTATCTTTCGAGCAGGATAAGCAGGTACTCAATATCGCGCTTCCTATTTGACTCTTCAAAGTATTGCTTGTACTTGTTCCATGAGCCATTTTCAAAAGAGTCGCGGTTGAACTCATCGAGGAAACACGCATACTTCTTCAGCAGATGCGCATTGTGGATATTGTTTCCGATTTTGTAGATGCTCACTAGGCTTGAGATGACGGGGATGTCCTTCAAGAACTCGTTTTGGAGAATTTCGTCCAGGCCAACCTCTGCGATATTCGAAATAAGTTCGAGAGAGTCGCTGCAAATAGTCGGCCTTGCGTCGTCTTGCAAGCGCGATAGACCGGCCTTAGTTGATTCCTCTGCGTTTGCCATAAGATTACCTTTCATAATAATTTGCCAGTTTTGGCATGCGTTTGCAGCGCCGCTTTTCTGAAAGTGGCTCCGATTTAAATGCCATCCCCCGAATAAGCGCTCAGGTTCGATTCAACAAGTGCATTGGTTGAAAAGAGCTTTAGACCCCCTTCGAGGTAAAAGTCGCTTGTGCAGAGCAACCAAATCATCTTGTCGAGCTTGTAGGCAGTGGCCTCGGGGTCCACGCCGCCCTTCCGCGCCGCGCGCGCGGCTTCGAAATAGCAACGAGCCACTTCGACCTCGCTGTCAGTGGTAGCGTAAAACTGAACAGTATTCAGTAGGCCGTTGACACAAACATCGACGAGCGGCTGCTGAACAAGCCCGAGGACCTGTTCAGGGCGATGCAGCTCGAGCTCATGGAGCTGCACCACGGTTCGCCCTCGACCGTCTTCTGCACGCAGTGCAGGTCGAAGGGCTAGGCAGGAGCCCCGAGGCTTTTCCTAATTCTAGGTGTTAAAGTCGATTACTGCCTGCCGTGGAATAGCCTCCACTTTTCGTCTTCGATGTCTCTTTCAATTGATGACTTCACTTTTGACAGCCATTCTCTGTGTTTTAAATATGCAACACCTGCGGGCAGCTGAGCAGCAATCGAGTCAATCGCCTCAATCTCCTTGAGCTTTGCTGGAATAAAGCCTTTTTCAGGGGACCCGCTCATTGAAGATCGACGGAGATCCAAATGGTTGATCGATATCCCGTCTTTATCGAGCGTCAGAATGAGGGTGATAGCCCTAATCCTCGTCTCGTCATTGCAATCGGACAAGGCCCAGCTAATTCTATCGAGACTATTTGCGTCGGCGATCCTTTCGCGGATGGTATATTCCAAGCGCTCCCAAAAAATATCGCTCGAGAGCGCATTTGCGTCATGAACGGGAAACAAAACGGCTATTTCAAGCCTGCCGAGTGGTTCGCTCAGCGCTTCATCGATCATTGCTTTCAGCAGATTCCAGGCATGATCATCCTGGACGGTCCAAAACGAGCTGATTCTTCGCAGGAGATCGTGCCTTTGTCGGTAGTCGAGGTTGGCAACGTACTCCAAAAAACGGTCAATCATTGAGCTGTCAAGGCGTAAAAGGCAGCGTAGGAAAGCGAGGTTATAGTCGAAAGTAGGATATCCTTCAAGTGCGAGAAAATACAGGTTGACGGCCGGTGAGGGATTGGATTCGAAGTACGAATCTAGAGCGGAGACGCGCTTTTCGTCTCCGCAGTTGCCGAAAAACCGCCAAACCCCATCATTGTGTATATGTTCGGAAAGCCAAGAAGCATATTTGAGGATATAGCCAGGATGCTTTGGCTCGACTATCTCCAAATCTTCCAAGCAGAGATGCGTTCTGCCGTCATCGAGTCTTGCGAGAATTTCGTCGAGCTCCTCCTTGTCGGGCCCGTTCTTTATTGCTAGCAAATCAAGATAGTCAAACAGGGCCGGATGGTCACTCACGTCGATCACCGCGCCCAGCTCGTTTCTAAGGACCTTCCTGCCGATGGTTTCAGCAAGATGATCAAGTGCTTCGTACGGGACAGGGATCGTCGAGGGCGACGAAGCGATATTGCGTGCGATTATGCTTGAGGCAGTATCTGGGGTCCTTTTGGCGATTTCCAGAAGGACTTTTCCGATAGCCCTGCCCGACTCCCACTCTTTATCGGAAATCTCATAATCTTCGGCTAGCTTTCCCAGGGCTTCGGTCAGTCGTTCTAGCGGTAACTCTTCCGCGGATATCCTCGGTTCTTTCTCTACGAGAGACTCGGAGTTCTCCAGACCAAGTGCGTCGAATGCGCTCTGGCGGAACCCATCGAGGCTCAGAGGGGGATTCTGCGCGCATGTTTCGTAAATCTGGTTGATGCTTAAGCTGCATAAGAGATCGATTGTCGAGTCTTCGGTTATATATTTGGGGAATAGCTCTTCAATCCTCGAGAGTACCGAATACATGTTTTCTGCGTACTCCGCTTCAGGTTCTTTGCCATAGAACGAGAAGTGCTGCCGAAAAGTGGATTTAACTTGCCTGCTGAATTCGGTTTCGACCAGAACGGAGAGCGCCCGGAAGCAATGGGCGTGGAGCTCGGCCAGCTCTGATGTGAAATTGAAGGTCAAAGTGTTGTATGTGTACGTTATGCCGTTTTGACAAACGCGCTGGGCCCTTGAAGAGAGGTATGAACTCGTCAAGACGATCAGACATGCTGCAACATTGCGGGAATGCGATTGTTGATATTTTTGAGCGAGGGCATCGAGTTTGCTGTTTTCCAAATCGAATCCCGTACGATCGAGATCGTAAGCGAAAGCGCCGTCCGGCCCGCATGCCCAGTTGTACTCGGCCGCTCGCTCGGTGCCTCTTTCTACACACTTCACGAACAACTCGGAGGCTGTTTGCGAATACTCGCTTGAGTTCATCAGGGATACAGAAATTTGCAGGGGCATAGATCCGTCGGATGTCGAATTCATGCCGAGAATTTCTTCCGATACGTCAGCGCAATCAGCGTTTTCGATGCGGTTTGAGGCAAAGGCGAGCGCCTGTATGGGGAGGAATTGATTGAATGTGACTATGAACTGATCGGCAATTCGCGCATCCCGATTCTTTATTTCATCCCAAGCTTTCTCGCATTCCCTTCGAAGGTAGTCGTACACGCTCGCACTTCCGCACACTTCAGCCATTGACTTGGCGGCTTTGAGATACGGCGCGTTCGGCATTTCTGCGGTATGCAGAATGAAATCCGCAAAACTGCCGTTCCCTTCTTTTGCGAAGTGGCGGCATATCAAGAAGTCGCGAAGATTCTGCTCTTCCATTCTTATGGCTAGCACGCCATCGGCGGAGGTAAGGATCGTGACAATTTCCTGGTCGTTCAATCTGGATGCAAAATCCCGAATCTCGGCGTCGTCGTACCCCAGCCCCAAGAGTTCCTCGTAACAAGGGTCTCCTTCAATAAGATCGCAGCAGTCGTAGATTGCAAGGTTCTCTGCGAGACGCTGCTCCCTGCTGGAGTACCCAGCTAAAGCAGAATTCATATAGATGTTCAAAAGATCGTATGGCTCTTGGATGGCTTCGAAATTGCCGTCTGCTATGGGGCTTGCTGCCATGATAGCCAAGCGCAGGTTTCCGTTTGCGATTGCCGATACTCTCTCCCTCAGTGCTATGTTTTTTATGTTGTATTCGGTCTCGAGTATCGCTTCTATATTTTCCGCGGTTAGAGGCTCCAGCTCTATTTCTCTGAAATTTAGATAACTGCCGATTTTTGCGGTCAACTCGCTTCGGTGCATCTTCCTGCAGGTGAGGACAATCTTTAGCTTTTTGTTTTCCAAACAGATTCCCAGCAAGTGCTCAAGTGACAGGTTGCCGTTTGCATCATCGACTAGAAGGATAATGTTTTCCGACTCCGACAAAATCAGCTCGATATCATCGTCGAGATGCGATGAATACCTAGAGTCCAAGATAAGAAGATCCCAGTGATGCCGTTTGCTGAATGAGAGGCATGCGTCGAGGGCGATCTTGGTTTTCCCCGATCCAGACTGCCCCTGAATCACCACTGCCTTGTTTTGCTCTATCGATTCGACGATGACTGAAAACTCGGAATCCCTGTGCATGAGGAGCTTCGACAGGTCGGTTGAGAAACGGTCGTTCAGGCTTCGCTCGATGAAGCGGTCTGGGGCGATGAATGATCCCTTTCCGAGTGGAACGCCCAATACCGTATGCGCTAGCGCAGGGTATTTTCCATCAAGGTCGCTCGCAATTGTCTCTGGCCCGATTATTTCTATCCGTGGATCGATGGCACGGACCTCCTCGAGTACCAGAGGTGAAAGGCGAAAGTATGTGTGGCACAGGATGATTCGATCTATGAGTTGCGGATTGATTCCGGTTTTGCTCCTGTCGAGGCAGTCTTTAGCATCATTTAGCAGCTTATTGCGGATGTCGGATTTAGAGGTTGTGTATGCCGCGAAGAGGTAGTGTCCATTCTCTCCTACGGAGTACATGTCTGGCACTACAGTCGTGGTTTTATCCGTGCCGCATTGGGATCCTAATTCAATGATGTTGTTAAGCGAATATCTCCTATATAGATACTGATTTGCTAGTGTTTGAAAACGCCCGCCTTCGATCTGCCTTAGCTCTTCTTGGATCTGATTTATTTGGGACATTTTGCTCCTCGCGATAAATTCGCCTTTTGATTTCTCTTTTCTTACTCTAGTCCGCCTACCTCAGCAAGCCTTACAAGCTCGAGGGACGAGTCAACGACGTCCTCGAAGTCAAGCCCCGCCGCATAGGCCCTCGGATAAGGCGAGCGGAGGGCGCGTGACCCCGTCGGAAATGGCCGCCGTTAGGTGCGTGTTCGAGAGCTGCGCGGCGGAGCTGGATGGAGCCTGGGCAAGGCATTAGGGCATCCTCGTCCTTGTCGTAAGACTGCCATTAGAAGATCTTCTGCAAATCCTAAGCCACGTTTCAACTTGGCAACAGCTGCGGATCCTAGATATCGGCAAGACATTCGAGACTCTTGGATATGGCGTCGAAATAGATCCTTTGGTAATACTCCATGGTCTCGACCTTGCCGATCTCCGATCCGAGCCTCTTGGCCCAAGCTACGAGGGCCTTCCTGTCCTCGCCCTCGAGCGAGGCCGTGCACGACCTCATGTGGTCGCCCGGAAAAAGGACACTGTGCACAAGCCGAATATCTTCGGGAGGCATCTTCTCCATCGCCCTCGCGAGGAGGGAAGTGTCGAGGGAAATGAGCGACAGGATGGGTTCCGACCAGTCATCTGATTTCGAGAAAGCCAGATAGAGCTTCGTCGCGAATTGGTCGGGGGCGTTTATCAGGACGTTGCCAAGAGACTCCGACTCACGTTCGCGTAGCGTCGTCAAGGCGAGCTCCCTCAGCCTGTCGACCTCCTCCAAAGCCGGAATCTCATGCGCTTCGCTCGAGTCGAAAGGGATCTCCTGCCATTCGACTCGATTCTTTCCGATTGACCTCACTGCAGACTCGGGATCCCGTCCAATGGAGGATTCCATCGCCTTGACGAGCGGCGCGACCCCTTCGGGAAAGGCGTCAGCAAATTCCCCCGCAATGCCTTTGACGGCACGCAGGACGTCGGGATAGACGTCGAACGACAAGCCGCGGCTCCCGTCCCCGGGGACAATCCCGGCGACTAAAGTCTCCACCATGCCAAGGACATCGGCATCGCGGAAAGTGGCGTGTCTGATGCCTTCGATACATTCAATAGCTTTCCGCGCGGCCGGCCCGTCGGGATGAAAGGTCGCAAGGTAATCTTCCAGGCAGGAACGAACATGCTTGGAATCGACCCCCTCACACCTCTCGAAAAAGCGGGGGATGAAGTCCAGGGCGGCGTATTTGAGCCGGCGCGACTCGAAAATGCCACCCCTAAGGATGGAATCCTCCCGGCTTGACGGAGGCCCGATGCGCATCCCCTTCGCCGCCCCCGCTGCAAAGCCGAAAGCCTCTTTGAAAACTGCCCTGGCAGACTCCGGGTCGGTGGGTTCAGCGAAGAACCCGGATTCCTTCATCCCGACCAGCACGGGGCGCATCTTGCTGAGGGATCGCAAGTTCGGCGATTCGCTTCCTTCAATCGCCGAAACGGCGTCCTCGAGCGCGCCTGGGTAGATGCCGCCCAGCACGCCTCCCAGAACGCGTTCCACAACCGAGCCGACCGAGGGCCTGAACCGGCACTTCCGCCAGACGGTCTTCTCGATGAGGCTCTCGTACTCCCTGGTCGTCCCCTTCTCCCCCTTCGGTCCTAGCCCTTTCCTCCACTCATCCTCGTTGCAGACGAGGAGGACCTTCTTCCTGCAGCCAACGACGAGGTGGTCGACCGCCCCGAGCAGCTCGCGAATGCCCATGTCGCACCTCTCCACGTCGTCTATGACGAGGAGGGTCTCGGGCCGATGATGAGGTTCACGGCATTCAGCGGCGCCATCTTGAGATCGACGCCCGCCTTCTTCTCCAGCTCCCTGATCTTTTTCCCGAGGAACGATATTCCCGTGTCCTTGGCGAACCCGACGAGTGAATCCCACCTGCCCCTCTCCCCGCCGGCCGCGCACCCTATGGCGTATTTCGAGATGAAACCAGACTCAATCGCCCCGCAGAGCTCCGCTAAGTCCTTGGCGCCGTAGGCGGACGCCACCACGACGGGATGCCGGCTCTCATCCTCCTCCAGCTTCTCGGTCAGTGCGTGCTCGACAAAGTAGGTTTTCCCGCATCCCCATTCCCCGGTAAGCATGAGGGCGTACGAGTTCTCCTTGTCCTCGATGTACTCCCTCACGACGCCGATGATGTCATCCTCGTTCACCTTGGTCGCTCCTTGTCCGCCATCGGTTTCCACCCTTACCTTTCCTATGGCCAGGCGAGAGCCTACTCCAGCGCTTTCGGATCCCATTCGAACCCTTCGGCCTGCCGCCTTATCGCCGGGTCGATGCACTTCTTGACGAGCTCAAGCGCCGCGGCCGCGCGGTGCAAGCTAGTGGATGACCATTTCAAACAAATCTTTCGCGATAAAATCAACGCGCTTCTTAACGTCAAAACAACCATTCGCATAGCGTTTAGCAAAAGCTCTTGTAGTGGCATAACGCGATTCAGCGTATATGGGCAGCTTTTCCTTAAGCGATTTGTCTTTACATTTCGCGTTAAGTCGCTCTTCTAGCATGAGCAAGTTCCCAATAATCGAGTTTTCCTGAGCCTGCGAATCCGGAAGAATGTGCTCTATTGTGAATGCCTCAGAAACCCTAACACCAGACTTAAGCTCCTCGAGCAAGGCAAGGACCAACTTGCAGCGATCCTTCAACTTTGTTTCGCTATACAACGGCCACGAATGAGACCATCCAAGCGAAAGGAGATTAATTCGAAATGTTTCTTCTGAAGGCAGTTTTTCGTTAAAACTATTTTTCCACTCATCTAACACTTGCTGGGTGCAGTTCAACTCGATTGCGTATGAGTGTTTCACGATCGAATCCGATAGGTGGTTCGACTCCATTCCCCCGATTATCTTATAGCAAATATAGAACCGGTAAATAAATCCAATCGCATCATCATACTGCTCGCTCGTTAGCTGCTCTATTTCGCGAGCGTGCATTAAACTCATAAGAAGCGGCCTGAAGACGCGGACATTGTGTGTTCTTAAGAAACTCAAGATTTCCGCATTTCTGTCATCGCTGGTTGGCTCGACAATCTCTGCATAATATCCGGCTTTTAGCCTTAAATCATAGAGAAGATCAGCAGCCTTCTTTGGATCCGTAAAATCCCTTATTTTCTTATATGCTCCATCCTTGTCGCCTTGACCTAGGCGATATTTTTGAATTGCGTAGTGACGCAAAAAAGCTTTCATGTTCGAGCCGACTGTTGCTTCAATTTCCGACCATACCTGTTTTGCATCATCGCGCTTTTCTATAGGATGGATATAGCGCATAATATAGTTCTTCAGAAGCTCATGGTCCTCAAGCTCGATACCTCGCGCATTCAATATTTCGAATATTGTGTACGAATCTTCCTCAGACGATGATTTGATGTTTACATATGCGACAGAAATGACCGCATCCCTGAAGGCCAGCAACTCCTCATCCTTCATCTTGGCGAAACTTGCACTGAAATATTGGAAGGCTTTAACGATCAGTTCGTCTTTTGATCCGGACGCGCGTTTGCTCTTCGAGAAAGCCACAGCAGACATGGCAGCCGCATCTTCAGGAGAGATAGCAATTACTCCTTCGACGATCCTCGTTAATGATAAATGATTCTCCGGAGCGACGATCGCGTGCTCAACATCCTTAGTATCTATCGCCACTAGATATTTTTTTGTGCCATTAGCGTGGTTAATCATATTCCTTTTCTTGAAAGCGAACATGAGGCTAGACAGCAAGAGCGTTAGGGTAATAACTCTTTGTTGACCATCAATTATTGTAAAAACCCCGAGGCTGTCTTCTTCTTCTTCCTCCATCAGCACTATCGAACCGATGAAATGCGACGTAGCAACTTCCTCTGTCACAAGCTTGATGTCTTCGAATAGATCTTTCCAGTTATGCTCATCCCACACGTAAGCGCGCTGATTGCGAGGGATTCTATAGATTGAGTCATTAAGCAGCTTTCCAACCGTACTCTGACGTGCTTCAAATGCCATGTTGATCCCTTGCCTTCGCAATAGTTTTGTCGGCCTTGCCGCCTCTCGGCGTCACCAACGCCTTCGCTACAATAAAAGTCGGCACATCGCCGAGCAGGGCCGCCTTTTCGCTCGCGAACATGCCGACTGCCCCAATCAATCTCCGTCGCTGCCATCATCGTCGATTAACCAACATGTCAGCAGCAGGCAATCGTCACGTCCACAGTCCATTCTATATGCCGGCTGAGCATGGGGCGCATCTTAATCGCCAAGATATCCAGGAAGCCCGAGCTTCCAGGGAAATGCCTTCAGACGCCTTACGTTGGGTAGGCCCCCTACAGAGATCTATTGGCCGTGCACCGCAAACAACGCGTTAGGCCGTTGCACGCAATCGGCCAGCCACCCAGCATCCCCAATCCGCGTCACAACTCCCTACCCCGCTCCAGCCATCGTCATCTCCATACAGTGTCCAAACCCACACCAATAAAACCAACCCACGCAACAAGCAGCCCTCGCTTAGCAACCCAAACACCACCACAAGCCAGCAAGCAATCACCAGTCTGCGTTCGCAACATCGCTTGGAACGGCAAATGCTTACCGCGCCCTTGAAACACGCCAAACTCGTCTACAACCTGCGGTTTTTCGTTTATACTGCAATCGTTGAAATGCCGGTACGCTTGCAGAATCGTACCTGTTCCGATTACAGACGATATGAGCAGGACATAAAAACATTGAGAGCCCCCGCTGCATGAAAGAC
>CAVGCW010000001.1:0-10653 GCA_963628025.1 Alloprevotella sp. | reverse complement strand
AACCCTGGACCTTGGGATTAAGAGTCCCCTGCTCTACCAACTGAGCTAACGACCCGATATCAACACGAAGCAAGAACTGGGGTGGGTAAAGGGACTCGAACCCTCGACCTACGGGACCACAACCCGTCGCTCTAGCCAACTGAGCTACACCCACCGTGTCCTGTGCGCTTCGCGCTCGACTATTATTGCAAGGAACGCCACGCGATGCAAGCCCCAATTTTCAAGAATTTTGAAAAGAGTTTTTCGAGCGCGTTTCGAGCAATTCCCACCGGTTCCATAGGAGTAAACTTGCCCCACTGCAAATCCTCGAAAGGACCGGCATGAAAGAACTCTCCAACCGCACGGCAACATTTACCGATTCGGTCATCCGCCGCATGACACGCATCTCCAATAAGTACGATGCCGTCAATCTCTCGCAGGGCTTCCCCGACTTCGATCCTCCGGCGCAGCTGCTCAACAGCCTGAGCACCATCGCCGCCGACCCCAAGCCGCTCTACCACCAGTACTCCATTACCTGGGGCTCCCAGGCCATGCGCGAGGCGCTCGCCGCCAAACAGGAGCACTTTATGGGCATGCCGATCGACCCCAACCAGAATATCGTGGTCACCTGCGGCTCCACCGAGGCCATGATGGCCGCCATGATGACGGTTACGAACCCCGGAGACAAGGTCGTCATCTTCTCGCCGTTCTACGAGAACTACGGCGCTGACACCATTCTCTCGGGTGCCGAGCCCATCTATGTACCGCTCAACCCGCCCACATTCGACTTTGACCGCGAGGCGCTCGAGGCTGCCTTCCGCGACAACGACCCCAAGGCCATCGTCCTGTGCAACCCTTCCAACCCCTGCGGCAAGGTCTTTACGCGCGAAGAGCTCACCTTTATCGCCGACCTGTGCAAAAAGTACGACGCGTACTGCATCACCGACGAAGTCTACGAGCACATCGTCTACGCGCCCCATGAGCACGTCTACATGGCCACGCTGCCCGGCATGTTCGAGCGAACCATCAGCTGCAGCTCGCTGTCTAAGACGTACTCCATCACCGGCTGGCGTCTGGGCTACACCATCGCCCCGGCCCAGATCACCGAGCGCATCAAGAAGGTCCACGACTTTCTCACCGTGGGTGCCGCCGCTCCCCTGCAGGA
Source organism: Alloprevotella sp. (assembly GCA_963628025.1). GTDB lineage: Bacteria > Actinomycetota > Coriobacteriia > Coriobacteriales > Coriobacteriaceae > Collinsella. Next base: position 9,509 of record CAVGCW010000001.1, on the reverse strand, counting down.
AGCCGTTGTCACCGCCCTCAACTTCGACGACAGCTATTACGATGAGGTCCTCGACCTCTACACCGCCAAACGCGACCTGTTCTGCCAGGGGCTCGATAGCATCGGTCTTGAGCATAACGTGCCGCAGGGCGCCTACTACGTCATGATGGACATCTCTGAGTTTGGCTATGACAGCGACCTCGAATTCTGCGAGGACCTCGCATCCAAGGTGGGCGTGGGCGCCGTGCCCGGCTCGAGCTTCTTCCGCGAGCCCGTCAACCATCTGATTCGTTTCCACTTTGCCAAGCGGGACGAGACGCTTAACGCGGCACTGGAGAACCTCAAGTCGCTACGTGATAAAATCAAGCCGCGCGGGTAAGGACGGCCCGGCAACTAAAGCAACCAAAGAAGCCCCGCACCGCCCGCCACGTTGCGAGGCTTCTTCTTTTTATAGCGCTTTCTTAAATGGTTTAGAGCCCTATACTTTAGTCACGGAGCAACTCGTCCCAGAGAGAGGAATACTATGGCAGAACAGCAGCTTATCGGAGCGCTCGAGGCCGGCGGCACCAAGATGGTCTGCGCCACGGGCTATGCAGACGGTACGGTCCTGGAGCGCGAGCAGATCGCGACCACGACCCCGCAGGAGACCGTTGAGACCGTCAATGCATGGTTTGCGAACAAGGGCATCGCCGCGCTGGGCATCGGCGCCTTTGGCCCCACCGCAGTCAACCCTGCCTCGCCCCAATACGGCAAGATCCTGGAGACGCCCAAAACGGCATGGCGCTACTTCGACCTGCTGGGCACCATCCAAAACGAACTCAATATTCCCTGCGGCTACGACACCGACGTCAACGTTGCCTGCCTGGGCGAGGTCACCTTTGGTTGCGCCCAGGGCCTCACGGACGTGGTCTACCTGACCATCGGTACCGGCGTGGGCGCCGGTGTGCTCTCGGGCGGTAAGCTCGTGCACGGTATGATGCATCCCGAGGCCGGCCACATCCTGGTCACGCGCGATCCGCGCGACACCATTGGCGAGCACAGCGCCTGCCCCTTCCACGACAACTGCCTCGAGGGCCTCATCGCAGGTCCCGGCGTCAAAAAGCGCTGGGATGGCAAGAGCGCCGGAGACATGGCCGATGACCCAGAGGCCATGGACCTGCTCGCCGGCTATCTGGCACAGGCGCTCATGACCTACACGCTGTGCTACGCACCGCAAAAAATCATCATCGGCGGCGGCGTGGCCGACCACACCCCCATCGTGCCGCTCGCACGCAAAAAGTGCGCCGAGATGCTCAACGGCTATATCGTCACGCCCGAGGTCAACGACATCGATACCTATATTGTCAACAACAGCCTCGAGGGCAAGCAGGGCATCATGGGCTGCTTGGCCCTGGGCGCACAGGCGCTTCAGTAGCAGACGCACCCACAGGGCGTGGCGCGCCCGGCAAATCCAACCTACAGAACGACGCCACCGCGCCCCATATAAGTCCTCTAATAAAAAAGGCCGCCTAGGACCAAACATTCGTCCTAGGCGGCCTTTTTGGCACATATGAGCGATCGTAGTAGATATCGGAGCACAACGCCCGTTGCCGCTCCACAGCAGTCGATCATCACATCGGTGATCATGCCGGCGCGTCCCGGCACAAAGAGCTGAATCGTCTCGTCGATCGAGGGAATCAGCAGCAGGAACACCGCCGTGGGCAGCAGCACGTCAAAGGTGCGCCGTCCCTCAAAATCAAAGGCGTGCGTTGCCAGGATGCCGAGCACCATATACTCGGTAAAATGCGCGCACTTGCGAACAACAAAGTTGGTCACCCATTCATATGGAAGTCCCACGCCGTGCAGGAAACCGCGGATAGCTTCCATGACCGTTAGGCTCAGCGAGCCCGACCCCGAGCCGGGAACCAGCGAATTGCCCCAGATCAAGAGCGCCATCAGGCAGGTTACAACCGCCCATTTTCGATTGATCTTAACCATGCAGAAGTTATGCCTCCGCGCGGAGCGGCGCGAAGCTGGCGGTACCGCCCTCGATAACGCTCAGGTAGGCACGGCCCGTACGCTTGGCGGTAGAGGACTGCAGGCGCTCGATCTCTTCCTCGAGGATCTGATTGACGCGCTCGTGACGACGGTTTTCCATAATGCCGGCGGCAATAGCCTCGGCCCGCTCGATGCTCTCGCGCGAGATACGGGCAGTATCCTCGGGGAACACAGCGCTGTGACGGCCGACATAGGCGGGGGCAGCAGGCTGAGGGGCAGCGACGGGAGCGGGGGCTGCAACAGGAGCAGGCTCGTCAATCTCATCCAGAATCGCGGTGGCGGCGGCCCACATGTCCTCGTGGCCCGAGTAATCAGCCATGGGGACATCAACCTCGAGTGAGGCATCCGGAAGGTCGCCGGTGTCGATGCGATCTTGGGCATCAATCGATGCGGTGATGGCTGCAGGCTCATCGAGGTCATCGAAATCGATATCCGCGGCACCGGAGATGATAGGCATGCTGGCGAGGTTTACATTGTACGGCGCAGCCTCAGCCGCCTGCTGCTGGGCAGGAGCGCCCCACAGCGAGCTTTCGGCGGCACGGCGGGCGGCAACGGCCTCCTCGTCCGCGGCCATGGCTTCATCAACGTACGAATTGTCGGCAGAAGCGTTCGCGTCCGCCGAGGTAGCGCTGTAGGCGTTATTGGCTGCCGCGTTGGCGACGAGTGCCACGAAAGCCGCCGTGCTGCCCGCAGGGGCGGCCTGGGAGCCAGACACGGCGCGTGCCGCGGCGGCGATGTCGTCGCGATTGAAGGAGCCGGTCTGCCCGCCGTTGGTGAGCTCGTCGATGGCGACTTGATAGACGTCGCGCGAGTGTGCAGGGTCGCAGCTCACCGGCGAATCGTCGTCGAGCATACTGTCGATCATGGACCAAGCCTCGTCCTCGTCCATAGCATCTGCGGCTCGAGCGATGGTAGGGACACCATCATCGGCATGACGGCGCTGGAACGCACCAGTCAGGCCGGAAAGGAATGCCGAGGTAGACTGCTCCGCCTGAGCCTGAGAAGCAGAAGCCGCAACGTAAGGAGTCGCATCCTGCTGCTGAGCTGGAATCGAGGCGGTCTTGAACTCGCTTTGATGCTGATTGAGATTGGCGGCACCGCCCATGGCATCAGGCTGGAATAGACGCTCTTCACGCTGCGCACGGTACTCGGAAATACCCAGCGAGGCGGCATAGATACCCACGCCCGCCACCGCGCCCACGGCGAAGGGAACCGCACCCGCCACGACCGTCTCGTTCACAGACGAAAACGGCAGCGTCGCGGCATACATAACCACGGGAGCGGCAAGGCCGATCCCGCACGAAAGTCCGGCAAGGACTGCTCGTTGTGTTGCATCAGAAGAAGCCATGAGCTCTCCCCATCTTCCAGCACCCAAATCGCATCATTCAGTTGGCTGCGCGAGAGAAGATGAAGCGGGGCTATGCCCCAAAGCAACGGTATATGGTTCGTTTCATCTGCGTTATCCGTCGCGAAGCTTAAAAGCTATTATGCGAAACCGCCCTGTCGATTGCAAGCGACGATGTCGGATTGAAACGGGAAACCTGCTGCTTGCCAGTCTTATGGTCAAAAAAGCGCGGAGCGGCAATATAGAAAAGGGCCGAGGCTCAAAGCCCCGACCCTTTATTGCACTGATGACTATCGCTGCGCGTGGATGACAACCTAGAACGTCTGCTCGTAGTCGCTGTGCTTTTTGGCCGAACGCACCAGGAACTCCTGGTTGGTGTTGGTGCCCTTAAGACCCTTGATAAACGATGCGGCCGCGCGCTCGGTGTTGTTCATGCCGGCAAGAATGCGACGCAGGCCAAAGACAAACGGACGCATCTGCTCGTCAACCAACAGGTCCTCGTTACGCGTACCGGAGGCAACGGGGTCGATAGCCGGGAAGATGCGGCGGTCGGCCAGGTCGCGGTCGAGCTTAAGCTCCATGTTGCCGGTGCCCTTGAACTCCTCAAAGATGACCTCGTCCATCTTGGAACCGGTGTCGATGAGGGCAGAGGCCAGGATGGTGAGCGAGCCACCGTTCTCGATATTGCGGGCTGCGCCCAGGAAGCGCTTGGGCGGATACAGCGCCGCCGAATCGACGCCGCCCGAAAGGATGCGGCCCGAGGCGGGCGCCGCCAAGTTGTAGGCGCGGGCAAGACGCGTGATGGAGTCGAGCACCACCACGACATCGCCGCCCAGCTCCACGATGCGCTTGGCGCGCTCGATGACGAGCTCGGCCACGCGGGTGTGGTTGTCGGCGGGCATATCGAAGGTCGACGCCACAACCTCGCCCTTGATGGAACGCTGCATATCGGTGACCTCTTCGGGGCGCTCGTCGACGAGCAGGCAGATGAGGTGCACCTCGGGGTTGTTAATCGAGATAGACTGGCAGATCTTCTTGAGGATCGTGGTCTTGCCGGCCTTGGGCGGGGACACGATCAAGCCACGCTGACCCTTGCCGATCGGCGACACGATGTCGATGGCGCGACCGGTAATGGAGTCCTTGCCATGCTCCATGCGCAGCGGCTCGTTGGGATAGACCGGGGTGAGGTCACCGAACTTGGGGCGGTTGCGAATCTGCTCGGGGTCTAGACCGTTGACGGTCGTGATTTTGGCGAGGCCGGCGCGCTTGTCGCCGCCGCGCGAAGGACGAAGCGAGCCCTCGATGACGTCGCCCGTGCGCAGACGCGCGGAGCGGATGAGGTAGGCGGGCACGAAGGCGTCGTCGTTGGACTTCATGTAGCCATGGGCATGGATGATACCGGAGCTGTCCGGACGAATCTGCAGGATGCCCTTGATGTCGCGGAAGCCCTCGGCCTTCGCGGCGGTGACGTAGATCTCCTCGACGAGCTCGGCTTTCTTCTTGCCGGTCGTCTCAATCTCGAACTCCTTGGCCTTCTCGCGCAGCTCGGCGACCTTCATGGCCGCGAGCTCCTCGCGCGAAAGCGTGGGCTCGGTGGGAGCGGCATTACGCTCCTTGTTGCGCTGCTTGCGATCGCGCTGGCGGTTGCGGCGGTCGTTGTTGCGCTCGTCCTTGCGCTCGTTGCGCTCGTCGTTGCGCTTGTGCTGGCGACGGTTGGGGCGAGCGCCGTCTTCGGTCTCGGCGGGCGCGGCGCCATCGGTTGCGGCGGCATCGGCATTGGCCGCAGCGGCGTCATTGCCCTCGGCGCCGGAATCGACTTGCGCTTCGACATCAGCCTGCTGCTCGGACGCCTTGGCCTTAGCGGACTTCTTACGACCGCGCTTGGGCTTCTCGGACGCAGGCCGTTCGACGTCCTGGGGCTCTGCGGCATCAATCGATGCATCGACTGTCGTCTCGGCGGAATCCTCGGACGCACCCTTCTTGGCAGCCTTTGCCTTGGACGTGCGCTTAGCAGCAGTACGATGGCTGCGACCAGGACGGACATCGGCGAGCTCGACATCGGCGGGAGCGGCCTCGGAAGTCGTAGCATCCTGGACGGGTGCATCGGCAGTGGTTGCAGACTCGGCGGTCGCCGCAGCATCCCGAGCGGCGGCGGCTGCGGCTGCGGCCTTCTCTGCCTCGACGAAGGCCTTGGGCTTGCGACCGCGACGGTGCGGGCGCAAAGCCGGATCGACAACGGGAACTTCGCTGGCCTCGACAGGCGCAGCGGGCTCAGCAGGCGATGTGCCCTCCCCTGCCGCGGAACGGACCGAAGCCTCAGTGAGCTCAGGGGTTACCTGATCGGCAACCTGCTCGGCCTTAGCAGCCGTGCGACGGCGTGTGCGCGGCGCCGGCTTCTCGGTCGGCTGGTCGGCGGCAGGCGTCTCGGGCACAGACGGAGCTGCAAGCTCGGTCAGAGCCGCGGCCTCGCGCTCGGCAGCACGACGGCGGGCGCGCACCACCTGAGCCTCGCTAATCTGCGCCAACGCACGTGCCTGCGCGACCTCATCGGAAATCGGCGCCGAGGAGTCAGCTGCAACGGTGCGCTTGACGCGCGTCGTGCGCGTGGTACGGCGCTTGGGCTTGGTGACCTCCTCGCCGTCAGCAGCAGGCTTGGCCGTGCGGCGCGTACGCTTGGGCTTTGCCGGAGCAGCCTCCTCACCAGTTGCAGGCACGGCCTTCTCAGCCGTTGCAGGCGTAGGCGTCGAAGCAGCCTTAGGCGTCTCAGGAGCCGAGGCATGCGCGGGCGCCGCGACCTGGTCCGACGCAACCGGTGCAGCGGGAGCGGCTTGCGTCGTCGTTATTTCGTTTTCTTGCTGTTGATCAGACACAGTGTTTGCTCAACTTTCTTTTCAAGCCCTGTGATCACATGCTCCCTGCATAAACCTTCAGGGCGGCTAAACAGTCTAGTTCCGTTCAAAACGACGGACATCATTGATCTGTATCGAGATGATTGCGTCATATACGCAGCGTTAGTGTAACACAACCGCAACCACCTGCAACTTAGTCATTGGGAACGCTCTTAAACGACTAGTCAAAAGGGGCACTCTTTGGTTTAACACCCACAAATCTGACTGCCTCCGCCAAAACTATGGCGGTTTACTACGATGAATCGCTCAACCGCGACCACTCCGAAACTTGTTGAACTAAAACCGCAGGTAGATGCCATGCACTTTTTTGCGAAAAGCCGGCGTGGTTGGAATTTCTCATTTCATCGTAGTAAACCGGCATAGTTTCGTATTTCCAGCAGTTCCAAATTCGTCAATACGTCGGCGTTTGTGCAAAAAGCCCGACCTCCGCATGGAGATCGGGCTTATAGGGCTCAGCAAAGCCGAACCTAAACGGTCAAATGACCCGTAGCTTACATCTGCTCGGGCGCGGAAACGCCAACAAGGGTGAGCACCAGAGCGAGCGTCACGCGGACGGCGTCGCAAGCGGCCAGACGGGCGCGCGAAAGCTCGGGGTCGACGGGACGGCCTTCACTCGGCAGAACCTGGCAGGCAGCGTAGAAGCTGTGGAAGTCGCCGGCGAGTTCCTCAGCAAAGTGCGTCAGACGGAACGGGGCGCGGTCGCGAGCGCAGCTGGCAATCAGGTCGGTGAGCTCGTTGAGCTTGCGCGAAAGGGCAAGCTCGGTCGGGTCGGTCAGTAGCGAGTAATCGACGTTCTCACCAATGGCCTTGGCGGCGACGGCTTTCATGCCCATCTCGTCAGCCTGCTCGGGCGTAACGTCGGCGGCACGGCGCAGGATGGAGCACACGCGGGCGTGAGCGTACTGCACATAGTACACCGGGTTGGAGTTGTCGCGCTTCTTGACGGCCTCGATATCGAAGTCGACCATCTGGTTGGAGCTCTTGGAGATGAGCGTGTAGCGAGCGGCATCGGAGCCGACCTCGTCGACGAGCTCCTGCAGGGTCACCATGGTGCCCTTGCGCTTGGACATACGGACGGGCTTGCCGTTACGCAGCAGGTTGACGAGCTGGCCCAGCAGAACCTCAAACTTGCCGGGATAGCCAAGAGCGTCGCAGACGCAGCGGACGCGCTCGATGTAGCCGTGGTGGTCGGCGCCCCAGATGTCGATGACGTGGTCGACGCGCTGGAACTTATCCCAGTGATAGGCAACGTCGGAGGCGAAGTAGGTGTACTCGCCGTCGGACTTGATCAGGACGCGGTCCTTGTCATCGCCCAGGTCGGTGGAGCGGAACCACAGGGCGCCGTCCTTGGTGTAGAGGTAGCCCATCTTGTCGAGCTTCTCAAAAGCGCGGTCGACGGCAGAGGTGCCGGCGGTCTCGCCCTCGGTGTCCTTCACGTACAGCGAACGCTCGGAGAACCAACGATCGAAGTCGCAGTTGACGGCATGGCAGAGGTCGCGCATGTTGTCGACCATCTTCACGTAGCCGCGCTCACGGAAGCTCTCCATGCGCTCCTGCGGATCGGCCTCGACCCACTTGTCGCCGTCGGTGCGCCAGAACTCGGCAGCCTCGTCGATGATGTAGTCGCCGCCGTAGGAATCCTTGCCCAGGGTCTCGGCAAAGTTGTCCTGATACGGATGGGTCTCGGGGTGCTCGTCGTTCTCGTCGGCAACAAAGGCGTCGCGGTCGGCGATCAGCAGCTTGTGAGCCTCGTCGATATCCACGCCCTGCTTGGCGATGATGTCGGCAAGCTGCATATAGCGCGTGCTGATGGAGTTGCCGAAGGTGTTCATCTGAGAGCCGTGGTCGTTGATGTAGAACTCACGCTGGATGTCGTAACCGGCGTGGTCCATGACGCGGCAGAGCGAGTCGCCCAGCGCGGCCCAGCGGCCGTGGCCAATGTGCATGGGGCCGACGGGGTTGGCGGAAACGAACTCGACCTGGGTCTTCAGGCCACCACCGACGTTGGACTTAGCGAAGTCCATACCCTTCTCGCGAGCCTCGCCAAAGATGGCATTCTTGACGGCAACGGAGAGGTAGAAGTTGATGAAGCCGGGACCTGCGATCTCGACTTTCTCGATCGCGGGGTCCTCGGGCATATGGGCAACGATGGCCTCGGCGATCTTGCGCGGGGCGCAGTGGGCCAGCTTGGCGGACTTCAGGGCCATGGTAGAGGTCCACTCGCCATGAGAAGTGTCAGCCGGTCGCTCGATAGCGCAATCGTCAAGTTCAAATGCGGAAAGGTCGCCGGCCTCCTGGGCCGCAGCAAGCGCAGCGCGTACCAGCTCTTCAATCTTCTCGGGCATAGGTCCTCCTTGTGTTAAAGCCCCCGAGCTCTTGGTCACTCGTAGGGCAAAAGCCAGAGTTTGTAGCACTCTATCACAAGCGGTAGCTACTGTCGCAGGGTAAAGCTAATAGATATTGCATATGCACAAAATTGACTACAGCTTGTATGGAGTCACTCAAAGATGCCAGTCTGCCTGCAAATTATGCACGCGTTGAAAATGCATAAAGGTGTGAATGAGCTGCGTCTTTTATCGAATACTCTTACCTATCAGAGTTGTGTGCTTTTCCTGCATAAAGTGAGGATTTGCGCACGTCAGCGTGTTATTCTAGACATACGTAAATTCGTATAAGTTGGAGGTAGCATGTTCTCAATCGGTCAACACGTCATTCATCCGGGTCAGGGAGTCTGCACCGTCGTCGGTTTTAGGGACGACACACCGCAGCCCATGCTGCTGCTCGAGACCAAGCAGGGACATGCGCAGACGATCCTCATGTACCCCGTGGCGCAGGCCGACCGTTTGCACGCCGCCATCTCTCAGCAAGATGCCGAGCACCTGCTGAGCCACTACGACGAGCTGGAGTGCGACACCTTTACCGAGCGCAACAGCTCACTTGAAGAGACGCACTTTAAGCAGCAGCTCAAGCTGGGTGCGCCCGAGACGGTCCGCGTGGCAAAGACCATGATGCACCGCATTCGCCAGGCCGAGGAAGCCGATAAAAAGCCCAGCTCCTACTACATGCGCGTACTCAAGGAAGCCAAGCGCCGCTCCATCGAGGAGTTTGCTGTGGCCTTGGGCGTCACCGAGGAGGACGCTGAAGCCCGCCTAGCCCAAGCCGCCCTCAACTAACCCACCCGCGCCAAAAACCACCACAAAGGGGACAGTGAACTGCCTCCCATTTCTTGGACATCGGGA